>JAKFYJ010000038.1 GCA_021730935.1 Elusimicrobiota bacterium
TCATCGAAGGATTTGAGGGCGTTTCTGCGGGCTTCAATCAGGGGAATCAGGTTTTCCCATTTGGGGTTGGCGCCGGCGTTCAAAAGCCAGGGCTCGTCTGTTTCCCGGAGACATTCTTCGATGAATTTCATGAGGCTCCGCCGGTTTCCATCTTTGTGATAGCTTGCGATGAAGGAGTCGAGGGCTTCGTCGTATTTTTTTTCATAAAAAAGCTTCCGCCCCTGGGCATAGGACGCCCCGGAATCCTGTTCGGACGAAACTTCCGCCTTGCTTGACGCGGGAAACGCGAGCAAGAGAAGAGAGCAAATAAGCAATGAATGCATGAAGGCGCATATTATACTCAATTCCGACGGTTATTTCATTTGACTTCATCATCTTCAACCGTGATTTTTGCGGTGGAGTCCAAAGTGATTTCGCGGCTCAAGCCCACGACTTTCGCGAGGCTGAGGTTCGCATCCACCTGGGCGATGACGATGCCGGCCACGGGTCTCTGGTGTCCGTCAAGAATCACGCCGCTCATGCCCACCTGCATGCCGCCGCCGCTGCCGAGGTTGATGATGACTTTGTCTGCCCGTCCGCCGATTTTGTCGATCTGCATGACCTGGGCCGCGACATGCTTGGTTTTGGAGTCCTCGCCGTCGTTCAGCGGGACTTCTTTGCTCGGCGCGGGTCTCTGTTCGGGCGCCACTTTGAGTTTTCCAGGGGCTCCGGAGCGTCTGCGCGTTTCCAGGATGGTCATGAGCGTGTCGGGCGGCTCGTTCATGCGGTGAAGGCACTCTTCCATATAGTTGAGCAGGTGGCGGTTGCTTCCGTCCTGGATATACGCCTCGAGGAAGGTATAGAGAGCTTCTTCATATTTCTTCTCATAAAAGAGCTGGCGGCCTCGGCTATAGGGTTTGAGCATGCCGGCGTCCGAGGCGAAGAGGGGCGCCGCCAGAAACGATGCCGCGATGAGTCCAAGAATTATTTTTTTCATGATTTTCTCCTTCCGCTGTTTTCAAGCTGGTGTCTTTTTGCGACCTGTTCCGGGGTGACGGGGATGTTCACATACACGCTCGTGAATGTGTCCAGATCGATCTGTGAAGATTTGGGGTCGAACTTCAGGTTGATTTCCGAGAGCGCCCGTTTGGTTTCGTCGTCCCACTTTCCGGTGACTTTGGTTTTATAGCCATAGAGAAAAAGCCATTCCTGCACATTGGCGAGCGCTTCCCTGGGGCTCAGACAGCGGAAATATTCCGAGATCTGGTTCAGGACCGCGGGATCCGGTTTTGCGTCGGGCCCGAGGAGTTTCCAATAGGGCAGGCGGAGGTGTTTGCCGACCATCTGGATCATGGAAAGTTCCACGAGGAGGCGGACCGCGGCGTGTCTGCCCTGAACGCGTTTCATGCTTCCTTTGAGACCGAAAGTCTGGCCGAAGAGCCCGATGGCGAGTTCCTTTTCATTCATGCCTTTGCGGACTTCCATGGTGTTGACCACATTCATTTTGGGGATGCCTGTCATGGTTTCCAGGTCAAGCAAATTGAAGTCCAGGGTGATGCGGGAAAGTCCGAACTTTTTGCCGCCGGAAGCGTTGAAGTTCACGCCTTTCGTCGGGAAATTGTCGGAGAGTCCGGGGAATTCGGCCTGGCCGCTGAGATCAATGTTTTTGCCTTGAGTCACAAGGCCTCTGTCAAACTCCGTGATGCCGCCGGAAAGGATGGCGTCCGGGATCACTTTGCTGAAAGATTCGGGGAAATATCCGGTGCCCGCCGTGTTCTGCATGAAAGCGGGGTCATAAGGAATGAACACCACACGGCCTCCGATGGAGTTAAGAACGCTCTTCATCATCTCCGTCACATCGCGGGGGATTTCCGCGCCGCTGGCGAGCGAGCTCCCGGTGTTGTCTCCGACGGGGGTGCACTGGATCTTGAGCGGGGGAGCGCCATAAATTTCCGTCATCATGCCCAGGTCTTCAAGGGCTTGCGTATAGGTGGTGATGTTGGACATGGGCCGGGTTTCTTCGAGCACGATGTCGGCTCTCCGGGGATCCAGGGTCGCGCAGGCGCTGATCAGGCCTGAGAGGATCAGGATCGAAATTTTATAAATTTTCATGGCGCTCATTTCTCCTTTATTTTCCGGGGTTCACAATGTTGATGACATTGTTGACCTTGCTTCCGGGCTCGATCACGATGCTGTTTTCGTTGTTGTCTTCTCCGGAAATATTGATCTTGTCGTCTTTGGTTCCGTTGGCGACGCTGAGTTTCGCTTCGTTGAGGGCTTTGAGAACGTTATATTTGATGTTGAGGTCTTTGTCGCCCAGCACGCAGTTGGCTTCGATCGGGTCTTCGCTCGCATCCCAGATGTTGTCTTTCATGTCGTCGGCATGAACCGCGGTTAAACTCATTCCGATCACTGCGAGGCACATTAAAATTTTCATGGTTCATTCTCCTTTTGGGTTTTGGCCATGGGTCCCGAGGACGGGAACCCATGGCCGTTTCATTCTTTGATTATTCGCCTTTGATGGTCGCCATGTTCGCTTGGGAATCGTCTCCGACGGCGACGTTGGCGGATTCTGTGACAAAAGCGCTGTTGCTGATGGTTCCATCCGCGCGGGTGTTTTTCAAGTCAATGGAGCCCATGGCGGCTGAAGAATTTTTGCCCACGGCAACGTTGGCGACTCTGTGGAGGATTGCCTCGTTGCTCACGGTTCCGTTGACCTTGGATCCGCTCATCGAGATTGAACCCATCGTTGCCGAAGATCCGTCTCCGACGGCGACGTTGGCGGATTCATTGACGGTGAGCATGTTGCTGATGGTTCCTTTGTCTCCGACATTGGTGTTTTTCAGGCGGATGGACCCGAGGGTTGCTTTTGATCCTTTTCCGACCGCGACGTTGGCCGTCCTGTTGACATCGACGATGTTGCTCACATTGCCTTTGATCTTTGAGTCTGCGAAGGCCATGGAACCGCTCATTAACAACACTGCGACGAGGCTGATGCTTTTTTTCATTTTAGTTTCTCCTTTATTTTATTGCTTCTTATTTGATAACCACTGAATTTTTGTTCGATGTCTTTCCGCCGAGAGCGATGTTGGTGTTGAAAGGGCACCAGGACATGAAGGGGACCTTGCGGCTGTTGATGACGATGCCCGAGACCGACGCGTTGAAGGCTCCGCCGCCTGCTCCCGCGTTTCGGATCACGACAGAACCCATGTTGGCCTGGGCGCCGTTTCCGACCGCGAGGTTGGTGGCGGTCACGCCGGAAACGAAATTGATGATGGTCCCGTTGTATCGGCTGTTCTCGAGGCTCACGGAAGCCATGTTTGCTTTGGAATTGTTTCCAACCGCGAGGTTCGCAAGGACTCCGCTTGCCGCGATGTTGGCGATGGCTCCGTTCATCCGGCTGTTGTTCAGGTCGACGGAAGTCATGTTCGCGGTTGTTCCTCTTCCGACCGCCAGATTCGCCGCCGCTCCCGCAAACCCCGCATTGATCGCCGCTCCGTTCAGGGTGCTGTTTCTCAGGTTAAGGGAAGATTGGTTGGCGGTCGCGTGATCCCCGATGGCCGCGTTCACTGCGGCTCCGGCGCCCATCACATTGACGAAAACGCCTCTGGCTTTGCTTCCTTCAAGGTTGACCGAAGCCTGGTTTGCGCGAGCGTCCCGCCCCACGCCGAGGTTGACCGCGGCATAAGCTCCAAGGAGATTTGCGAAAGCTCCGATGCCCTGGCTGTTTTCCATATTAATGGAAGCCTGGTTCGCGCGGACATTTTCACCGACTGCGGCGTTGGCGAGAGCCATTCCAGCGCCGAGGTTGATCAAAGCGCCGCCCGCAACGCTGTTTTTGAGCCGCGTGCTGACCTGATTCGCTGTGGTTTGGTTGCCGACCGCAATGTTTCCCATGAACTTCGCTCCTGAAACATTGACCGCCGTGCCCCAAAGCGCGCTGTTCTTGAGGTGGATCGCGTTCATGTTGGCGTTGGCGTGGTTCCCGATCGCCGCGTTCACCACATTGCTCTTGACCGCGGGGTTCACGAGGGTGCCGTGAATCTCAGATTCCGCAAATGCCAGGGTGGCCAGCATGGAGGTGATGATCGCTAAGAGGAACAGTTCAAAATGTTTCATATCAATCTCCTTTAATGTTTGTTTCTGGTTAAATCATAACACCCGGGCGGAAAACCCATATACCACATTTTTCGCGCCTGGGCAGACAAATTTCTTACCGGGCCGGGTAAGGTTTTTTGGGGGGACAGGAAACCTGAAAAACAGCTTGAAACCCTCGACGATTCCTGTTATATCCATTATCGGCAGATATGGATAAAAGCCATCTATGAAAGAGCTCTTCAGTTTTTTGGGTTTTCACCTTTCTTTCGGCGCGTCGGACTCCGAGGAATTGAGAAAAGCCCATGAGGAAGTCCGCGACAAAGAAGCCTTTTTGCGGGACATCATCAGCAACCTGCCGGTGGCGGTGTTCTGCAAGGACGCTCAGAACGGATATCGCTTCATCCTCTGGAACGAGATGAGCGAGAAGATGTTCGGGTTGACCCGCGAGCAGATCCTGGGAAAAAATGACTATGAGTTTTTCCCGAAAGATCAGGCTGATTATTTCCGCAGGATGGACGAAAAAGTGATGAGCCAAAACTCCGTCGTTGATATCCCCGAAGAGCCGATCGATTCCAAAAGCCTGGGGAAAATCCTCCTCCACACCCTCAAAGTCCCTCTCCGTGACGTCGAAGGCCGGCCCAAATATCTTCTCGGGATCAGCGAGAACATTACGGAGCGGAAAAAAGTGGAGCAGGTGAAAAAAGAATTCATCTCCATCGTCAGCCACGAACTCCGGACGCCCTTGACCTCCATCCGCGGCGCTCTCGGGCTCATCAAGGGCGGAGCGGCCGGCGCTCTGCCGGGCCAGGCCCACGAGCTTGTGGAGATCGCTCACCGGAACAGCGAACGCCTTGTCCTCCTCATCAACGACATTCTCGATATCGAAAAAATTGAGGCCGGCAAGATGGATTTCAAAATCAAGCCTGCGCAGCTGGGGCCGATCATCGAGCAGTGTGTTGAAAATAACCTCGCATATGCCGACCAGTATAAAGTGAAATTTGTTTATGATCCTGCGGCGCAGGACTGGAAAATAGACATGGATTCGGACCGGCTGATGCAGGTCCTCACCAACCTGCTTTCAAACGCCGCGAAATTTTCTCCCGAGGGAGGATCGGTGGATGTGGCCATAAAAAAGAATGGAGCCAAAATACGCGTCTCCGTCACAGACCACGGCAACGGCATTCCGGAACAGTTCCGGGAAAAGATATTCCAAAAATTCTCCCAGGCCGATTCCAGCGACAACCGCCAGAAACAGGGGACGGGCCTGGGCCTGAGCATCTCCAAAGTGATCGTGGAAAAAATGGGCGGCGAAATCGGCTTCACGACGGAAACGGGCAGGGGAACGACCTTCTTCTTCGAGTTCCCCGAATGGCGGGACATCAAACTCAAAAAAATGGTGGCCATCCCGGGCAAACACCGTCCCCGCATCCTGGTCTGCGAGGACGATCTCGATGTCGCGGGCTTGATCAGCGAAATCCTCAAGGACGCGGGACTGGACTGCGATTTGGCCCACACGGCCAGACAGGCGAGAGAATTTTTGCGCATCAAGCGTTATAACGCCATGACCCTGGACCTCAATCTCCCGGACCTCAACGGAAATGATTTTCTGTCCGAACTCCGCTCCAACCGCCAGATGCGCTCGGTGCCTGTCGTGATCGTTTCTTCGCAAACGGACGCGGACATCAATCCTCCCAGATCAGAAAGCGGAATGTTTGGGGTTGTGAGCTCCGTTGAGAAACCCATCGATCATGATCAGTTTTTGGTGGCCATCGAGCAGGCGGTCAAATTGAGCCTTGAAGGCAAGGGGCGCATCCTCCACATTGAGGATGAGTCCGATGTCACGAGCGTGACCTCCATGATCCTTCAGGACATGGGGGAAATCGTGACGGCCGCGACCTGCAAAGACGCTCGCGAAAAAATTCAAAATGAAACCTTTGATCTGGTGATCCTGGACCTTCAGATGCCGGACGGTTCAGGGCTGGACCTTCTCCCCATCCTCAAACAGCAGGGCAAAAAGCCGGTGCCGATCATCGTTCTCACCGCCCTCATTCCGCCGGAAGATTTGTCCAGGAAAGTGGACGCGGTGCTCCTCAAGTCCAAAACCTCGAATGTTGAAATCATCAACACCATTCATTCTCTTCTGATTAAAAGCAAGGAGGACGCGAAAACATGAGCCAGGAACCTTTGACCCGCCTTCTCCTCGTGGAAGACGACACGGACATCCAAAAAATCGCCAAACTCTCTCTGGAAATGAACGGATATTCCCTGAAAGTCTGCGGGTCCGGCGTGGACGCGCTTCGGGATGTCCCCGCATTTCAGCCTCAGCTGATCCTGATGGACGTCATGATGCCCGGCATGGATGGTCCTTCGACCTTCAAGGCGCTCAAGGCCATTCCTCAGGCGGCATCCATTCCGATCATTTTTATGACGGCCAAAGTTCAGAAGGAGGAAGTGGAAAAATACAGGGAATTGGGCGCCGTGGGCGTCATCCAAAAACCCTTTGACCCCATGAACTTGTCAGCCTTGATTATGGAAATATGGAGGAAGATATAATCCTGTGACGGAGAGGGAAGAGCTTCAGCGCGAATATCTTGAGGGGGTCCGGGCGAGGGTTCGCACTCTGGAGTCTTTGAAAAAAGACATCGCCTCAAAGTTTCCGGAAGCGTTTGAAGAGGTTCGGCGGATCAGCCACAAGATCTCCGGGTCCGCCGGCGTCTTTGGATTCCCGGAACTCTCCTCCCTGGCCGGCGCCGTGGAAAAATCTTCCGACGAAGAATTGCCGGGAAAACTGGAACAGATGTTGAAATCCCTCAAGGCCGCGAGCGAAGCTCCCGCAGTCCAATCCAGTCCCGAGCGCGACATGCTGAAAGCGAAGTTCGACGCCTTTCTTCTGACGGCGCTCCAGGCGGGGAAACCTTTTTCCGTGTGTTTCGTCCGTTATGAAATCCTGAGTCCGTCAATGAGCACCCAGGAGAATCTCGACGGCCTCGCGAATTATTTCAGGGAAGCTCTCCCGGCATTCCTGACCAAGAGCGATGTTGTCGGCCGTCTGGACGCGTCAAGTTTTCTGGCCCTCCTTCCTTATGCAGATCTGGCGCGGGCCGGAACCTTGATCGACAAACTGATCGACGATGTGATGAAAACCAGATTCGAGTCCGCAGGCGGGGCGTTTTTGGAAGTGAAGATTTCAGCGGGGCTCTGCGAAGTGAAAAAAGACATGACTTTTTCCCAGGCCATTGACCAGTCCTTTTCTCAGTCGGAACGCGCCGCCCGGTTGGGGGGCAACTGCGTGATGGGCTCTCACATTGCGGAAGGGTCTCAAAAATCCGTCAACATCCTCGTGGCCGACGACGATGAGATGATCACCTCTTTCGTTCAGCGCAGGCTGGACCAGCGCAAATATAAAATACTTACGGCCCCCGGAGGCGTCCAGGCCATGGACATCGCCAGCCGCGAGGAGATCGGCCTTTTTGTCCTCGACATCCAGATGCCCGGCATGAACGGTCTGGAAATCCTGGAGCGGATACGCAAAATGCCCAAACATGCCAAGACGCCCGTTTTGATGCTCACCGCCCTCGGAAATGAAACAGACATTGAGCGCGCGTTTGCGGCCGGCGCCAACGATTATCTCGTGAAACCCTTTTCTCCCGTCGAACTCCAGGCCAGGATCCGCCGTCTCATCGGCTCATGATCGCGCTCGTCTTTGTGAGCGTGTTCCTTTTGGTCCTGGCTCTCGGGTTCATGGTCCTGGCGATCCTGCTCTGGCTTCAAAATGAGTTGGAATCCCGAAAACTCTCCGGCCTAAAATCCAAATGGCAGAACCCTCTTTTCGACTGGATCTCTGACAGCAAACGCAAGTCTGCAGTTCCCGTGCTCGTGAGCCCGGACCAGGTCCCCTATTTCGTGGATTACCTTCTGGAACTGACCCAAAGGTTTCACGGAAGCGCCATGGACGCTCTGCGGCTCGCCGCTGAACCTCACCTTAAAATTGTGGCCCAATCCGTCTCGTCCCGGGACCCCTATACCCGCGCGTGGGCCGTCCGGGTCCTTGGAATTTTCGGCCTTCCGAGATATGTGAACGCGCTCCGCAAAGGCCTGCGCGATTCCTCTCCCGTTATCCGCATGATTTCTTTCCGCAGCCTGATTTTATTCGGCTATCTCGAATATTTGGACGAAATGGTTTCGAGCCTCTCGGGATTCTCCGAATGGAACCAGAATTTTCTGGCATCGCTTCTCTCCACGCTTGGGCCGCAGGTGGCCGACAATCTCCGTCAACATTTCGTGTCCCCTCAAACGCCCGTCCAGGTGAAATCCGTCCTGGCCGTGGCACTCCGCCAGCTCAATGACGCCAAGTCCGGGCCTCTCGCCGAGAAGGTTCTGCAAAAAACTTCCGACAGGGATTTGCTGATCTCCTGCCTGAGGTTGCTTCGTTCCTCCGGGACTTCGGAACAGTCCGACGCCGTTCGGCGGCTCTGCCTTTCAAACGATTTTGCGGTGCGCGCCCAGGCGATCAGGACCCTTGGAAGTTTGGGAAATTCAAACGACATCCCGCTCCTCAAACGCGCGATGGACGAAGGCAACAGCTGGCTCTCCTCTCACGCGGCATTTTCTCTCAAACAGATCGGCGCGCTCGGCGTGCTCGAAGCCGCGGCGTCCTCTCCCGGCCCGCAGAAAATTTTCGCCCTGCAGGCGCTTGCGGAAAAATGATGTCCCGCTATTTTTTCATCGCCATCGGCTGGTACAACAACCTCGTCCTGGCTTATTTCACGGGGCTGAATCTTTCATATTTTTTTATGACGGTGCTGGCCATGTGGAAAATCCGCGACTATGCCCGCCTCCGGAAAACCATGGTGCTTGAAGAGCTCATCGGCCATGTGGTCTGGCCGCCCGTCACGCTCCTTGCCCCGGCTTATAACGAAGAGCAGACCTGCACGGACTCCATTCAGTCTCTCCTCACTCTGATCTATCCCGAATATGAAATCCTCTTTATCAACGACGGCTCAAAGGACAAAACCGTGGAACGCATGGTGACGTTCTTCGATATGAAAGAAACCATCCGCGCCCCCACCGCGCAGATCCCCTCCTCGGAGGTGAAAAAAATATACCGGAGCCGCAGATATCCCAACCTCTGGCTCATCGACAAGGCCAACGGGGGAAAAGCCGACGCCTTGAACTGCGGCATCAACTTTTGCCGGACCCCTCTTTTCAGCGCCATGGACGCAGACAGCCTCCTTGAACGCGAAGCCCTGAAACGCATTGTCCACCCTTTCGTCGAAGACACCACCACCGTTTCCGTGGGCGGCATCATCCGCATCGCCAACGGCTGCAAGATTGAATCGGGCATTGTCACCGACGTCAAACTCCCCCAAAACTGGCTCCCCAAATTTCAGGTCCTGGAATATCTCCGCGCGTTCCTGGCCGGCCGGCTCGGGTGGTCTTTTCTGGACTCGGTACTCATCGTCTCCGGCGCGTTCGGCATTTTCAAGCGTTCCTCGGTGGTGAGCGTGGGAGGCTACCGCACCGACACCGTGGGGGAAGACATGGAACTCATCATGCGTCTCCACCGCCACTGCCGCGATAAAAAAATTCCTTATCGCATCCTCTTCGTTCCCGATCCCGTCGCCTGGACGGAATGCCCCGAATCCATCACTGTGCTCAGCAAACAGAGAGACCGCTGGCAGAGGGGGCTCATCGAATCGCTCCTGAAAAACATCTCCATGCTCTTCAATCCGCGTTATGGCCGCATCGGACTTTTTGCCTATCCTTACTTTTTTTTCTTTGAGATGCTCGGCCCCGTCATCGAGCTTTTCGGATATGTTTCCTTCGCCGTCTGCTGGCATTACGGGCGGGTCGACATGCGGTTCACGATCGCGTTCCTGATGGTGGCCTTCGTTTTGGGCGTGGCGCTTTCGATCGCCGCCGTCAGCCTGGAAGAACTGTCGTTCCGCAGATACCCTCGTTTTAAAGACCTCCTCCAGCTTTTCGCCCTCGCCGTCATCGAAAACTTCGGATATCGCCAGCTCAACATTTTCTGGCGCGTCAAAGGCGTTTTCACCTATCTCTCCGGTTCCCACAGCTGGGGAAAAATGGAGCACAAAGGGTTCCACAAAGCTCACTCGGCTTGAAAAATTCCCCGTTTCATGGTATTTTCTTGTGAAATAATGAATAATTATTATTGTTATGAATACTGTAAATAATATCATTACCGAAATCGAGTCCCGTTCTCAGCGGAACGCCCGGCGGTTCGCGTGGACATTGATCGCTTCCGTGTCCGGGGCTTTGGGAGTCCTCAAGCTTTTCGTTTACGTCCTTCCTTTGAAGTATCCCGAATATACCCATGAGAAGATCCTCAGCCTGACTTTTCAGTTTTCCGTTTTTCTGTCTGCCGCCGTTTCGTGGCTCATCTGGCGGTTTTACAGGCGGGTGTCGAAATCATATGTCAATTCAACCGTCAAGCAGATCGTCATGGAAGAGGCGCTCAGGAACAAGGAACAGCTCGTGCGGCAGATCACCGAAAACATTGACGAGGTTTTTTGGATGACGAGCGTCGAGAAAAACAGGATGGAATATGTCAGTTCGGCTTATGAGAAAATTTGGGGGCGTCCCTGCCATGAACTTTATCAGGACCCGACATCCTGGGCCGACGCCATCCATCCTGAAGACCGTGACCGCGTGCTGAAAGCCGCTGTTGAAAAGCAGGTCCGGGGAGATTACGATGAAGTTTATCGGATCAACCGGCCCGACGGGTTCATCCGCTGGATCCGCGACCGCGCTTATCCCATTAAAAACAGCAAGGGAGAAGTGACGCAGGTCACGGGCATCGCCAGAGACATCACCCGCCAGGTCAACACCGATTATCAGCTCAAGCTCTGGATGAAAGCCCTTGAAACCTCAGCCACTGGAAAGATCATCACCGACATTGCTGGAAAAATCCTCTGGGTGAACCCGGCCCTTTGCTCCATGACCGGATATGAGGAAGAAGAGCTGATCGGCAAGAGTGTGAAGATTCTGAAATCGGGACAGCACGATAAATTCTTCTATAGTCAGATGTGGCAGACCGTGCTCTCCGGCAGGGTGTGGCGGGGGGAAATTATCAACCGAAGAAAAGACGGACGTCTTTATCCTGAGGAGATGACCATCACTCCCGTGAGGGCGGAGGACCGGGAAATCACTCACTTCATCGCGGTCAAGCAGGATATCTCCGGACGAAAGAAGGACGAAGCGGAAAAACACGACCTCCTCCTCAAACTTTTTCAGACGGAAAAGATGGCATCCGTGGGACAGCTGACGAGCGGAGTGGCCCATGAGCTCAACAACCCCCTCACCGCGGTGGTCGGGTTGGTGGATCTGCTCCTTGAAGACGCCAAGGATCCGGAGGTCAAGGCGGACCTCAAAACCATCAAGGAACAGTCGGTCCGGTGCAGCAAGATCGTCCTCAGCCTGCTCCAGTTCGCGCGCCAGCATAAACCCCAAAAGATGCCCGTGGACGTCAACGACATCCTTGAAAAATCTTTTTCTCTTGTGAGTTATACGGCCAAAACGTCTTCGATTTCCCTCCATAAGGAACTCGATCCAGGTCTTCCTCATATTGTCGCGGATCCCAATCAGCTTCAGCAGGTTTTCCTGAATCTCATCACGAACGCCAGCCATGCGGTCCAGGAATCTCCAAGCCCGGATTTGACGCTCAAGACAGAAAAGGTCGGGGACAAGGTACTCATTCATGTGTCGGACAATGGGGTCGGCATCCCCCCGGAATCCCTGAGAAAGATTTTTGACCCATTCTATACGACAAAAGAACCCGGCAAGGGCACGGGTTTGGGGCTTTCCATCTGCCACAGCATCGTCCAGGAGCATTCCGGAGACATTCAAGTCAGGAGTGAGCCTGGCAAGGGGACCACTTTTACGGTTGAACTCCCGATTCAAAAAAGCTAATTAAAAGGTATTTTCAATGTATTTTTGCCCGAGGGGCTTGACAGGGACTGGTTTTCCTGTTATCTAATAATTACAATAATTATAAATGTTACAATACTGATAAATCCGGTTAAAATTATTAAGGAGATTCATGAGCGCAACCGTCCTTCAGCCTTTAACGACCCTTGAAGTCAGCCGCCACCTTAATGTGGATTTGAGCACGGTGATCAATTGGTGCAATCAGGGGAAAATTCGATCTTTCCGGACGCCGGGTGGGCACAGGCGGGTTGAAATCAAAGATTTCATCAACTTTATATCTGTGTATCGGTTTCCGGTCCCCAAAGAATTTGAGTCCCTTGTTCCGAGGGGGGATCTCCGCATCCTCATTGTGGACGACGAAGAGCCTGTCCGGAAGTTTTTGATCAAGGCCATCATCCGGCATCTGCCTCAGGCCCAAATTTATGATGCGCGCGACGGGTTTGAAGCCGGGATGCTGCTCCTTGACGTTCATCCTCATCTGGTCGTGCTCGATCTCATGTTGCCCGGCATCGACGGTTTCCGGGTCTGTTCCAACATCCGCAGGGACGGCCGCTTCATCAACACGAAAATCCTCGCCATTTCCGGGCAAAGCACGCAGGAAAACAAAGACAAAATCATGAAGGCGGGCGCCGACGGGTTCTTGGCCAAGCCGTTCGATGTGGCGCATCTTATAGAGGAAGTGAGTCAGCTTATAGCCGTCAAAATCTGATTCGATCATTGGTGTTCGGGGGGATTCCGATGTTTGACAGCAAAAAGACGAGAGTGGTCGTGGTGGACGACGACGCGGAAGTTTTGAGGACTCTGAAGAAGATCCTCCTCCGCAGGCGTTATGAAATTTTTGCTTTTGATTCACCCATCGCCGCGCTGGAGCACCTCCGCAAGGAAAAAGCCGACCTCATCTTGTCCGACATGAAAATGCCCCAGATGGACGGACTCCAGTTCCTTATCCAGGCAAAGACGCTTCAGCCGACAACTCCCTTCATCCTCATCACGGGATATGCGACCATCGACACCGCCGTGTCAGCCATCCAGTGGGGAGCGTTCGACTATCTCCGAAAACCTTTTGAGGTGAAGAAAATATATGAAGTGATCGACCTCGCATTGAAACAGGAAGGTTCAGCGTCATGATGCCGGCCTGGATGCGGGAATCTTCTCTCCGGTGGTACCGCAAAATGCCGATGGTAAAAGCACTTGGGCCTTATCAATGGATCATCCCTGCGGCACTTCATTATTCCACCCGTGCCATTTACGGGGTGTTCTTCGCCGCGATCGGGACTTCCGGATGCGCCGCCAAGCGGGCGCTCGTCCCTCAGGTCCCCCTTCATTTCCCAACGCACCGCATCGCCGTCCTGCCCTTTGATTCCCGCAATCCTTACATTTCAGGCGCCGCTCTGAGCGACTGTTTCGTGGTCCGCATTCTTCAGCAGATTCCGGGCCTCCAGGTGATAGAGAGGCGGGACCTCATGAAGATCCTTGAGGAGCAGAAGCTGACGCTTTCCGGGATCGTCCGTCCCGATAAATTCGGGAAGCTCGGCATGCTTTTGGGGGTGGACGCGATCCTGGTGGGCGCAGTGGAAACCCTGGAGGCCATCCACAGCGTGCGAGGCAGCATCGCCGTCACCCTCAAGCTGATTGAAGTTTCGACGGGGAAAATTCTTTGGGCCGACCGCCAGACGATTTCCCATTCGTCGTGGTCTGCGGAAGACATTGAAGTGATCGCTTCCGTCCTGCTCGAAAAATCAGCCGAGAAGTCTGTCCGGAACATGGGGCGGGCAGAAATATCGTCCCGGTTCACGCCCCGGGACGCGGGTGCTGATCCGGAGTTCCTCAAAGAAGCCCGGCTCAGCGCTCCAAAGGAGTTTCAATGAAAAATTCGCCGACCGTTTTGATTGTGGATGACGAGCAGGAAATCTGCAGCGTCATTCAGCGATATCTGACCCGCCAGGGATATCAGCCGATTTTGGCCAACACCGGGGTGGAAGCCCTCGGCAAAGCCAAGGTCCAGAAACCTGATGTGATCCTGCTCGACATCAACATGCCTGAGATGGACGGCTTGTCCGTCTGCAGGAAGCTTCGGGAAGATCCCGTCACTCGCCTGACCCCGGTCCTCATGCTCACTTCGCGCGCCTCTGTCGCGGACCGCATCAACGGCTTGAATCAGGGCGCGGACGATTATCTGCCCAAACCCTTTGAACTTGCGGAGCTGAACGCCCGCATCGACGTGCTCCTTCGCAGGAGCGAGCGCATGGTGTCCGTCAATCCATTGACTCATTTGCCCGGGAACCCCAGCATCGACGAAGAAATCGCCCTCCGGATCAAGTCCGGCAGGAAGTTTTCTGTGGCGTATCTGGATGTCGACAACTTCAAGCCGTATAACGACATCTATGGGTTTCATCAGGGAGACCTCCTCATCGTCTGGCTGGCCAAGATGATTCAGGAACAAATTTATAAGATGCCGGGAGGGTTTGCGGAAAATTCTTATTTTCTTGGGCATGTCGGCGGAGACGATTTCATCGTGGTGGGGGACCTTGAACCGATGGCGGACCTCGCTCAGAGGATTGCGGACGATTTCGACGGCAACCGGGGGCTCTGGTACAACTGGTGGCACGCGCACAAAGGATATGTCGTGACGAAAGACCGGATGGACCGAGAAAATAAATTTCCTCTCATGACAGTGTCCGTCGCCGTCTGCACCAACGAACAGCGTTCCATTTCCCACATCGGCGAAGTTTCACAAATTCTTTCGGAGCTCAAAAAGTTTGCGAAGTCCCGAAACGATAAATCAAAAAGTGTCGTTATGTTTGATCGGAGGAAAGGATAATCGCTCGCCCCGTTTGCCAAAGCTCCTCTTAAATTGTAAAATCCCATTTCCCTCAAAGCTCCTCGAAGGTTTTTTGGGGCTCGTAGCTCAGCTGGCAGAGTGCTCCCTTGACATGGGAGAGGTCTCCGGTTCAATCCCGGACGAGCCCACCACATTTTTAAATATCACTTTATCGCTTTCCTCGCCTCTCTGCGGATGGATCCTCCGTCCGCCGGTTTTTTCCTCCTCGTTTCAGAAAAAAATTATTTCATTATTAGGTTGACATCTTTCCAAGTTAATTATTATATTATGGAAAATTATTATAATTACAATTATTGTTATTAATAATTTATAAACTGTCGAAGCACTTTGAGGTGCGAAATGGATGTCGATACCAAGACTCTGACGGCGGTTCAGCTTCTCCTGGAATATCTCTCGGCTGAGGGAGTGAGTCACATCTTCGGGATCCCCGGCGGTCCCCTGATGCCTCTCTACGAAGCCATTTTCGACAGCCATAAAATCAAACCCATTATCACCAAGCATGAGGAAGGCGCGGCCTTCATGGCGGACGGATACGCGCGCGTGAGCGGGCGGCTGGGCGTCTGCTGTTCCACCACAGGGCCCGGCGCCACCAACGCTCTCACCGGGATGGCTTGCGCTTATCGCGATTCCGTTCCTGTCCTCCTCCTTTCGGCTCAGGTGGCTCTGGCGGCTTTCGGGAAAGGGGCCGCACAGGAAAGTTCACCCCTCGGCATCGATATCGTCAGTCTCTATAAATCCGTCACGAAGGGAAGCTTCATGCTTCCTTCCGCGGAAAAAACCTCAGATATTGTCCGGCATCTGCTTCGAGCCGCGCTCAGCGGGCGCCCCGGACCTGTGCACTTGAGCATCCCGGCCGACATGTTCAAACGTCCTGTTTCTCCAGACCTTGTTCCGCCCTGCACATATCGGCCCCTGACAGAATGTTTCGACAGGCAATCCATCCGCAGGGCATCCAAAGTTCTGATCGAGTCCCGCCACCCGATCATCCTCGCGGGATATGGCGTTCATCTCGGACGCGCTCATAAGGAACTCATCGCGTTGTCGGAACGGCTGAAAATTCCCGTGGTCACGACGCCCAAGGGAAAGGGGGTGTTCCCGGAAAATCATGATCTTTCCCTCGGTGTTTTCGGCCTCGCCGGTTCGCCCCGAGCGGATCAGGCCATGTTTTCGCCGGAGACGGACGCGGTCCTGGCCATCGGAACCAGTTTTGGGGAAGCGTCCACTCACGCCTGGGATTTCCGCATCGCGCGGGGAAAAAAAGTGCTCCAGCTCGACATTGATCCGAGAGAGATCGGAAAAAATTATCCTGTGGACATTGGGCTCCCTGGGGATGTGCGTCCGGTGCTGGAGGAACTGAATTATCAGGTCCAGAGGGATTTGTTGTTCGCACCCTTGAGTCCGGATGTGATGGGAATGAGGATGGCGAAGGTCCGGGCGGTCCGCGCGATGCATCGGCGCGTGATTGATCCCAGGAGCATGAGAGATCTTTCGGTGCCGCTCAAGCCTCAGAGGGTGATCTCTGAGTTGAGGCGCGCCATGCCGGAAACGGGCATCCTGTTTGTGGACATCGGAAATGTCATGGCCTGGGCGATCCATTATTTCAAAACAGCTTTGCCCGGAACCTTCTTCATCAACATGGGTTTCGGCTCGATGGGACACGGCATGGCGGCGGCGATCGGAGGCAAGCTTGCCGCTCCGGACAGGGCGGTGGTTTCTCTCGTGGGGGACGCCGCTTTCGCCATGAACGGGATGGAAGTGCACACTGCGGTCGAGCACAATGTCCCCGTCGTGTGGGTGGTCATGAACAACGGGGGGCATGGGATGGTCCACATGGGCGAAAGCATCCAGTTTAAAAAGAAATTCAACACGTCTCTCTTCAGCCGCCCTCTGGAGATCGCAAAAATTGCCGAATCCATGGGAGCGAGAGCTGTGAGGGTCGCTCATCCGGGAGAAACGGAATCCGCGGTCCGCGAAGCCATCCTGGCGAATGTCCCTTCCGTTGTGGAGGTCATGATCGACCGGGAATCCCGCCCGCCGAGCGCGATCCGCATCGAAACGCTGGAGAAATTTTTTAATCCGGAACAATCGAAAGGCATCAACCATGAACTGGGGGCGCGCTGATCGGCCTTCGTCATAAAGGAAGTGAAAATGAACGCATTAACGCCTGAGAAAGAAAATGCTAACATTGCGGTGACCCCTGAAAAGCTGATCCAGCTTGGCTTGGGTTTTTTTGCGAGCAAGGTGTTCCTGTCGGCTCTGAAGTTTGATCTTTTCACGGAGTTGAGCGGCGGTCCGCTTCTTGCTGGGGAAATCCGCGCGCGGCTGGGGCTTCATCCCAGAGGGGTTCTGGATTTTTTGGACGCTTTGAGCAGTTTGGGGGTCCTGGTCCTCAAGGACGGGGCCTATGGGAATTCTCCCGAAACGCAGGTTTATTTCAACCGGCGCTCCCAATATTATGTCGGACACATGCTGGAGATGGCGAACGACCGTCTCTATGAATTCTGGGGTCGGCTGGAAGAAGCGCTTATGACCGGCAAACCGCAGAACGAAACAAGAGGCGGAAAGGATTTTTTTGAGGTGATCTATGCGGATCCGGAGAAACGCAATCTGTTCCTCAAAGCGATGATCGGACTTTCCGCGGGCTCTTCCGCCGCGCTCGTTCAAAAATATAATTTCGGACAGCACCGAGTTTTTTGCGATCTCGGAGGCGGCCCGGGCACCTTGTCCGCGCTAGTCGCCGGAAAGTTTCCTGATCTGGAGATCATCAATTTTGATCTCCCTCCGGCTGAAGAAGTTTTTAATGAATATATTTCACGCCAGGGGCTGACCGAAAAAGTCCGGTTCGCCTCCGGAGATTGCCTCCAAGATCCTCTCCCTCCAGCGGACCTTTATGTGATGGGCCATGTCCTTCACGGCTGGGGAAGCTCTCCCGAAACCCACAGGATGCTTTCGAAAGTCCATAAGTCTCTCCCGCCCGGCGGAAAACTCATCGTCGTTGAATCTTTCATTGATCCTGAACGAAGCCTCAACACTTTCGGTCTTCTGATGTCGCTCGATATGCTGATTGAAACGCCTTCAGGGCGCAATTTTACCGCTCCTGAGCTTCAGGAATGGATGCAGGGTGCGGGGTTTAAAAATGTTTTATATGAGCCGCTGGCCGGCCCTCACGGGATGCTGATCGGCGAAAAAGAGGAGGACAACAGCCATGGCAATCTCAACTGATAAAATGCCTTTGACGGCGGAAAGCCTGTTCGAAGAAATTCACCGCGTTTCATCGAGTCCGCCTGAACTTTATGAACTGATCCTCGGTTGCCGCGGGGCGAAAGTTCTTTTCACGGCGGTTGAGCTGGACCTCTTCCATCATATTCAGAATGGAGCGGACAGCGCGGGTCTTTTGTGCGAACGTCTGTCTCTGGACGAGCGCGCTTGTGAAATTGTTTTGAATGCCCTGACGGCGCTGAAATTTCTCAGGAAGAGTTCGGGCCGTTTCATCAACACTCCCGTGACCTTGAAACACCTCCTCAAGACATCTCCGGAAAGCCTCTATCACACGCTCCGATTTCAAAATGTTTTGTTTCGGGCGTGGGCGGATCTCACTGATGTTGTCCGGAGCGGCTCTCCCCAGAAAAGTTTGCTCACTCTGCTCAGGGACGACCGTTTCAAGGAGGATTATGTCCAGAGCATGGTTGAAATCTCGCGGGAACCGGCAAGAGAAGTCGCCCTCAAGCTCGCGGATGATTCCATGTCGGAGATGATGGATATGGCTTGCGGGCCCGGCACCTTCAGCGTCGAATTGCTGAAACTGTGTCCTCAGCTTCGGGCCGCGCTCCTCGATTTGCCGACCACGCTTCTCGAGACCCGCAAAAAAATGGATGCGTCGCCCTTTTCAGACCGCATTTCATACATTGAATCCAACTATCACTCATGTTCTTTTAAGGAGCGGGCCTATGATCTCGTCCTCATGTCCCACATGACCCACAACGAGGGCGTTTCAGAAAGCAAGGAGCTCATCCTCAGGGCCGCTCAGTCCCTCAGGCGGGGAGGGAAGCTCGCGGTCCATGATTTTGCCGTGAGTTCAGACGGCTGTGATCCTCTCTTCGGCGCTCTCTATTCTGTTCACATGCTTGTTTTCACGGAAAAAGGACTGACGCACAAAGCTTCGGATTATGTCAGCTGGCTGAAAGAAGCCGGTTTAAAGGATGTCGAGCAGGTTCAGATATGTCCGGACAAAATCAACGCGTCGACATTGTTTGTGGGGAGGCGTCCCTGACATGGCGCGTTTCGCCAGAGTTCTGAAACGCCTGACTCTCGCGGGGTTCCTTTGCGTCCTGCCTTTGACGACGAGCGTCGCCTCAACCTTGGTCGTATGCGACGACGTTCAAGGGCCTTTGACTCTGGACCCTCACAAGGAGTTTTCGGAAAAAAACCACTGCATCGTTCAGCAAATCTTTGATGGGCTCGTCCGTTTCGATTCGCGGGGAAAGATTGAGGGAGCATTGGCTTCATCCTGGGAGAGGCTCGGGCCGCTCCGCGTCCGGTTCCATCTGAGGGAAGGCGTTTTTTTTCACAACGGCGATCCCTTCAGCGCGGAAGACGTCAAGTTTTCCCTGGACAGATATCTGAACCCCGAAACGGGTTTTCCCGCAAGAGGATTTTTAGCGTCGCTGGACAAAGTTGAAATCGTGGACGCTCACACCGTTGACATAACCACGATATTCCCGGACGGCATCCTTTTGAACCGTCTCGCCGGCTTCGTCCTCATCGTTCCCAAAAAATATCTGCAGGATAAAGGCGAAAACATTCTTTCGGAGAACCCGGTGGGGACCGGCCCTTTTAGATATATAGAGACGGATAAGGACGGCAAAATTATTCTGGATGCGAACAAGGGCTATTGGTCCGCTAAAAAGGCGGGAGTCGATCGTCTGGTCTTTCAATACAGCGACAGCAAAAGCCGCATCGACCGTCTCTTCGACGGCTCCGTTCACATATTGACGGATGTCCCGGGAACGATGACTTTTAAAATCCAAAACCATCCCAACACGAGAGTGGAAAAGATTGAATCTTTTTTTACCGTCATGGGAACTTTTAATTCCGGACGAAAACCGCTGTCGGACAAACGCGTCCGCCAAGCCATCAATTATGCCGTCAACCGCGAGGACCTGGTCCGTTATGACCTGCTTGGAAACGGCAGGCCCATCGCCGGGATGGCCCTCCCTGGAACACTCGGTTATGACCCGACTCTTGAACCCTATCCATATAACCCTGAAAGATCGAGGCGGTTGCTCAAGGAGGCGGGCATCAAACTCCCTCTGCATTTAAAAACCATCCTCACTGAGCAGGTTCAAAGGACGGCTTCGATTCTGGACAAACAGCTTCAGAGAGTGGGAATTCATCTGGACCTCAAAGTGGTTCCGAACGCCGAAGTCATGGCCCGGCTCCAGGCGGAAGAATGGGACATGGGGATTTCCGCTTTTTCAAACGGCCTCGCCCACATTGCTTTTCCTCTGAGCATTCTGTTTTATTCCCGTTCGCCTTATAGCCTCCTGCACAGCCCGGAATTCGACGGCAAGTTTGAAGAGGCTTCCGGGACCCTTGATCCGGCGGAACAGGAAAAGAAATTCCAGGCGCTTGACCGTTATGTTTATGACGAGGCTCTGGGGCTTCCGACATATCAGAAAATCAACATCTACGGCGTCAGCAAACGCGTGCATTTCGTGCCCTATATGACCGGGATCCCCCAATATTTTGAAACGGAGTTCATCCCCTGAACTTTCAAGAGAATATTTTTTCGTTGGTCCATTTTGTCAGAGCTGCTGGGTTCCTTCATTTTTGCCAGATTCCTGCCATGGCGGTGGCGCCCAAAATGCTCCGATGGCAGGAAGATTTGTCACAGTTGACGCCCATCAATCGATGGATTTTTAAAATTATCGCCGCCGGGATGATGTTCGTTGTCATCGGAACCGGCGTGGTGGTGATTTTTTCGTCGGAAGAGCTCGTCTCCGGAGGGAGGCTTGCGTTGAGTTTTAGCGGATTTATGACCGCTCTCTGGATATTCAGGGGGTCCGTCCAAATTTTTCTGTATTCAAAAATATGGCCGGACGGCTGGAGAGGAAAAATCAGTCATTATTCTCTCTGCGCGCTTTTTGTTTTTTTGGCAGGAGTTTATGGAGCGGCGTTCATCTACAACTGGAGGAATCAATGACAACATACTCAAGCGTAAAAAAAATCAAATGCGCCGCTTTGCTGGCGGCGTGTCTGTTGACGGCAAAAATGGCGTGGTCCTTCAACGAGCCGCCCGCGAACCTGGCCGTGAGCACGTTTTTGGACGGGGGCTCGCCCCCGGGACTGCATTATCTGAGCTATCTCATTTTTGCGGACGGCGAACAGGCGATAAACTCCCAGGGGGAGGTCATTCCGGGCAACGCGCGAGTGACCGTCCTGACTCAGCTCAATCAGTTTTATTATCTCTCGAACGTCCGGTTCCTCAAAGCCCGCCTCGGACTGGACCTGCTTCTGCCCTTGGTTTCGCCGACCGTCAAAGGGTCTTTCGGTCCCGTTCCACTCACTGCCAACACGGCCGGACTTGGTGACTTGGTCGCGGGCCCCGCGCTTCAATGGGACCCTGTCCCCGTGCTGGGAGGGCCGCTTTTTAACCGGGTCGAATTCGATTTCATTCTTCCAACGGGAAAATATGATTCAAACTTTATGGTGAACCCGGGCTCGAATTATTTGACCTTCACGCCGTATTATTCTGCCGTCTGGTTCTTCCGCCCCAAATGGGAAACCAGTCTCAGGTTCTGGTATGCGCTTCACGATGAAAACAGCCGCACGAGCGTCAAGCCCGGCCAGGTTTTCCATTTCAATTATGCCGTTTCCAGGGAGGTTTATCCCAAGTTCAGGCTGGGCGCGGCGGGATATTTCCTCCAACAGCTCACGGAAGACGAAGTCCGCGGCGTTCAGTCGACGGATTCCAAAGAGCGGGCGGCGGCCATGGGGCCGGGCGCGGTTTACATGGGGAAAAGCCTCATCATGATGCTGAGCTTCCCTTTCGAGTTTTCCGTCAGGAACCGTTTCCGGGGATACCGTTCTTCGCTCAACCTGATCTATACCTTTTAAACGGACCGCAGACAGTACGAACAACATTATTGATGAGGAGAGGTGAATCATGATCGCGACTCTGGAGACGACGGAAAAGCAAAAAATGACGAAGGAGAAGTTTGAACTCATCGCAGGCGGCCACGCGGCGTTCCAGCTCTTTTGGGCGGGAATCGACCTGGGCCTTTTCAATCTGCTTTCCAAAAAGCCCGGCCTGACCGAAGATGAGGTCCGTCAGGAACTGGAATTGCAGAGGAAACCCGTCCGCATTTTGATCGCGGGGCTGGTCACGCTGGGATTGATCGAACGGAGCGGAGACTCCCTCCGCAACTGCGAGCTCGTCGAAAAATATCTTGTCGACGGAAAACCCAATTCGATGTCTCCCATCTTCGCCTGGCAGGCGCACATCGTTTATCCCGGCCTGGTGGACCTCACGCAGTCGATGCGCCAAAACACGAACATCGGGTTGCGCCGCTTCGAAGGCGCGGGCGAAACTCTTTATCAGCGCCTGGCCGCCACTCCGGCCATGGAAAAAGTGTTTCAGGACGCCATGAGCTCTCTCACGCTCAACACCAACCCCGGCATGCTCAAGTCCTTCAATTTCGGAGAGCTCACGAATGTCCTGGATGTGGGCGGAGGGGCCGCGACGAACGCCATCAGCATGGTGAAAGCCTTCCCCGGTTTACGCGCCACCGTCTTCGACATGCCGTCCGTCTGCAGGATGGCGCGGGAGAATATCCGTAAAAATAAGCTCGAAGACCAGGTGTCCGTCATCGAAGGGGATTTCCTCTCCGACCCTTTTCCTTCGGGGATCGACGGCGTCATGTTCAACCACATCCTGGTGATCTGGTCCGAGGAACGCATCCTGAGCCTCCTGAAAAAGAGTTATGCCGCCCTCCCGAAAGGCGGAGCGGTTTTCATCCACAACATGATGGCCGGAGACATGGATGAAGGTCCCATGAGCCCTGTGTTCGGGTCGCTCTATTTCCTGGCGATCGCGACCGGCGAAGGCATGCTTTACCGCTGGAAAGATTATACGGCTCTGCTCAAGCAAGCCGGTTTCGGCAAAATCGAACGAGTGGAAAACCTTCCGCTCCACCATGGCTTATTGATCGGAAGAAAAGTATAATCCTTCATTAAAATAACGGGGGTTTTTCTGAAGACCGATGGCAGATAGCCGCGATAAAAAGTATCGGCTGACGCTGGGCTATAAAATTCTCCTCGGCATCCTGCCGGTGGTTTTTCTTTCCGTCATCCTCGGCGGGATCGTGAATTATTATGTCGCGCGCGGCCGCGTGCTGACGAAAGTCCAAACCGAAATTGAAGCTTCATCCCGTCAGGTTTCCACCGCCCTAAAATATTTCCTTGAACAGCGTGAACGCGATCTCGAAACCCTCGCAGATGTCCCTCTGTTCCTGGACTATTCCAAAAATATGGAGTACGGCCTCCTCGCCGAAGCGGAGAGCTATCGCAATGAAATCGAGCGTTATTTCCTGACTTTCAACACCCGCTCCGAAGTTTACAACCTCATCGCCTATTTTGATTCACAGGGCGTTCCCGTGGCGGCGGTTCAGAACGGAAAATCTGTCCGCAACCTCAACAGCTCCTCTTTTAAAGACGCCGCAGTCGGAGGGAGCCGTTTTCAGATCAGCAGCAACGAACTTTTTTATTCCAAACCGCTCTTCAATCGCGAACGCGCTCATTACGGCACCCTCATGTTCAAGTGCAACCTTTCGTTCGTGGAAAAAATCCTCATGAACGCGAAGTTCGGGGAAGGCGGCGGGGCATATCTCATGGACGCGCAGAAAAAGAAGATCCTCGGCGACAGCCCGGACACCAAGGACGCCCTTGTCGGCTCTTCCGAGATTCAGGGGTTTCCCTGGACCGTCGTGGTCTGCACGAACCCCAACACGTTTTTGGGGACCCTGGCGCAGATCCGGAACCTCACCATCGTTTTTTCCGCCGTGACCGGCATTTTCCTCTGTGCAATCTTTATCCTGGTGATACGAAACGCCACCCGTCCCATTTCGGACATGGTCCAGGGCACTCAGGAACTCGCGCGGGGGAACCTTTCTTATCGCTTGTCTGAGCCTGACGCCGTTGAGCTGAAATCCCTGGCCGCGTCCTTCAACGAGATGGCGGGGAGCCTCCAGCGCCATAATGAAGACCTGGAATTCAAGATCCGCGAAAATGCTGTCCTCCTCGACAACCTGTCGCAGTCTGAGGCGAGATATCGTTCCGTCCTGGAAAATTCGCCCGTTGCGGTCCTGGGACTTTCAAATGAACAGCGCATCGTCACCTGGAACAGGGGCGCCGAGCAGATTTTCGGGTTCAGCGAACAGGATATTGTCGGAAAGCCCCTCACGGCGCTTTTCCCGCTTGAAGCGCAAAGCGAGTTCAACGCGCTCCTCGCTCAAATGATGGCCCAGGGCCATGTGAGAGATTATGCGCTCAGTGGAATCACCAAATCCGGCAAGAAGCTTGACCTCAGCCTTTCCTGGGGCGGATCCTATCCCGATTTTTGGATGAACAAGGAATGGTCCGTGGTCATCCGGGACGTCACGGATGCCAAGCGCCTTCAGGAACAAGTCATCCGTTCAGAAAAACTGTCCGCCGTGGGCCAGCTTCTCTCTTCCATCGCGCACGAGCTCAACAACCCCCTTCAAGCCGTGGTGGGTTATTCCCAACTCCTTTCCCAGTCCAAAAAGAAATCCAAAGACGACCTCCGGTTGATCATCGAAAATGCCATGAGGTGCCGCAAGATCATTCAGAACCTCCTCCTCTTCGTTCGCCACGGCGAAATCGTAAAAGAGCCGGTGAAAGTTCAGAAAGCCGTCTCAGACGCCATTGAGCTTCTTCAATACAAATTGTCCAAGTCCGCCAACATCGCCCTCACCGTCCGCATTCCGGAGGACCTTCCCATGGTTCAGGCCGACCTTCAGCAGATCCAGCAGGTGTTCGTGAACCTCATCAACAACGCCTGCGACGCCATGTTTGAGTGGGAAGGCCCGAAGGCGATGAAAATTTCCGCGGCCGTGAACGGTCCGATGGTCCGCGTCGAATTTGAGGACACGGGTCCGGGGATCTCCGCAGAATCTCAGAAAAAGATTTTTGAACCTTTTTTCACCACCAAGCCCGAAGGGAGGGGAACGGGTTTGGGTCTGACGGTCTGCCACCAGATCCTTGAGGACCATGGAGGTTCTTTGGGGTTTCACACGGTTCCGGGAGGCGGGACCACTTTCTGGGTGGACATCCCCATCGCAAAGGGCGGCGCCAGAAGTCCAGTCGCGCAGGAGAGCGCGCCGAAAACGGCGGGTAAAACAGTTCTCGTGGTGGACGACGAGGCGGACATTTTGGCCTGTCTTTCAAAAGCGCTCAAATTGGACGGTTGCGGCGTCTTGGAAGCGTCGTCCTTTGCCGAGGCCGTCGATTGGATCCGAAAAAAATCCTTTGATCTTGTCGTCGCGGATATTCATCTGGGCGACGGCACCGGTTTCCATCTTTATGAATCGTGGGGAAAACGGACCGGAAAAAACAGGCCGCCTTTCCTTCTTTTGACCGGAGACATTTTAAGCGGGTCGATCGAGAAATCGATCGCCGATTGCTCCATTCCGATCCTGCACAAACCCGTCGATGTGAACGAATTTCAGCAGACGGTCCGGCTCCTCCTCTCGGGGAAAACGGGCGTTCCCTCCTGATCCCGGCTCCGGCTGTTTGACAAGCCCCTTCTGAAAAAGTAAAATCTATTCAGAAAACTATCAAAACTAGTTTAATTATTTATGGAAAAAACATACACCACATTTCAGGTCGCAGATCTCTGCGGCGTCCGCCCCACAACCATCATCCTCTGGGTCAAACAGAACCGGATCAAGGCCTATGTTACGCCCGGCGGCCACCGAAGGATCCGTGAATCCGATCTTTTGAAGTTCCTGAACCACTATGGTTTCCCGATCCCTGAAACCCTTCAGCCCGCGGAGCGCAAGAAAATCCTGGTCGTTGAAGATGACGCGGCCGTGGGACGGCTGATCAAGCGTTCTCTGGAGCAGGCTTTTGGAAAAAGCATCTCGGTGGAATGGATTGAAGACGGGATTCAGGCGTTGCTCGCGATTGGAAAAAAACCTGCGGACCTGGTGATTCTGGATGTGGTCATGCCGGTGGTGGACGGCGCCCGCGTTTTGGCAACCTTGAAGTCAGATCCCAAGACGAGCAAAATTCATGTTGTGGGCGTGACCGGCTCCAAACTTTCTGGGGAAAAACTCAAATTTATGCAGGACCACACGGCCGCGTTCTTTTATAAACCTTTCGACATGAATGAACTTGCGCAAAAGTGCAGGGAGCTCCTCGGCCTGCAGGACGCTCCTGTTGAAAAGCCTGCCAAAAAAAATGGACCGGCCTCAAAGCCGCCCGTCAAGCCGTCCCTCCAGTAAACCCCTTTCTTATTTATTTTTTTTCATCAGTTCCCGGACGATGATGGTGAGGTCTTCCGGCAGGAACGGTTTGGGGATGAACTTGGCTCCCTCGGGGAGCTTGATGTTTAAAATGTCATAGCGTCCGGACATGAAAATGCAGTTGGCATTTTTGTTCAGTTCTTTGATCCTGTCATTCAGAATGCGTCCGTCCATGCCCGGGATCACCAGGTCGATCAGGACGATATCGATCTCCTTGGCGCGCGCTTCAAAAATGGCAAGACCTTCCGGGCCGCTGCCCGCCTCGAGCACGACATATCCCATCTTTTCGAGAAGTCTTTTGATAACAGACCGAACCTGCTCATCGTCCTCGACGAGCAGGATCACGGCTTTATATTTCAATTCCTTCCCATTGCTTAAGCGAATTTTATCCAAGATGGCTCTCGACTATTATAATATTTAATTAATTATAACAATACAAATTATTATTATAATTAATTAATCGCAGAATCCCTTTGCGCGATAACCGTCTCCCTCCAGTTCTTGCAAAATGAAACAGGAGCCGCACGGCAATGATGGTGAGTGGCCGGCGGAGCGGGAAGTGAAAAAACAGCTTATTTTTTTATTTTTCCTATTTTTACTTTGGCGGGCTTGAACAGGCGGCCGTCTAAAACGTATCCCTTTTCCACTTCCTGCAAAACAAGATTGTCCTCTTTCGGGTTTTTAGTTTCAATGGTTTCCACGGCCTCGTGAAGATAAGGGTTGAAAGTCTGGCTCAGAGCTTCGATGGGCTCGATCCCTTCCATCTTGAGGATCGCGTCAATCTCATCCTCAATCCTCATGGGCGAAAGTTTGCTTATGTTGCCGCGAATCTCAATGAGCTTCTCAAGGATCATCTGTTTCCCGAACCGGATCGCGTCCATCCTGTCTTTTTCCGTCTTGGCCCTGGTTCCCGAAAGATCTGTTTCATCCTGTCCCTTTGAGGCCGGTTCGGGAGAGGCCTTCTCCTGCGGTTTTATAGACCGGACGGGTTCTTTGGGCGCGGGCGGAGGCTCATAAGAAAGGATGATGGGCTGGGACTTTTCAGACGCAGGCGGCGGGGGGGCTTTTTTGTTTTTGGCGAGCTCCGCTTCCCTTTCCGCTTCTTCTTTCCAAATTCGGAGCTGAGCTTCGTTGGCGATGCGGACTTCCTCGTCGATCTGGCTCGAAAAGGATTTTTCAAGGTCTTGTTCCATACCTTCAAACATACTCCAAATTCGATGAAATTTCAAGGATCCGCGAAAATCCGTCCTTGCATCCAGCGTCGGTAAATTCTAGAATAAGTCCCTTCATGGAAGATTATCTTTATAAACTTCGTCATTCCACCACCCATGTCATGGCCCAGGCCGTGCAGGAATTGTTTCCCGGGACCCATCTCACGATCGGCCCTCCCGTCGAAGACGGCTTTTATTATGATTTCTATACGGAACATCACTTCACGCCCGAAGACCTGGAAAAAATCGAAAAACGCATGAGGCAGATCGCGGAAGGCAATCATCCTTTCGTCATGAGCACTCACAATTCGGATGAGGCCCGCAAGTTCTGGGGAGACCGGGGCGAGAAATTTAAAGTTGAAATCATCGATGACCTGAAAGCCCCCACGGTGACTTATTGCACCCACAGCACTTTCACGGATCTTTGCCGCGGCAACCACACGGAAAGCACCAAGGACATCCGCCATTTTAAACTGCTTAAAATTGCCGGCTCCTATTGGCGCGGCGACGAGAAGCGCGAACAGCTTCAGAGAATTTACGGCACGGCCTGGCCTTCCAAGAAAGAGCTGGACGATTATTTGGCGCGCCTCGAAGAAGCCAAGAAGCGCGATCACAGAGATCTCGGCCAGAAACTGAACCTTTTCTCCATCCAGCAGGAAACCGTCGGCCCCGGCCTCATCTTCTGGCACCCCAAAGGCGCCATGGTCCGCCACCTCGTTGAATCCTATTTAAAAGACACGCTCCTTAAAGAAGGATACGATTTCGTTTATACGCCGCACATCGCGCGCCTGGACCTCTGGAAAATTTCCGGCCACTGGGATTATTACCGTGAAAACATGTTCTCGCCCATCGAGATTGAAAACCAGCCGTATATGCTGAAACCCATGAATTGCCCGGGCCACATCCAGATTTTCAACGCGCGCCTGCATTCTTATCGCGAACTGCCCATCCGCCTGGCGGAATTCGGCACGGTTTATCGTTTCGAGCGGAGCGGCGTCATGCACGGCCTCATGCGCGTGCGGGGTTTCACTCAGGACGACGCCCACATTTTTTGCCGCATGGACCAGATTGAATCCGAGTGCGTGCATCTCCTCAAACTCACACTCCAGATCCTTCAGGCCTTCGGCTTTGACCGTTATGACATCAAGCTTTCCACTCGGCCGGAGAAGTTCACGGGAACCCCTGAGGCCTGGGACATTGCCGAGGGCGCGCTCAGAAAAGCCCTTGAGGCGCTCAACCTTAAATATGAAATCGACCCGGGAGAAGGCGTGTTTTATGGCCCCAAGATCGATTTGAAAATCAAAGATTCCCTGAACCGCGAGTGGCAGTGTTCCACCGTGCAGGTGGATTTCAATTTGCCCCAGAAATTCGGCGTGACCTATCGCGACAATAACAGCAAGGATGTAAACGCGGTCATGATTCACCGGGCACTCCTGGGAAGCATGGAACGGTTCATGGGCGTGCTTATTGAGCATTACGGCGGAGCTTTCCCTCTGTGGCTCTCTCCCGTCCAGGTGAAAATACTCACGATCGCGGAAGTTCAGTCTGAATATGCCAAAGGGATCGCCGACAAACTCAAGGCAGAAAATTTCCGCGTCGAAGTGGACGACCGCACCGAAAAGATCAACGCCAAGGTCCGCGAAGGGACAATGGAAAAAGTGCCCTATCTCGCGGTGGTGGGGGAGAAGGAAAGGGAGAAAGGCGAAGTGAGCGTGAGGAAACGCGACGGCACGAGTTTGGGCGTCATGAGCGTCGAGGCTTTCATCGAGATGCTCAGGAAAGAAAACGCCGGAAAATTGGTTCATTGATTTTGGAATTGACAAAAGCCGCTGTTTTTCGTAGAATTGTCCCCTTGGAGGAATATACAGACATCAAAACGATTGAGGTGATTCATCGCTAAGCCAGGGGAACCCCGCGTCAACGAAGAAATTCGCGCGAGGGAAGTGAGGCTCATCGATGAGGACGGGACCCAGCTCGGGATCAGATCGATCCATGAGGCCCTTTCCATGGCGCAGGCCAGAGGCAGTGATCTCCTTGAGATCGCTCCCGGCGCAACGCCTCCCGTCGCCAAGATCGCTGATTATTCCAAGTTCCGATACGAACGGGAAAAGCGCATCAAAGAGTCCCGCAAGCATCAGAAGGCAGGGCTGGTCAAGGAGATCCGGTTCCGGGTCATGATCGGCGACCACGATTTAAAAACCAAGGTAGGTCACGCGAAAGAGTTCATAGACGAAAGGTACAAAGTGAGGATGACGGTGGTTTTTCGCGGACGCGAGATGGAACACCGCCAGCTGGGCGTGAACCTCCTCAACAGGATCAAAGAATTAATGGAAGGAAATTTCGTGCTGGAGCAGGAACCCGCCCTGGAAGGGAACCGGATGTCCATGCTCATAGCCCCAAGGAAATAATAAAATGCCAAAACTCAAAAGCCACAGCGGTGCAAAAAAAAGATTTCGCATTTCCGCCACAGGAAAAATAAAATACAAAAAGGCGGGAGCTCGTCACTTGCTCGCCGGGATGTCCTCCAAACGGGGACGGTTCCTGCGCAAAGCCGGCCAGCTCTCAGGCTCAGACGCCAGGATCGTTCACAGGATGCTGCCTTACGGGAACTAACCAATGAGAATTAAAAGCGGCGTATACACTCGTCAGAGAAAAAAGAAACTCCTCCGGATTTCAAGCGGCTATTATTCCAACCGCAACAACCGCTGGCGCCAGGCCATGCAGCAGGTCAACAAGTCGCTCGTTTATCAATACATCGGGCGCAAAGACCGCAAGGGCGATTTCCGCGAACTGTGGATCTCCCGCATCAATGCCGCGGTCCGGCCTCTCGGGCTTTCCTATTCGGCTTTCATCAACGCTCTCAAAAAATCCAACATTCTTTTGAACCGCAAGATGCTGGCTGACCTGGCCGTCAACGACGCTCAGGGCTTTGAGCAGATCGTTCAAGTAGCCAAAGCGGCTTAAAGCATTTCTCCTTTCAGACTTGTTCTATGTCTGAAATCTCAAAGATCGAAGAAAAGTTCAATCAAGCCCTTTCAGGGGCAAAATCCCTGGAAGAGCTGGACGCCGTCCGCAGGGATTTTGTCGGCGGAAAAGGCCTGCTGGACACCCACCTCAAAAACTTAAAGAACCTTCCCATCGAAGAGCGCCAAAAAATGGGTTCATCCATGAACGCGCTCAAGGGCGTCATCATGAAGGCCCTCCATGCACGAAAATCTGAGCTGGAAGACGAAGCTTTGGCCAAAACCCTTGCATCCCAGGCCGGAGACCCCACGCTTCCGCCCTTCCCTTTCCGTGTGGGACGCATTCATCCTCTGACGCAAGTCATGAACGAGATCACCCAAATTTTCCTCGGGATGGGGTTCGGCATCGCCGAAGGCCCCGAAGTGGAGACGGACGAGAACAATTTCGGGTCCCTCAATTTCCTTGAAGATCACCCGGCGCGCGACATGCACGACACTTTTTTTCTGGAACCTTCTCCAGGGTCGGTTCATGAATCGCCCCTTCTGTTGAGGACTCACACCTCTCCGGTTCAGATCCGCGAGATGAGATCCGCGAAACCGCCGTTGCGCATCATTGCCCCGGGCAAGGTTTTCCGCCACGAAGCCATTGACGCCACTCATTCCTCCGTTTTTCATCAGGTGGAAGGGCTCGTGGTCGACAAAAACATCTCGTTCGCCGACCTCAAAGGCACGCTTGAGATATTCGTGCACCGTTTTTTCGGCTCCAGCGTGAAGACTCGCCTCAACCCGTCTTATTTTCCTTTCGTGGAGCCCGGAGCGCAGATGGACATCCTTTGGGGCGACCGCTGGCTGGAAGTTTTGGGGGCCGGCATGGTTCATCCCAATGTGTTCAAGTCCGTCGGATACGACGCTCAGGAAGTGAGCGGTTTCGCCTTCGGCATGGGCGTGGAACGGCTTGCCATGATCCGATACGGCGTCAAAGACATGCGCTTGTTTTATCAAAACCACGTCGATTTCCTGCATCAATTCTGATGAAAATCTCCTTATCCTGGGTTGAAGAAATTCTGGGGACCAAAATCCCTCTCGCGCCCAAAGAGCTTGCCGAAAAGCTGTTCTCCCTTGGTTTTGAAGTGAGTTCCGTGACTCCCTTCCCCGTGATCGATCATGTGGTCACAGCCAAAATTCTGGAAATTGACCGGCACCCGAACGCGGACAAGCTTCGCCTTGCCAAAGTCACAGACGGGAAAGACATGCTCACGGTGGTTTGCGGCGCGCCCAACATCGAAGTGGGGCAAGTTGTTTTTTGGGCCAGGGTGGGCGCCATTTTGCCGGACGGGCTTGAGATCAAGGAAACCCCCATCCGCGGAATCAAATCTCCGGGCATGCTCTGTTCGGGGCGCGAATTGGGCGTGGGGGAAAACCATGCGGGCATCTGGGTTTTGGATGCCGGCACGCCCTTGGGAGCTTCTGTCCAGAGCGTTGCCGGCCTGGAAGACACGATTTTTGACATCGAAATCACTCCAAACAGGCCCGATGGTCTCTCAGTCGTGGGCATCGCGCGCGAAATTGCGGCCGCGCTCAACATCAAGTGGACTTCGCCGCATTATAAATTTGAAAACCGGTCCACCCTTTCATTTTATCCGGTTGAGATCGAGGACAAAGGCGGCTGTTCCAGATATATCGCCAAGAAGCTCACGAATGTGACCGTGGCGCCTTCGTCTCCCAAAATACAGGTGCGCCTGATCCGTTCCGGGATCCGGCCCATCAACAACATCGTGGATATCACCAATTATGTCCTGCTGGAAACGGGCCAGCCCCTGCACGCGTTTGACGCGGACAAACTGGAAGGCGGAAAAATCATCGTCCGCAGAGCGCAGGAAGGAGAATCTGTTCTGGCTCTCGACGGAAAAACCTATAAACTGGACACGGACCTCCTCGTGATCGCTGACGCCTCAAAACCCGTTGCGATCGCGGGCATCATGGGCGGTCAGGACTCCGCGGTGTCTGAAACCACCAAAAACATATTGCTTGAGAGCGCCGTTTTCAACCGCAGTCTCATCCGCTATGGCCGGAAAAAGCTGGGCTTGGCCTCCGAATCTTCTTATCGTTTTGAGCGCGGAGTCAGCCGCTGGTCCGTTCAGGCCGGAAGCGACGACGCGGAATCTTTGATTCAGGAAAAAGCGGGCGGGAAAATCGCCGCCATCTCGGATGTCCATGCGGCCGCGGAAGAGAAATCTCCGACGGTGACGATCCGAAACAGTTATGTCGAGCGCACTCTCGGCGAAAAAATTCCCGTCTCGGAAATCGCGAATGTTTTTCAGAAGCTCGGAATTTCCGTTTTGTCGTCCAGCAACGAAAGCCTCTCGGTCCACGCTCCGGAATGGCGGCTGGACCTTGAACAGGAAGCCGATTTCGCCGAAGAGATCGCCCGCGTCCGGGGCTATGACAAGGTTCCGTCGCACGGTCAATCGGCCTGGCTTCCCGCTTCCACCGGAAGGGTCTCGATATTTTATTGGCAGAACAAGGTCCGATCTCTGTTTTTGTCTCTCGGTTTCGACGAAGCCCTCAATTACGGCTTGGTGGAAAAGGATGAGGCGCTCAAATTTTTTCCGAAAGAATCTCTCGCGTGTCTCCAAAACCCACTCGCTTCAGATCAATGTGTTTTGAGGCCCGCGCTTTTTCTGGAACTCCTCGGCAATTTAAAATCGAACCTCGCTTATCAGAAAAAAGAAGTCCGCCTTTTTGAGGGCGGGACCGCGTTCCAGATTCACGGGGGGAATGTGATTGAGCGGCACCATTGGGGCGTTGCGGCTTCGGGCAAAACCGCGGAGGGTTCCTGGCAGGACAACGATCCTTCCGCCGTCAATTTTTATTGGATCAAAGGTGCGGTCCTGGAACTCCTTCGGGGTTTGGGGACCCAGGCAAAGTTTGCCGCGCTGAACGATCTGTCTCAGTCCGCTGAATTTTTGTTTCCCGACGCGAAGAAATTTCTGCATCCGGTTTATTCCATGGGCGTGATTCACGACAAGGAGCTCATTGGGCTTTTCGGGCTCGTTCACCCGGGATATGCCAAAAAAAATGACATCGCGGAAAACACGGTCTTCGCGGAGCTTGATTTGTCTTCAATCGAACGGCAATCCCGCGATTTTTCCATCAAAAAGATTTCGCTCCTGCCTGAAATTGAGCGCGACTGTTCGCTCTGGATCAAGCAGGACGTTTCCTGGGAATCGGTCAGCTCCGAAATTTATGCCTCCGCCGGCCCCATGCTGAAGTCCTGCCGGCTTTTCGATGTGTATACGGACGATGCTCACCCCGGTCTCAGGAGTTTAAGCTTCACTTTAACTTTCCAGCCCTCCGAAAAGACGCTCAGCGACGACGAAGCCAACGCGTTCCGCGATGCCGTCATCAAATCCCTCTCCAAAAAGTTCCACGCCGAACTCCGCAAGTAATTCCGCCCCAGCTAAAGCTTTACTTTAAGTTTGGTTTTTGTTATATAATTGACTTTAAGAATTAATTATGGAAAAAATCGAACTGCTGGAAGAAAAAATTGAGTCGGTCACTCGCCTGATTTATTCCCTCCGCGGCAAGAACGATGACTTGCTCCACCAATGCGAGAGTTTGCGTCAGGAAAATGAGCTTTTATCGTCAGAAAACAAGATGGTCCGAAAACTCATGACCGAACTGGATCAATACCGCGAAGAGCGCAAATTTATAAAAACGAAGTGTGAAAAACTTTTGATGCAATATGAAAAGATGAGCATCTCATGATCGAAGATAAAATCCCAGTCCAAATTTTCGGCCAGACCTATGAGATCCTGGGGAACCCCACGGAAACCTTGTATTACAGTTCCCTCGCCCGATATGTGGAAGATAAAATGAAGGAAATCATGCACCACACCAATGTTGTTTCCACGCAAAAAGTGGCGGTCCTGGCCGCGCTCAACATCACGGACGAACTTTTCCGCGACCGCGAAAATAAAACTCTGGGCGGAAAATCCGCGGACAAAAAAATCGAAGATTTGCTGAAAAAACTTGAAGATGCCGTCCGCGACCCCAACGCTCCCGTTCCCGTCAAAACCAAAACCGCGGTCATCCATCATGACCAGACGGTCCCACAGGAACTGGAACTCATTTAACCCAGGGGATATGTGGAGCTTTTCTCTCAGTCCAAAGAGCAAGATTTAAAGTCCCAGCCCCTCGCCCTCCGTCTCACCCCCAAATCCCTCGACGAATTTTTCGGACAGGAACATCTGTTGGGCCCGGGAAAACTCCTGCGCCGAGCTGTGGAAGCCGACCGTCTGGGATCTGTGATATTTTTTGGGCCTTCCGGATGCGGAAAAAGCGCATTGGCCCGCTTGATCGCGCTCAAGACACAAGCCCACTTTTCTGATTTAAACGCTGTCACCGCAGGAGTTGCAGATCTGCGCAAAGAAATTGAAGGCGCAAAACTCCGGCTCCAGGCCCAGGGCAAAAAAACTATTCTGCTCGTCGATGAAATCCATCATTTCAACAAGAGTCAGCAGGACGCGCTTCTGCCGGACGTTGAGCGCGGGACCATCACTCTCATTGGCCTTACGACGGAGAATCCTTATTTTTATGTGAACACGGCGCTTCGATCCCGCTCGCAAATATTCGAATTTTTCCCTCATTCCAAAGAAGATTTGAGCAAAATCATCGACCGCGCTCTCTCCAACAATGAGATGGGCCTCGGGAACATGAACATCAAATTGGATGAGGAAGCGCGGGAACATTTGATCAGCATGAGCAACGGGGACGCGAGGCGGATTTTAAATGCCCTGGAGATTGCGGTCAGTTCCACGCCTCTCGGCAAAGAGGGTTTGATCCATGTCACCCTCGCCGTGGCGGAGGAGAGTTCCCAAAAGCGCGCTCTCACATACGACAAGCACGGCGACGAGCATTATGACACCATTTCTGCGTTCATCAAGTCCATGCGGGGCGGGGACCCGGACGCGGCGCTCTATTGGATGGCCAAGATGATCGCTTCCGGTGAAGACCCGCGGTTCATCGCACGCAGAATTTTGATCTGCGCGTCAGAAGATGTGGGGAACGCGGATCCCAGGGCCCTCATGATTGCTTCCGCCGCCTTCAATGCCGTGGAACTGGTGGGCATGCCCGAAGGCAGAATTCCTCTGGCCCAGGCCGCGGCTTATGTTGCCTGCGCGCCCAAATCCAACGCCGCTTATTTGGGGATCGATGCTGCATTGCAGGAAGTAAAAAGGGGAAAACATCGCGCGGTTCCCAATCACCTGAAAGACGCCAACATGGACGGAAAAGAGCGCGGCCATGGCCAAGGATACAAGTATCCGCACAATTTTCCGGATCATTGGATCGAGCAGGAATATATGCCCGACCCCAAAATTTTTTATGAGCCCACCGAGCTTGGGGAAGAAAAAAAGATTAAAGAGCGTCTTTCGAAGTGGAGGAAGAGATAATGCTTAAGAGCAGCCCGGTTCGCAGGGAGAACTTTTTTTAGAAGCTGGGGAAGTCTTTAAACTTTTGTTCCAGGGCATATAGACCAGGAGCTTGGCCATGGTGCAGAAACCGGAAATTCCTGCGAAGATGAGGCCGGCTCCGACGAAGATGGCGATGCCGCGAAGCGAAGGGAAAAGGCCTCCGATCAATGCGAGACTTCCCGCGATGATCTGGACTTGCCGCATGATGGGGATGGGGCCTTTGGACTGAACCACGGGGAACCCCGCAGATTTCCACGCCGTGAGCCCGCCTTCCACAAGATGCACTTTGGGAAATCCGTTGGACCTCAGAATTTCCGCAGATTGAGCGGAGCGGATGCCGGTGTTGCAGAAAACATAAATTTCTTTGTCTTTGGAGACAGACTCCATTTCTTCCCGAAGCCGGCTCTGGGGCAGGTTCGTGGTCCCTTCAATATGCTCATAGGCAAATTCGTCCGCTTCCCTCACATCCAAGGCCAAAACTCCCGGTTTCCCGAGGAGATTTTTCAGGTTTATAGCGCTGGCAGAGGGACTTGCGGTCTTCATTTTATTTCTTCGCTTTGCCCTGAGCGGCCACGGCTTCCAGACGGGCTTTGAGTTCGGCGGGGTCCCCAAGATAATAATGCTTGATGGGTTTCAAATCCTTGTCCAGTTCATAGACGAGGGGGATCGCTGTCGGGAGGTTGAGTTCCAGGACTTGAGCTTCGGTCATGTTGTCCAGGTGCATGGCAAGGGCCCGGAGCGAGTTTCCATGCGCGGCGATGATGATGTTTTTGCCCGCGCGGATGTGGGGGACAATCTCTTCGTTCCAATATGGAATCACGCGCGCAACTGTGTCTTTCAGGCATTCGGTGAGGGGCAGTTCGCTTTCGTGGAGGTTTTTATACCGGACATCTTTGCCCGGAAATCTCTCGTCGGTCTTTTCGAGGGCGGGAGGCGGGACATCATAGCTCCTGCGCCAGATTTTGACCTGGTCCTCGCCATATTTCGCGGCAGTTTCGCTTTTGTTCAGCCCCTGGAGCGCGCCATAATGGCGTTCGTTCAGTTTCCAGGAATTGATGACGGGGACCCACATGGAATCCATTTCGTCGAGGGTGAGCCAGAGGGTGCGGATGGCGCGTTTCAAGACGGAGGTGAAGGCCATATCGAAGTGATACCCTTCTTTTTTAAGCGTCTGGCCGCCCTTTTTGGCCTCTTCCCGGCCCTTTTCAGACAAATCCACGTCATACCAGCCCGTGAACCGGTTTTCCTTGTTCCAGACGCTTTCCCCGTGCCTCAACAAAACGATTTTATACATGAAATGTCGCTCCCAAAGATTAGATTTAGAGTCTATATTTTATAAAATACCTCTTATGAAGGAAACCCTGCGGAAGAAATATAAAAAAATACGGGACGGGATGACGGCGGCTTCCCGCGAAAAATTGAGCCGGAAGATCGTCGAAAAACTGTTTTCGATGCCGGAATGGAAGGCGGCCAGGGCTGTGGGGGTTTATGTGAGCGCGTCGTCGGAAGTGATGACGGAGGACATTTTAAAGCACGCGCACTTGCAGGGCAAAAAACTGCGCGCGCCCAAAGTCCTGGGCGAGCATAAAATGAGGTTTTTTGAAGTGCAGAGTCCAGAAGATCTTGAGAAGGGGCATTTTGGGATTATGGAGCCTGGAGATTCGTGTAAAAAAGTTGGATGCAGCACGATGGATTTGATTTTGGTGCCCGGGATCGCTTTCGACAAAAAAGGGTTTCGGCTCGGCCATGGCCTTGGATTTTATGACAGGTTTCTGCCCCGCGCGAAAAAAACCTTTCTCGTGGGTCTTTCTTATGAAAAAACGCTTGCTTCATCCTTGCCTCACGATGCAAATGACTTTCCCGTGCACGCTGTGGTCACTGAAAAGCAAATTATCCGCCCAAAGTAGTATAATATTCCTCCAAAATGCCCATCCCTAAATTGAGACATTCCAATGATATGTCCGTCGAAGATCAGCGGCCGAAAATATTTTCGGTCAGCGAGTTTAACCGTGCGGTCAAAGACGAGCTTGAAGAGCGGTTTGGGGACGTCTGGATTGAGGGGGAAATCTCCAATTATCGCGGGGCTTCCTCGTCAGGCCACTGCTATTTTTCTCTGAAAGATTCCGACGCCCAAATCGACATTGTTGCCTTCCGGGGCGTGATGGGTTCTCTCAAATTTAAGCTCGAAGAAGGGCTCCAGATTTTGGTTCTGGGACGCGCGTCTCTTTATCCTCAGCGCGGGCGGTTTCAAGTGATCGCCAATTTCATTGAGCCCAAGGGCGCGGGCGCTTTGCAGATGGCGTTCGAACAGCTCAAGAAAAAACTTGAGGCGGAAGGACTTTTTGACCCCGCGCGCAAAAGAGAAATTCCGGCTCTCCCTCAGCGGATCGGGATCGTGACATCTCCCACGGGCGCGGCCATCAAAGACATTTTGTCCGTCATTGACCGCCGTTTTGCCAATGTCGAGATTTTGATCTATCCCGCCAAAGTTCAGGGGGAGGGCGCCAAGGAAGAGATCGCGGAAGGCATCCGATATTTGAACGCGGAAAGGCCGGACCTGGAAGTGCTCCTCGTCGGGCGGGGCGGCGGGTCCATCGAAGATTTGTGGGCGTTCAACGAAGAAATTGTGGCGCGCGCCATTGCCGCGTCCAACATCCCCGTCATCTCCTGCGTGGGACACGAAATTGATTTCACCATCGCGGATTTTGTGGCGGATTTGCGCGCTCCAACGCCGTCCGCCGCGGCCGAGCTCGTCGTAAAAAATAAAGCGGAGCTCAAAAGGCATCTGGAACAAATTTATGCGCGGCTTAAGCGAAGCCTCACTTCCGTGCAGGAAAAAGTCCAGACTTTGGATTATCTTGTGGAGCGAATGGGAAATGCCGTGCGCTCTCGCCTCGAACGCGAAGAGGGCAACCTGGAATTTTTAAAATCCAAACTCAAATTTCTCTCTCCCAAGGCTTTTTTAGACCAGCGCGGCGAATTTTTGGCGGGACTGATAGACAGAATGAACCTCGGGTTTTCGTCTCAGATGAGGAGTTTCGGCGAAATCCTGAAAGGCCATGCCGGACGGCTTGAGGCCCTGTCTCCTCTGGCGGTCCTCTCGAGAGGATATTCCATCGCCTGGGCTCTCCCTCAGAACAAAATTTTGAAATCCGCTTCCCAGGTCAAAGCCGGGGATTCCATCCGGGTCCGTCTGCACGAAGGCGAACTGGAAGCGAAAGTCCAAGAAAAGAAGGTGTGAAATGGCGACTAAAATCGAAGGAAAATCCGTGAAATTTGAAGACGCGCTCAAGCGCCTGGAAAAAATAGTGGAAAGTCTGGAAGGCGGAGAAGCCGCGCTGGAAGAATCGCTTTCATTATATGAGGAGGGCATTTCGCTTTTCCGCCAGTGCTCCTCCAAGCTCGAAGAAGCGAAAAAGAAAGTCGAAATTCTCACCAAAGCCCCCAGCGGAAAACTGAAAGCCGAACCTTTCTCCGTCGACAAAGGCGCCCCCGAAAAATCCGCTGGAGAGGAGGATTTGTTTTAGTAATCCTCGATAGCTTCAAATTTGCCCAATAATGAAACCCAAGCTTAAAAAATACTCCGATGGATATCACGATTTTCTATCTGAGATATCAAATCTTATTGCTCAAGGGCGGGACCTTGCGGTCAGGCAGGTTAATACCGCCCAAGTTATTACATATTGGATGGTGGGCAGACGGATTGTGGAATATTATCAGCGGGGAAGTGACCGCGCGGCATATGGGGAACAGCTCCTTGGTCGATTGTCCGCTGATTTGTCAGCAATGTACGGGAAGGGGTTTTCCGAGAGGAATCTCGAGATGATGCGGACATTTTACCTTAATTATCCAATTCCGCAGACACCGTCTGCGAAATTAAGAGCTGGAAACCACATTCCGCAGGTGCTGTCGGAGAAATTTGCCCTTTCATGGTCCCATTATTGCGAGCTTTTGAAAGAAGATAATCCTGCGGCGCGAAAATTTTATGAAATCGAATCTGCCGGCAACGGCTGGTCCATCCGCGAACTCAAGCGCCAGATGAATTCCATGCTTTATGAACGGCTGTCTTTGTCCCGAGACAAGAAGAAAGTAAAAACTTTGTCCCAGCGCGGACATATCGTTGAAAAGCCGGAAGACGCTGTCAAAGATCCGTATATTCTTGAGTTTTTGGGACTTAAAGAGGAAGCGTCTTATACAGAGTCTCAGCTTGAGCAGGCTATCATCGATAAGCTTCAACATTTTCTTCTCGAACTGGGCAAAGGTTTTGCCTTTGTTGCCAGGCAGAAACGCATCACCATCGCCAATCGGCATTATTTTATTGATCTTGTATTCTATAATCGGTTTCTCAAATGTTTTGTGCTCGTTGATTTGAAGAGCGGTGAATTTGATCACGCTGATGCAGGGCAAATGAATTTTTATCTTAATTATTTTAAAGAAAATGAGTTGGCAGAAGGAGAAAATCCTCCCATTGGTTTGATTTTGTGCGCTAAAAAAGATGAAGTGTTTGCGAAATATGTCATCGGAAACATGAATAATAAAATTTTTGCTTCAAAATATAAGTTGACTCTTCCCACGGAAAAAGAGCTGGACAAAACTCTGCGTTTTGAAAGGATAAAAGGTGCAAAAAAATGAAACCCAAACTTAAGAAATATTTCGAGAAGTGGTGCAAAATTGTCGACAAGGCGCTGGACTTTTATTTGCCGAAGGAAAATGTTGAGCCGAAAAAGATTCACAAGGCCATGCGTTATTCCATCTTCGCCGGGGGCAAACGCCTTCGTCCTGTGCTGGTGGTTGCGGGGGCAGAGGTCTGCGGGATGAGCGGCCAGAAAGTGTTGGCCCAGGCCTGCGCGCTTGAGATGATCCACACTTATTCTCTGATTCACGACGATTTGCCCGCCATGGACGACGACGATTTGCGCCGCGGGCGGCCCACCAACCACAAAGTTTTTGGAGAGGCGGCGGCCATTCTTGCGGGGGACGCGCTCCTGACATATGCCTTCAAAATCGCATCGAAAAATGGTAAAATCAACGGCTCTGCGATCCCCGAAGTCGTTCACGCGATTGCGGTGGGTGCAGGCACGGAAGGCATGGTCGGCGGACAAGCCATCGACATTGAGATGGAAGGCGGCCGGTGGATGAAGCTTTCGCGGAAAAAACAGGAAGAAGTTTTGGACCGTATTCACGAGAACAAAACTGCCGCGCTCATTCAGGCGAGCGTGATCTCGGGCGCAAAGCTGGCGGGGGCCAGCCCAAAACAGCAGAAAGCCCTCATGGAATATGGCCGGTGCATCGGCCTCGCTTTTCAGATTGCCGACGACGTTTTGGACGTGGTTGCCGACAAAAAGCTCCTCGGCAAGAAGGGGTCGGACAAGGAAAACAAGAAGCTGACTTATGTCGCGCTTTTTGGCCTGGACAAGTCCCGCGAGATGGCGAACGCTCTCGTGGCCAAAGCCAAAAAGTCTCTCGAAATTTTTGGGAATCGCGGCTGGGTGCTGTCGGACCTGGCGGATTATATCGTCGAAAGAACGCACTAAATTAACAAGGGATGAAAACATGTCGCTACTAAAAAATATCAAAAGCCCGAAAGACCTCAAAGCCATAAAAAAGGATCAGCTTCCCCAAGTCTGCAGGGAAGTCCGCGACAGGATCCTTGATGTGGTTTCCAGAAAAGGCGGTCACCTGGGCGCGTCTCTGGGCGCCACCGAGATGACCGTTGCCCTCCACTATGTTTTCGATTCTCCCAAAGACAAGATCGTCTGGGACACAGGGCACCAGACTTATGGTCACAAAATTTTGACCGGACGATATGACCGTTTTGAGACGATCCGCCAATACGGCGGCCTTTCCGGCTTTATTAACCGCAAGGAATCCGAGCATGATACCTTCGGCGGCGGACACGCTTCAACTGCAATCTCCGCGGCTCTCGGGATGGCGGCGGCGCGCGACATCAAGGGTGAAGACAGCAAGGTTGTGGCCATCATTTCCGACGGATGCATCACGGGCGGAGAATCCTATGAAGGCCTTCAGAACGCGGGCCACCTGGGAAGCGACCTCCTCGTCGTCCTGAATGACAACCAGATGTTTATTTCGCACCGGGTGGGCGCCATGGGCACATTCCTGGCCAAGATCCTGACCCTCGGCATCGTCACCAAGTGGGAAAAACGGCTCGAGAAATTTTTGGCCCGCCTTCATTTCTGGGGCACGGGGCTTGTCAGATTGGGCAAACGCCTCAAGGTTCTGCTCTTTCCCGGCATTTTGTTCGAGGAAATGGGTTTTGCTTATTTCGGTCCAGTGGACGGTCACGACATCGGCCGCCTCGTTGAAGTTTTGAACGCAATCAAGCAGGTGAAGGGCCCCGCGTTGCTGCATATCATCACCAAGAAGGGCAAGGGATATGACAAGGCTGAGAAAGACGAGTTCGGCTGGCACGCGCCGGGCAAATTCGACGTTTCCACCGGGGAAATTCAAAAGTCCTCCGGAACTCCCACGCCTTTCACGAAGATTTTTGGACAAACGCTCGTCCGCGTCGCCAAAGAGGACAAACGGATTGTCGCCATCACCGCCGCCATGCCTGAAGGCACGGGCACTGACCAATTCCGCGACGAAATTCCGGAACGATATTTTGATGTGGGTCTTGCCGAACAGCACGCGGTCACCTTCGCGGGCGGTCTCGCCACTCAGGGCTTGAAACCTTTCGTTGCGGTTTATTCCACATTTTTACAGCGCGCATTTGACCAGATGGAAAACGATATCGGTCTTCAAAGTTTGCCGGTTGCGTTCATTCTGGACCGCGCGGGCCTCGTCGGAGATGACGGCCCCACGCACCACGGCGTTTTTGACTTGAGCTATGTCCGCATGATCCCCAATTTCGTGCATATGGCTCCCAAGGACGAAAACGAGCTTCAGCACATGATTTATACCGCAGCGATTTATGAAAAAGGCCCCATCGCGCTTCGTTATCCCAGAGGCGCAAGTCTCGGTGTGGAAATGGACAAGGAATTGAAGCTCATTCCCATCGGTAAAGGCGAAATCCTGAAAGAAAGTTCTTCTGACCAGGCTGCAATCCTTGCCATCGGAAGCATGGTTTATCCCGCTCTGGAAGCGGCTCAGGCCCTGTCCAAAGATGGTCTGAATGTCGCAGTCGCGAACATGCGGTTTGCCAAGCCCATCGATACGGAGCTTCTCAAAGCCTTCATCGCCAAGGGGATCCGCAAATTCGTCACCGTCGAGGAAAACTTGCTTGCAGGCGGATTCGGTTCCGCCGTGATGGAAGCTCTCGAAGGGGAAACGGTTCAAATCACCCGCATCGGCATTGATGACCATTTCACAGAACACGGCACTCAGCCGATCCTTCGCGATCAGGAAGGCTTGTCGCCTGAGAAGATTGCGGAACGCGTCCGTTCCCTGCTCCCCAAACGCGCGCAACAGCCTGCCACGGTTGCCTAAAGCGCGTCTCGACCAACTCTTAATCGAAAAAGGTTTAGCGACAGATCTCAAGGAGGCGCATGCCCTGCTTCTGGCGGGGCGTCTGCGCGTGCACCCTCCCGTTTCCCCTCTCAAAGCAGGCACTCTCCTCAACGATCAGTCTGAGATTTCAATCATTCAAACCTCAAAGTTCGTTTCCCGGGGCGGTGACAAGCTGGAATCCGCCCTTGACTTTTGGGGCATTTCCGTCAAGAATCATGTCTGTCTGGATGTGGGAAGCTCCACGGGAGGGTTCACCGATTGCCTGCTCCAGCGCGGGGCGGATTTGGTTTATGCCGTGGATGTGGGCCGGGGCCAGGCGGACCCTAAAATTAGGCACCACCCGCAAGTCCGACTCAAAGAAGAAACGCATTTTTTGCAGTGGGAACCTGTTTGGGAAGGAAAATCTCCGTCTCTGGCTGTCGTGGACGTGTCTTTTATATCGTTAAAAAAAGTTTTGCCCCGGCTTAAAGACATTTTGGATAAAAACAGCGAAATTTTGGCTCTCATCAAGCCCCAGTTTGAAGTGGACGCGTCAGATTTGGTGAAAGGCATTGTCCGGGACATTGCCGCAAGGGAAAAAGCTTTAAGCGAAGTTGCGGACGAGGCAAAAAAACTTGGGTTTTCCGTCGAGGGAAGGTTTCCCTGTCCCGTGCACGGAGCCAAGGGCAATCAGGAAGAATGGGTGAAGCTTATCGTCTGAGGAGGCGTCAATGATCATCAGGATTCCCAAAGGTCTGTTCAAGGGCATGAAGATGAAAGTTCAGGAAAAGGGCGTTCAGCCGCCCCCATCGAACCCGGCCTCTCCTTCCAAATCCCCGTCTCCAGAACCCGTAAATTTAGACAAAGAACTCGCTAAAAAACCCAGTCCCGCTTTGATCAGCTCGCTGGACGATCCCGACCCCTTCGTCCGTTCCGTCTCGTCGGAAGTCCTGGGCCGCATGAAGGACAAAGACGCGGTCAAACCCCTGATCCGCCTCCTCAAAGACTCTTCAAAATATGTCCGCGAAAAAGCGGCGATCGCGCTCGGATACATCGGCGAAAAAGCGGCGGTGCCGGCTTTGATTGAAGCGCTCAACGACGATGCGGAAGAAGTGCGCGTGACGGTTGCGGGAGTTCTGGGCCACTTGAAAGACCGAGAAGCGGTTCCGGCCCTGATTCATTCTCTTGGCGACATGAGCGCTGTGGCCCGCATGAAGGCCGCGATTTCCCTTGGAGTCATCGGGGACGACGAAGCCGTTTCCGCTCTTTTTCAGGCCGCGAAAGATGAAAACGAAATGGTCCGGAAATATGCCTGCGAAGCGCTCGGCAACATTGGAAAACCCGCGGTTTCCGCCCTCCTCATGTGTTTGAAAGATGAAAAAATCCGCGCGCACGCCGCCCAGGCGCTCGTTAAAATAAAATAATCCGGAGCTCAAATTCCTCGACGGTGAATCGGGGTGTGACAAAAGTCACATGCCTCTGTGACAAAAATCACATCAAAAATCCCTTGACAGATTTTTCAATCCCTGTTATATCCATAACGCTGAAAATAAGTTTTGATCTTTTTATCGCTCAACAACTCGAAAAGGCAACTCTCTTTTTAATAAGAAGAGAGGCGCAAAGTCACAAAACACTGGCCTGAGCATCGGCCGATGTTGGTTGGACTACCGAAAGTTCTTGAGGATCATCAGGACAGTTTATTTCATCGGGGGATGATGCGACTCTGACGATGATCTGGAACGGAAGGTGGGCTATGCCAACATTTATCAAACGAATGTTGGTTTTTTTATTTTAAGGAGAGATGATTAACAAACGGACTTCCTATATAAGCAGGTTGATCCCCTCGGATATGCGTCAGAATCCAAGGGGATTGCTCTTGTCTTTGGGGTTTTTTATGGCAGCTCTCGTTTGTCCGGCAAAATCGCTTGCTGTCTCTCCCAACGACAACATTGCCTTCGCCACGAACCTGACCGTTAATTTCTCGACGATCTCCGGTGTTTATGCCTCTTCGTTCTCCGCCGTCACCACGGGGGACTCCACCGAAAACGGCGAACAGGGCGGTTGCACCACGGTTTCCCGAAGCGTGTGGTATAAGTTTATATCGACCGCGGCCTATACTCTGAATGCTGAAACGGTGGGTTCAAATTATGATACCGTTCTTTCGGTCTGGAAAGGAACCGATGCGGTGGTTTCCATCGGCGGACTTTTGGCGACGCCTTTGGCATGCGATGATGATGGAGGAGGAAATGTCACATCGAAAGTCAGCAATGTCTCCTTGATAAAAGGCGTCACATATTTCTTCCAGGTTTCCGGGTTTGGCTCTGCAAGTTCGGGCGGTTCCCTCGTGTTCAGCTCAACTCTGACCCCTGTCCTTCAGGACCTGACCGTTCCGACGGTTAAAATCCAACAGCCGGCAGAGGGAACCTATCCGGTTTATACCAGCATCTATAACATTTCAGGGACAGCTCAGGATCAGGGCGGGCTGACTCAAGTCAACATCATCCTGAGCACGGGAGGCATCAGCGCAGGCGGCTCCATGTGGAACGGCGCAAGCTGGATCCCCGCATGCACGAGCAGCTGCACGCTTTCTGCGTCGCTTTATAACGGGATAAATTCGACCAGCACGGTGTGGAGTTATTATCTGCCGCTGTTGCTGGATGGGATGAGTTATTTCATTCAGGCCCAGGGGGTCGACGCGTCCGGCAATCTCTCTGCATTCACCGCGTCGATCAGTTCCTTCACCTATTCATCGCCTGTGACCGCGAACGACAACATGTCCTCGGCAAAAGTCATTTTCTCTTCGAACCCGCTTCCTTACGTCGACGTGACCACCAACACCATTGCAACGAATTTAATTCAGAAAAGTCCAGGCTGTGAAGGCGGCTCCGGCTCCAGAGACATCTGGTATCAATATCTTTCAACCTCCACGGACGGAATGACCGTGAGCTCGGTCGGAAACGGGTTCAACACAATCTTGGCCGTTTGGAAGAGCACGGGAGGAGTCCTTCCGATTCCCGGAAATTCGGCCACGGAGATCGGCTGTGACAGGCCTTATTCTCCCAATGCTTCCGTTTCGTTCCAATTGGCGTATGGCGGGACCTATTATTTTCAGGCGATGTCGGAAAACGGGAATGGCGGGGCGATTCAGCTGACTTTGCAAAGAGCTGGGGGCGGCGACGTGACCGCGCCTGCGGCCGTGACAGATTTGGCGGCCAGTCCGGATTATGTTGCCGGCGGGGCTCAGCTGAGGTGGCGCGCTCCAGGAGATGATGGTTACACGGGGCTGGCTCAAAATTATGAGATCAGATATTCAACCATCGCGCCCATATCCTCGACGGTGTTTGGAACCTTCAACAATTTCAGCTCAGCCACTCTCGTTTCCAACCGGACTCCCACGGTTGCAGGGACGCAGGAAACGGCTTATTTTTACGGTCTGCCGCAGAAGACCACCATCTGGTTTTCCCTCCTGACGAACGACGACGCTTTCAACTTCAGCTCTCTCTCGAACGGCGCGACCGTGTTTGTCCCCGGAACCATTCCGATTTACACTTCCACCAGCCCCGGAGTCGCGGTTTCGGTCAGCACAGTTCCATATTCAGACGAGACCAACACGGCATCCTCCGCTGGTGTCCTCGACAAAACGCCCACATGCGGAACCTCCAAGATCTCCGGAAGCGACAGGGATATGTGGTATGTCTTTCATGCCCTGGACAACCGCCGCATGACGGTGAACACTTTCAATTCCGCTGTTGACACGGTCCTTCAGGTTTGGGCCGGAAGCGACACAGCCGTGTTTCAGCATGTCGCCTGCAGTGATGATGAACCGGGATTTGGGCTTCAGTCAAAAGTCTCCTTCAACATGATCCCGGGAACAACCTATTTCATTGATCCCATCGGTATGGGTGGCGGCGGTGATGTGGTCCGCCTTCAGTTTGATGAAGCGGACAGCATTGCTCCGGGACAGCTCACCACCCTCTCGGCTTCCCCCGGCGTTTCTCTCGGAGAAGTGGATCTTTCCTGGACAGAGCCTGCGGACAATGCCTATAACGCTTCGAGCGGCAAGGTCCTTCGTTATCAGATCCGCTATTCGTCTTCCGGATCCATCAACGGGTCCAACTGGACAGCGTCTTATACCTCCACGGGCGCGGTCCGCGACATTGAAATCGCCCCGATCACTCAGTTCCCTCCGACCCCTGTTTCTGCCGGATCTCTCATGACCTATACCATCCGCAACCTGAACCAGGGAACGACCTATTGGTTTTCCGTGCGAAGCGTCGACGGGTCTGGGAACATTTCCAACGCGTCCAACAGTCCGTTCGCAAGGGCCAAGGCCCCGGTCCCTCTGCCGGGAGACGGGCAGGGCACAATTCAGATCCGCGATGTGAGTGACACCTCCGTTTTAACCCAGGTTCCGGCCAGTTCTCAGACCACGCTTAATTTGCGCTATACCGTGGGAGTTTCATCGTTGTCCGCGGGCGGGCGCATCTCCATTAAGTTCCCGGACTATTGGTCCCTCCCCTGTCCCGGATGCGGTTCCGGAATTGCCGGGCTGATCACCCTCAGCACGATCACTTCGTCCGTTCCGCTGAGCAAATTGTCGGTGAGTTATGATCTTAACGACAACACTGCCCGCACGATCATCATCAAGAGTTCCAACACAAGACTGAATCAGGGCGACATCATTAATATCCAGTATTCCAACGCGTTCACTCAGCCCAGCCGTCAAACCGGCGTTCAGTTCCTGACACAGGTCAAGGGTTCAGAAAATGGAGCTTTCCTGAATATTCCTGTCCAGCCGAGCATCAATGTCGTCGGGGGAAGTCCGGTGAGAGTGAGTTTCATGGACTCAAATTACATCACTCTCGGCTCCAATCAAAATTCTCCGCAACTCCTGGTTGAGCCTCAGGACGTGAACTGGGTTGGAACGACCGCCGACCGCACTCTGAATATGCGGGTTTTCACATTGCGGAGGGACACGCTCACCTATACCTATCATTACGACAACAATGCCCAACTTTCCAAAAACAATTTCACGACCTTTTTGGCTTCCGCCACGATTTCAACCGCGGCTTTCCAGGGAGCCGGATATTATTATTCCCTCTCTTCCGGTGTCGGCATGGCGACCTATTATCAATTCTCCATCCCGCAGGGCGAAAGCGTTCAGCCGATTTATTATCGCACCTCGACTCTGGGAGAAACTCTGCTCTGGGTTGAATATAACAACGATTTCAATTTCGGACCCTCGACCCAGTCATTTTCCAGAAACTTCACGATCCGTCCCAACGCCATCGGGTTCAGCGGCCTGACGGCTTTGCCCGCGGTTGTCTCGCCGGACAATGACGGCGCGAACGATTTCGCTTCCATTGATTTCAATCCGTCAGATTCGGACATGCAGTGGAGGGTGAGGATTGGAACGGACCCCGTGCTTTCAAATCTTTCTTCGTTGGCGAGGCTCAACATCGGCGGGGGGGCCGCGTCAGGCGCTCCAGGGGCGGCCGCCGCAGCGGTTTCCGCATCCACCATCAGCGTTTTCCTGGACTGGTCTGGTTATGGAAGACCTCAGGGCATCACTTGGTACGGCCAGGACTTCTCCGGGAAAACTCTTCCCAGCGGAACGTATATCGTCCGCCTGGAAGACACGGCAGGCACCGTGATTTCAACAACGACATTGACACTGAGCTCGTCGTTCCTGGACATTTATGTGGACCGGAGCGGGCCCGTGAGCGGGGCGGATGTGTTCATCAACGGCCAGAGCGGCAATGGGTATGTCTCCCGTTTCGCCAAGACAGGCTCCGACGGAAAAATACGCGTTTGGGGGCTCAAGAGCGGCTCTGCCTATAACATCAACGCCAATTATTATGACCTCTCGACCGGCAAGAGCCTTTTCGGAAACTTGTCAAACCAATCCGCGCCCAGCGTGAACACCAGTTCCATCACTTTTGTCGAGCCCGCGATCCTCCGGTTCCACGCGAGCATTCCCTTGGGGTCTGAAACCTCATATGACCAATGGGGTTCCATCAACATGATGGAGCTTGCCAGCGGTTTCTTTGTGACCAACGGGTCCATCCGCATCCCCAACAACAGCCTGGAATCCGACAGCGGCTGGATTTACGGCGGGTTCCCGAGTTCCTGGACCACCCTGAACGTGACGGCTTCAGGCGGAGGAAGTTCTTATAAAATCCGCCTGGACATGTTTGGATACACCCCGGTGGACATCACGACCACGGTCGTCGGCGGGACTCAGCACGAGTTCAACATATCCCTGATCAAAAAACCCAGGATTTACGGCATGGTGGTTTTGCCTTCCACGAGCACGCTTGCCTCTCAGGGAACCTGGGTTTCAGTTGAAGGGAGAAAATCCAGCCAAAATTATCCGACGACCTGGGGCGGAGTGTGGTTCCCGAGCGCTTCGGGAGGACTCACTCCAAAATCCACGGGATATTTCAGCCTGGACGTTGATACGGGAACGACCTATATCCTCAAGGCCCGAGGACAGGGCATCGGGTCCGTTCAAACTCAAGTTGCCGTTGCAACCACCGATATCGGTTCCATCCAGGTGGACAACTCGGGGACCGTGGAAGGCGGATATTCTGTTGCGAACGGAATCACTCTCGCTTTCAGCACGACGGTGAGCCAGGGAATCGCAGGAGCCATCACCGTGGAAGGCAACAGCACGAACCTGAACAATCCTTTCACCCTTTATGTCAACGCGTTCAGCCCCACGAATTATTCCTATGCCAACACGCAGGTGAGCATCACGCCCAGCGCTTCTTCCGCCACCGCGAGCTATCAGATGCAGGGGCTCGAAGACGGTCTATATCAAATCTATACCTATCTCGACGGATATGAAATTTTCCCTCAGGGGCCGAAAACGGTCAATGTGGTGAACGGGCGCGGGGACCTCAGTTTCACGCTCAAGAAATTTTCCGGCGTCGCCATCGTGCGGTTCACAACGAGCGCCGCGGGCGGATATAACGACGTGTCGCTTCGGGTTGACGGAAACGGCATCAGTTTTTCAACCGGGGACATTCAGCGTCCGCCCTCTCAGGCACAATTCCGCCAGTTCGCGACCACCGGGGAAATCGTTCTTTCAAATCTGGGCACTGGATTTTATGACTTCACCTCCTCGTTCAAAGGCCGTTATCTGACGAAGAAAGCCAACATCCTCAACGGACAGACCGCGGTCATTGACCTTGATTTCAGCGGCAATGTTTATACCGTCACGGGCACGGCGAAAGTTCAAGCTTTCACTTATGGAGTCACTTCCTCTTTCCCTTCAGGCATCCGCATCAACACCATCAGCGACCTCGTGGACCGCAGCAAAGTCGGACTGGACACGGTTTATGTCGGCACCGGAAACACCCAGGTGCCCATCGCGCGAATTGAGGCCTATCCCCGAACTTCCTCCAATTTCGGTTCCGGAATATCAAACCTCGTGAGCGTCAACAACGCGGCCAATGTCGGAACGGCCGGCGGGTTTGCAGGAACTCAATTCAACACCGGTCAAGTCCGGTTTGGGACCATCGATTCTTCCGGCAACTGGCGCATTGACAACCTGTTCCCGGGAGTCTATATCCTCCGCCACCCTCTGAATCTGGATCCCAGCGCGACCTATTATACGTCCACCGTCGGGGGCAGTTTTGAAACGAACACGGCGGATGTGGGGAACGAACAGAAAGTCATTTCAATCTCCACCGCCGGATTGATCTCCGTCATTGAACCTCTCAACGGCAACCTCGAATTCACTTATCAGGCCGGGGCGCAACTGAGCGGCCAGATTCTTCTGCCCGCGAGCAACCCGTCCGACACGCGCTTCATGACGCTGGTGGTCCTCAACAGCCGCAAGGAAATTGTGAGCTGGCAATCGATTTATTTGAACGGAGCGTCAGCCAATTATAGCGTGACAAACCTCGGCGACGGGGATTACACCGTGATCCTGAACGACGAGAGGAAAGGAAACGAGACGAATCCCGACAATTATGTTTTCGCCGCGGGCAACACCAGCAATTACGAAAAATATGTCGCAAAGCCGCTCAACATCTCCATCCGCGGATCCAACCTCTCGGGGCAGAACATCCAGCTTTACCGCGCAGGATTTGCGGAGGGCAAACTGGCCATCGTCCGCATTTCCAGCACGGGCGTGAAAACCACGGAGCTGATCACCTCCAACAACGCGAACCTTCTTCCAAGCAGTTTCAGGGTCTATGCCTATCACGACACCATCGACAAGTCGAACATCAGCGCGGACAGCAACGGCTCAGGTTTCGTCAGCATCGACAGCGCGAAAGGGACCTTCAGGATTTCAAAGCTGTTCCCGGACACGGAGTTCAGGATCTTGGCCGGACCTTCGGGGAGCTCTTTCGGCTCCGCCGATGTGCTGGGACAAGGAAAGCTCAATGTCGTCCCTGTGGAAAAAACGGGGTATACCGTCGGAGCGGGCCAAATTCTGGATGTCGGGACCCTGGAAATGCCCATGGGGCTCACCATCTCAGGTCAAGTCCAGGGGCCGGACCAGTCAGGTTCCACCGTCCCTGTCGCCAATGTGCGCGTGAGCGTGAGAGCTTCTGGCGCCACCAACCACGAAGAGATTATTGCTTTCACCGATTCCCGCGGGAGCTATACCGTTTCGGGCCTCAATCCGGACCAGAGGTTTTATGATTTCATTTTCGCCAGCCGCAACGATCGTCAGGACACCGACGTCAACTTCAGCGCCCTCATCAACATTTCCGGCTTTGCCGTCCAGAAAGATTATGCCCAGAAGACCAAGAAAAATGTGGATGTCCGCATTGCCACGCAGACGGTCAATGTCGTCCTGGAAAGAGGTTTGGGCGCGTTCACAGGACGGGTGACGACAGCGGACGGAGGACCCCTTAAAAACCCTGTCGGAGGAAACAGCGATATGGGGTATCCCGTGGCGACGATCATTATGAATAAGCTTGGGGACATTCCGACCAACAACCCCATCGGGGACATTGAAGTGAGGACAGATCTGCAGGGCAATTTCACCATTGATCGCCTCGCTCCCGGGACTTATGAACTATACGCCATGAGCCTTGGATACGCCGTCAAAAAAATGCTCATCCACCTGGCTTCGAGCGACACCGCAAAAGCGATCGGCGACGTTCAGCTTCAAAACGGACTTGAACTTTCCGGAGAAATCGTGAAGCCGGACGGGACGCACCCTCTGGCGGACCGCGAAGTGAGCATTTTGGCCGCGGCCAACTCGGATTTCTCGGAACTGACCATTGCCTCCCTCATCAGCAACCCCCAGACCGGAACCATCGACGGATATTCTCTGGCGGGTCTGAAAGCCGGCACGACCTATACCCTCATGATTTTTAACGAAAGCGGACAGCCCATCACGCCGCCGGAACGCTTGCCTTCCGGCAACAGCGGGATCAGGATCTCGACGACGACCAAAAACTTCAACCTCACCTTCGCCCAGTCCGCGCCGCAGGTCGTGATGAAAGGCAAAAAAACCGGCACAAAAATCGGCGGGATCGACCAGTACAAATTTGAATTCGTGAGCACTCACCCTCTCCGCAACAAAACGAACCGGGAGAAAGAAGACACCTATTGGCAGGACGTGGTTTCGATTTCAGCGGGAACGGGGGGGACCTCTGCAAATCTGAGCGCGGACCCCGCGGATGTCAACCCGATCAATCCTGAACGCAAAAAAGTGACGGTGCTTTATGTTCCTCCGTCCGCGGCCACTTCCAAAGTTTCTCTGAGGTTCAATTCTCCGACGACCGAACTGATGCCGGGAACCACCACCAATTTCGTTATCGACAAGGTGTTTGATTATTATCTCGGGCTTTCGGGCCAGAAGCTGAGCAGCATCAATCTGATGAAAGGTGACAATGTTTCAATCGAAGGCGATGATACGGAGTTCTTGATTCCCGGAGGCGCGTTCAAAAAAGCTGACGGGACAGATCTGGATGTTTCGTCGTCCGTCAGCGTTGGGCTCCAGAAAGCGACGGATGTGAGCCAGGCCACGGGAGCTGTGAACGCCGCTCCCGCTCTTGCGGCCGCCCAGCCTCTTGATGAGAGCATGCCGCCGATCCTGGCCAACGCCATGAAGTCGATGCGGGTCCTGAAATCGCTTGAAGTCGAAAAGACTTCCGTGAAAGGGGCTCCCGGAATTCTCGGCGCGGCCTCTGTCGCTTCCGATGTCGCGACGAACGTCCTGTCATCTTTCTATGATTTGTTCCTCCCCGCCGGAGTCCGCAGGACCTTGGCCAAGAACGCGACCGTCACTTTGTCCTATACTTCCGCTCCGGCCAACACCTCCGCCCTCAATGTCTATTTTTATAACGACACCAATTCTTCCATGTTCGCAACCGACGGAACCACCGTGGCTCCCGGGGCTTATGGCTTGGAATCAACGGGACGAAGCCTGAACACCTCCAACAACACCATTTCAGTCAGCGTGAACCACTTCACGGTCTATGTCGTCGTCAACAGCACTGAAAGCGTGCTGGGTTCCGCCAGTGTCCTCGGCTCTGTCACGAGCACGAACCTGACCCTGCCGACAACGGTGGACTATTCCGGAGGCGAGCTTGAAGTCTTCAACTTCCCCAATCCTTTCGACGCGACGGCCCGGGGCTTCAATTTCACGGGCACAAAAACTTCCGGCCAGCAGACACTTCACGCCGACGGTTCGACTGCGATCCGTTATGCGTTGCCGTCCAATCTTGGGCCCAGCGATGTCCGCGCGACCTGCGAGATTTATGATGTGGCGGGCGACCTGGTCAAGCGATTGGATTTCGGGTATCAAACCACGGGCAAATATCATTACGCTGATTGGGACGGCAAAAACGAAGACGGCGAGACGGTCGCCAGCGGCGTCTATATCGGCAGACTTTCAATTGAAGGGTCTTCACGGACCAAGACCTTCAAGATGGCGGTGATCAAATGATGATCCTTCGCCGTATACAGATTTCGTTCCTCTTTTTGCTCCTCACATCGTCAGCCGCGCGCGCGGCGTTCACTTCAAAGAGTGCCGGAACATCGGGGTCGGCATTCCTGAAGATCGGCGCCGGAGCGCGGCCGACGGGCATGGGGGGCGCCTATACCTCCGTTTCCGACGATGTGAACGCGGTCTATTGGAACACGGCCGGCC
>JAKFYJ010000023.1 GCA_021730935.1 Elusimicrobiota bacterium
AGGATGAGGGAAGTGATCCCGCTTGCCAAAAGCGTGCTGAACAGATTTGTGCTCCGCGCCGCGATCCGGAGTCCCAGCCATGCCAAAAGACCGAAGAGCGCGATCACCGTCCAGGACCCCGCGAGGCCGAACTCTTCTCCAAAGATCGGAAATATGAAATCCGTGTGCGGTTCCGGCAGATATAGCAGTTTTGACCGGGAATCTCCAAGGCCCACTCCCGTGAGCCCTCCGGAACCAAGGGCGAGGATGGATTGGACGAGCTGATAACTGATGCCCTGGGCGTTCTCCCAGGGAGAGAGGAACGCGAGCACCCGTCTCCGCCGATAGGGTTCAAGCCACACCGCGAGGCCGGCCACCGGCATGACCGCCAGGGCCAGAATGATGAGTTGTTTGAGGTTTCCCCCGCTGATGAAGATCATCGTGACGGAGGTGAGAAAAATAAGCGAGGCCGTTCCAAAGTCAGGCTGGAGGAAAATAAGCCCGCAAAAAAATGACACGACGAGGAGGAGAGGCAGAACGCCTTTGGTGAAATTTCCCAGCTTGCTCCGCTTGCGGTCGCAATAGGAGGCGACGAAAAAAATCATCGTGAGCTTGGCCATTTCGGAAGGCTGAAACCCGATGCCTCCGACTCTGAGCCAGCGCTTTGCTCCGCTGACCTGGCGGCCGAAGATCAGGACGGCCACGAGGGAAACAAGCGTGACCGCAAGAAGCGGTTTGATCCAGTTTTGGAGTTTCCGATGGTCGGTGACAATAAAAAACAGCGCGGCTCCGAGTCCAAGGATCGTCCAGATGAGCTGGCGCCAGAGAAAGTATTTTTCGTTTCCGTATTTTTCATAAGCGTAAATGGCGCTCGAAGAATAAACCGTCACGAGGCCCATGCCGAGGAAGATGAGGATGATCGTTGTCAGAAGAAGGTCCGGAGAGTTTTTTTCTTTCACGCTTTCAGTTTTTTGACGGCGTCCCTGAACTGGTCGCCGCGGTCTTCAAAATTTTTAAATTGGTCAAACGAGGCGCAGGCGGGAGAAAGAAGGACCGAATCCCCCGTCCGGGCTCTCGCGTGGGCTTCCGAGACGGCCTTCTCCAGCGTGCCGCAGAGGATCATTTCTGCTTCGCCCGCAAGTTCCTTCTGAATTTTTTCAGCCGCTTCCCCGATCAATAAAATTCCTTTCGCTTTCGCGCGGATCAGGTTTTTGAGAGGCGCATAGGGCGCGCCCTTGTCTTGTCCGCCCAGGATCAGCCACAAGGGGCCCGGCACGGCTTCAAGCGCCTTGAGCGTCGAATCAACATTGGTCCCCTTGGAATCGTTGATGTAATCAACCCCTTTCACCGTCCGCACTCTTTCCAGCCGGTGCGGAACGCCTTTGAAGGTTTCAAGGGATTCCGCGATGGCTTTGGGCGGCACTCCGAGCGCAATCGCGGCGGCAGAAGCCGCACAGCTGTTTTCAATGTTGTGCCGTCCCGGCAGATATTTTGGAAAGGGCAAAGTCCCTTTGACTCCCAGCTGATATTCAATCTTCAAGGTCTTTGCGTTCATGCACACGCCGGCCGCGAGCGGAGAATTCACCGAAAAAAATATTGTTTTTGACTTGAGACCGTCCGACATTTTTCGGCAAGCGGGATCGTCCCAATTAAGAACTGAATAATCTTCCGCGCCCTGGTTCATGAAAATTCTTTTTTTGACTCCGGCATATTCCTCCATCGTGCCGTGCCGCTCCAGGTGGTCCGGAGTGAGGTTCAGGACGCAGGCGACGTCCGGCCTGAAAAGGGAGCAGGATTCCAGCTGGTAGGAAGAAACTTCCAAAATAATTTTTTCATATTTTTCGGACGCGTCAAAATAATCGCAGAGCGGCTCGCCGATGTTTCCCGCGGCCAGGGTTTCAAATCCCGCAGTTTTGCACATGTGGGCCAGGAGGGCCGTCGTGGTCGTCTTTCCGTTGGTCCCCGTGATCGCGGCCACGCTTTTGAAATGACCCAATCTCCAGCCCAGTTCGAGTTCGTTCAGGATGATCAGGCCCTTCTGCCTGGCTTTTTCGATGATGGGAATGTCGAGATGAATTCCCGGCGAGACCACGAGGATGTCCTGCGCCAGAATTTTTTCGGTGTGGCCGCCGAATTCGGCTGGAACCGATTTTAAATCAGCCGGAAGGGACGGGGATGGATTTCCGGACTCGCTGATAAAGACGTTGGCTCCGATTTTTTTGAGAGCGCGCGCCGCAGAAATGCCCGATTTCCCGAGCCCCAGGACCGCGGCGTTTTTTCCCTTGAATTCCTTCATCTATCTGACTTTCAGCGATGCCAAAGCGATCAGTGAAAGGACGATGGAGATGATCCAGAACCGGATGGTGACTTTGGATTCCGGCCAGCCCTGCAGTTCAAAATGATGGTGAAGCGGCGCCATCCGGAAAACTCTTTTTCCAAATTTCCTGAACGAGATGACCTGGATGAGGACTGAAAGAGCTTCCGCCACAAAGAGTCCTCCGACAACGACGAGGATGAGTTCCTGTTTGATGACGAGGGCCACGAGGCCAAGAGCGCCGCCCAGGAAAAGAGATCCTGTGTCCCCCATGAAAATTTGAGCGGGATGGCAGTTATACCAAAGGAATCCAAGGCCGGACCCAATCATGGCCGCCAGGAACACGGAAATTTCGCCCGCTCCGGCCACCGGAATGATCCTGAGATAACTGGAAAATTTTGCGTGTCCCGCCAGATAAGTGAAAATCACAAAGGTGAGGCACGACGAGACGATCGCTCCGATCGCGAGCCCGTCCAGCCCGTCGGTCAGGTTCACGGCGTTGGAAGATCCGACCAGCACCATGATGGCAAAGAAAATATAAAAAACGCCGAGATCCAAGAAGAGATTTTTAAAATAAGGCACATTGATCTGAGTCCTGAAATCCGCGTTCGGGGGGTTGATGTATAAATATCCGGCGACCGCGACGGCAAAGAAAATTTGGGCCATCATTTTTTGTGTCGGAGAGATCCCCTCTTTTTTTCCTTTCCATTTTTTATAGTCATCGATCCATCCGATAAACCCGAGATAAACCACAGTCACGAGGCAAAGCCAGATGAAAGAGTTGTCCAGTTTCGCCCAGAGGACCGTTGAAATGACGGTGGAAAGGAGGATCAGGACGCCGCCCATGATGGGAGTGCCCGACTTGGTTTGATGCGTCGAAGGCCCGTCTTTTCGGATGGTTTGCGTCACGCGGTTGGCTTTGACATAATCGATGAAGGTCGGCCCGAACGCCAGAGTGATGCCGAAAGCCGTGAGGATGGAACCTCCGGCACGGAAGGTGATGTAATTTAAGAGATTAAAGGGAGAAAAAAGGTGTTTGAGCACTGTGAGATAAAACAGCATGGCTAAACGAGATGCTCCGAAATTTTTTTCACGATTTCTTCCAGATGCATGCCCCGCGAGGCCTTGAAGAGGACCGCGGTCCCGGGCTGAATGCATTCCTCGACGGACAGGAGCAGGTCTGCGGGGTCCGTGCAATGTTTGATGGCGTTTTTGTCCACAAAAGCATTTTTTGCGCTCTGGTAGGAGAACCTGGACTGAGGGCCATAGAAAAAAATGTTCGAGACCGCGAACCCCGCGAGGAATTTTCCGATCTCCTCGTGTTCCCGGGTGGAAATTTCTCCCAGTTCCAGCATGTCCCCCAGAACGATGCAGAGGCGTTTGTTGGAAAAGGATTCGACGAAAGCTTCAACGGAAGATCTCACGGACCCCGGATTGGAATTATAGGTGTCATTCACGATCGTGACATCGTCTTTGAGCTGAAGAATTTCGAACCTCATGGGGCTCGGCTTAAATTTGGCAAGGCCAGCCTGGATTTTTTCTTTGGGGATGCCGAGGGCAAAGGCTCCGGCTCCAGCCGCGCATGCGTTTAGAATATTGAATTTCCCCATCACCGGAAGCTCGCAGGGTATTTTCGCCAAAATTTTTCCGTGATCGTCTTTGCGCACCATGTTGAATTTGACGGGTCCCGGCCACATCACGATGTCTGCCGCGTGAACATTCGCCGCTTCCGTGAGGCCGAAGCTGACGGTTTCGATGGATTTGTCCAGCGGAATGCGTCCTTTCATAAACGAAAAGAATTCGTCTTCAAAGGGGAGCACGGCCGTGCCTCCGGGGAGGATCGCGGAGAGGATCTCACTTTCTCCTCGGGCAATGTCTTCAAGGCTCCCGAAAGTTTCCGTGTGTTCCAGCCGGATATTGGTGATGATCGCGACGTGGGGCGAGACGATTTCAGAAAGTTTTTGCACTTCCCCCCTGGCGGAAGCCCCGATCTCAAAGACGCCATAGATGTGAGCCGGGTCCAGGCGCAAAACGGAAAGCGGGCACCCAATGTCATTGTTGAAATTTCCGAGGCTTGAAACGGACGGGGCTGTTTCGTGCACGATGGAGGCCAGCATGTCTTTGACTGTGGTTTTTCCGCAGGACCCCACGATCCCCGCGCGTTTGGTCCGAGCGCCGTATTTTTCGCGATAAGCCCTGGCCAGGTCTCCGAGCGAGCGTTTGGTGTCTTTCACCTTGAGGATGGCGGAAAATCTGGACGGGCTCACGGCGAAGCGGTCAGGGAGCTGGGAAACGACGCAGAGAGAAGCGCCTCTTTTGATGCAGTCTTCAAGATAGGCGTGGCCGTCAAACTTTTCGCCTTTGATGGCGAAAAAGATGTCGCCGTTTTTCACGGACCTGGAATCCGTGGAAATGCCTGAGACCGCGGCCTTGGGGTCCCCGATCACCAGGAGCCCGCTTGTGGCCCGCGTGATTTCAGACACCGTCATCGGAGACATTTTTTGGCTATTTCCCTGTCGTCAAAATGCACGGTCTTGTCTTTGAAAATCTGATAAGTTTCATGGCCTTTGCCCGCCAAGAGAACGATATCATCTTTTTTCGCCATTTGCAAAATGCGCCTGATCGCGGCTTCCCGGTCAATGATCACTTCATAATTTTTAAGCTCAACTCTGTGGATCCCCACTTCGATGTCGAGCGTGATCTTTTCCGGATCTTCCGATCTGGGATTGTCGGAACTGATGATCACATAATCGCTCATCTTTGCGGCCAGAGCTCCCATGAGAGGCCGTTTGGACCTGTCCCTGTCTCCGCCGCAGCCGAACAATGTGAGAATTCTTCCCTTGGCCAACGGCTTGAGCGATTCCAAAACGTTTTTAAGAGCGTCTTCGGTGTGCGCATAATCCACGAGAACCGTGAAATTTTGCCCGCACTGGACAGGCTCAAGTCGGCCCGGCACGCTCGCAAGCCCTTCAAGCCCGGAGACGATTGTCTCGAGAGAAACTCCCAAGCTGAAAGCCGCAGAGGCCGCGGCCAGCGCGTTATAGATGTTGTGTTTTCCGGGGAGGTGAAGTTTCACGGCCGCTGTTTTGTTTTTGATGGAGAGCGAAAATCTGCTTCCGGAAGGTTCCAAGCGGATGTCTTTTGCCTCGCAATCCGCGGGATGGTCGATGCCATAGGTCAGGACGGGCGCTTGGGAGTGTTTCATCATTTCTTTCCCATAAGGATCGTCAATGTTGACGGTTCCAAAACCTTGTGGAGAAGTCATTTCAAAGAGTTTGGCCTTCGCTTTAAAATAATCTTCCATCGTTTTATGAAAGTCCAGATGATCCTGCGTGAGATTGGTGAACACGGCGCCGCTGAAATGCAGGGGTTCCACTCGGCCCAGCGCGAGCGCGTGCGACGAAACTTCCATCACCGCCCAGTCGCATTTCCGTTCCACCATCGCGTTAAGGAGCCTTTGAATTTCAAGAATAATCGGCGTGGTGTTGGGCGCGGAGAATTCTTCTGTCTTGTTTGATCCCGTCTCGGGGAGACGATAATTGATGGTCCCGATGATTCCGGCCCGTTTTCCCGCTTTCGCCGCGATGGATTCCATCAAATAGGTGAAAGTGGTTTTTCCGTTGGTTCCTGTGACCCCGACCACCTTGAGTTTTTTTGAGGGCGTCTTATAGAAATTGTCCGACATCCTTGATTCGGCCGCGGAAATGGAAGCGACGCGGATGAACGGCACGGTGAGGCCAGGAATATCCTCTTCGCTCACGATTCCCCCGGCGCCTTTGGCAACGGCGTCCCGCGCAAACTCAATTCCGGAGGATTTCAAGCCTCTCCGCGCGAAAAACAAAGAACCGTGTTTTATGTTTCTGGAATCTTCGCTTAAATCCATGATTTCCGTCTCAACATTTCCAGAGACGAAAAGCGTTTCCGCCCCGGCAAGGACATCTTTCAGTTTCATCCGGTTACCTTTTAGAGGCGAGGAGCCGCACTTCTTGGGCGGATTTAACTCCGTCCGCAAGAAGTGCGGCCTTCGTGGGTGGGATGCCCAGGATCGTTACGGCCCTGGACATGACGCGGGAGAAGATCGGCGCGGCGGTTTCCCCGCCCCAATAGGTCCGCCTGGGTTCATCCAGAACCACATAGCAGACGAGGAGCGGATTTTCGGCGGGCAGGAACCCGCAGAAGGACGCCACATATTTTTCTGTCGAATATTTTCTTGTTCTGGGATCGAGCTTTTGCGCGGTCCCGGTTTTGCCGCAGACGGAATATCCCGGAACCTGCGCTTTCAGTCCGGTGCCCTGTTCCACCACTTTGCGCATCATTTCGGTGAGGATGGACGCGGTTTCCGGCGAAACCACCTGCCGGACAATTCTTGAGGAAAAAGCTTCGGGCTCTTTTTCCCCCGAGGTTTCAACTTTGCGGATGATCCGGGGTTCAGGGAGCGCGCCTCCGTTGGCGATCGCGGAATAGGCTCCGATCATCTGGATCGCGGTCACGCCGATTTCCTGCCCGAAGGAAAGGATGGGAAGCGACAGCGGCGACCATTTTTTGGGAACCCTGAAAAGCCCATCCGTTTCTCCGGGAACCTGGATCCCGGTTTTTGTCCCGAACCCGAAGGCCCTGGCATAACGATAAAGTTTGTCCTTTCCGAGTTTGATTCCAATTTTTGCGGTCCCGATGTTTGAAGATTTTTCCAGAATTTGTGAAACCGTGAGAGTTCCGCTGGGCTCGTGGTCGTTGATCTCGCTTCCGGCGATTTTCCATTTTCCGTTTTCGCAGTTGAACAGATCTTTCGCGGTGACGGCCTTTTCCTCGATGGCCGCCGACAACGTCACGATTTTAAAGGTCGAGCCGGGCTCAAAAAGCCTGCAGACTGCGGGGTTTTCCAGCCATTTCCTGTCAAAATTGGAAGGCGGCGTTCCCTTGGCGAGCAAGTTGGGATCATAATCCGGATAAGACGCCATGGCCAAAATTTCGCCCGTCTTCGGATTTTGAATGATGAGCATCCCGGACTTCGCCTGATTTTCTTCCACGCCCGCTTTCAGTTCCTTTTCCGCGTAATATTGTAGCGTGCGGTCAATGGTGAGCGTGACAGAGCGGATGTCCTGCGGGGCGTTTTCCTCGGACGCTTCGCTGATCCTGCGGCCTTTGCCGTCCCGGAACTGCGTGGAGGTGACCAGTTTGCCCTTGAGATGGGAATCCATGGTCTGTTCAATGCCCGAAAGTCCGGTGTTGTCGAGACCGACGGAACCGATCAGGTGACAGGCGAGAGAGCCGTTGGGATAATATCGTTTTTGCTCGGCCATCATGCCGAGCCCTTTGATTTTTTGTTTCGCGATGGATTCCGCGGCCATGGGATCCACTTTCCGCTCGATCCAAACGAAGTCTTCGCTTGCGGCCATTTTGGATTTGAGGAGTTTGGGTTCAACGTCCAGCGCCTGGCCGAGAAGTTTGAGGGAACTGTTGGACGCATCCATTTCCTTGGGATGGGCGAAGATGGATTGGCATTCCATGCTGGCCGCGAGGATCTGATTATTCCTGTCCAAAATTTCTCCCCGGATCGTTTCCGATTTCACTTTCTTGACGAACTGTCTTTGCGCCATTTCCGAATAGGTGAGGCCGTTCAAAACCTGAATCTGGAAAAGCCGCGCGGCCAGTCCCCCCAAAAGGAGCATGATCCCCATGAACTGGATCTGCAGGCGCCGCTGGGTCATCTTGAAACCGCGAGGACGACAATGTCTTCCCTTTTGGGCTCAACGAAGCCCAGTTTATTTTTTGCGGTCCATTCCACGAATTCGAGCGAGGTCATTCTGTCTTTGAGCATCTCCAAAGCGATTTTTCGGTCCTGTTCATGTTTCATTTCTTCGTCAATTTTCTGGATTTGATATAAAATTTTTGTGGAATTGACGGTCTGGTTCACCCAGAGGAGGATGACGGGGACAAGGACTAAAATGCCCGTCCAAAATCGTTTGACCGATTTTTGGGTCTCGTGGCGAAACTTCAGTTTGCGAGACATCATAAAAGGGGGGCGGGTACCCCGCCGAGTGTAGGTACCCCGCCCTTTAGATCTTTTCCAGCGCCCTCATCTTCGCGCTTCGGCTGCGCGGGTTCTGCGCTGTTTCCTCTTCGGCCGCGATGACCGGTTTCTTTGTCAGCACTTTATACTGGGCCGTTTTGCCGCACGCGCATTGCGGAAAGTCCGCGGGACAGGTGCATCCGCGCGACAGTTCCCGAAAGGATTCTTTCACCATGCGGTCTTCAAGCGAATGGAACGAGATGCAGACCATCCGTCCGCCTTTTGCCAGCAGCTGCGGCCCTTCGTTTAAAAAAATTCTGAGGTTGTTCAGTTCCCCGTTCACCGCGATCCTCAATGCCTGAAACGTCCTTGTCGCCGGATGAATTTTGCTGTGCTTGTGCGCGCCATAAACCGAAGACGCGATTTTCGCGCAATCCAAAGTGTCTTTGAGTTCCCCTTTTTCAGCCGCGGCTTTGAGCCTTTTCGCAATCGGCCACGCCAGGCGCTCTTCTCCGAATTCTTTCAGGATGGAAGAGAGTTCCTCCGCGGAAACGTCCTCAATCAGGGACAAGGCGGTGCGCGCCGTGCCGGAATCCATCCTCATGTCGAGAGGACCCTGCTTTTGAAACGAAAATCCGCGGTGCGGCCTGTCAATCTGGAGAGAGGAAACGCCCAGGTCGGCCAGGATGCCGTCCACTTCATGAATCTCCATTTCACTGAGCGCGTGAGCCAGGTTCATATATCCTTCCTTAATGAGACGAACCCGAGAGCCGAATTTTGCCAGTCGTGGACCCGCAATTCCAAGGGCCTCCGAATCGATGTCCAGGCCGATGACTGTGGCATCGGGGTCGATTTCAAGAAGCGCTTCCGTATGACCGCCCAGGCCCAGTGTCGCATCGACGAAGCAGCCGCCCGGTTTTGCGCGCCAGAGTTCAAGAGCCTGGCTGCAAAGTACAGTTTGGTGTTCATATTTCGAGCTGTGAGGCATATCGGGCGAAGGCTCCCCGCTGTTTCTTTTCATATTGTGTCCATCGGTGTTTGGCCCAGATTTCAATTTTTTCTCCAAGGCCGATGATGGCCGCTTCCTTTTTCAGATCCGCATAAGCCGCGAGCTGTTGGGGCACGAGAATTCTGCCTTCATCGTCAAATTCAACTTCAGAGGCGCTGGCATAAAGCATGCGCTTAAAGGCCCGGTGCGCGCTCTTGTCTTTGAGCGCCATGGTTTCGAGTTTTTCCCCGATGCGTTTCCAGCCGTCCGCCTGATAAAGGTTCAAGCACCCTTCCAGGCCGCAGGTCAGCACGAGGTCTCTCGGTTGTTTGATGGCAAAACGGATTTTGGAAGGAATCGCCAGACGGTTTTTCGCGTCCAGCGCGTAGAAGTAGGCTCCGACAAAATTGGGCGTCTCTGACATTATTCCCCACTTTTCCCCACAAGGTAACTGAAATATACCACAAGCGTGTTTTCATGTCAATAGAAAAATCATTTAAAAAAATATTTTTTTGGAAATAAAAAAAGCCCCCCGCCGATTCCTGCGGCGGGAAGCTTTTAAAAAAATAAAGTCCGGGGCCTGTAAGCCGAATTTTGTCGTCGCGTGCGGCGACTGAAGACCATTCCTCTGATGCGGTTTACCCGGAGAGATTGAACCGAGCACAGTTTATCCGTCCGGCGTTATGCCGGACAGGCCTCTCGTTATTTAACCTTGCTGCGGACGGGGTTTGTCCTCTCTCAGGATTTCGCCTGAGAGCGTGAGCTCTTGCCTCACGTTTTCACCCTTCCTCCGACGTGAATCCGGAGAGGTTTGGTTTCTGTGACACTTTCCTGACCCGCCCTCTCGGACGAACCCGCCTGATTGACTCAGGCCGTCCTGCTCTTGCTCCGCCATGCATCCTGCGGACTGCAGTTCGGACTTTCCTCCCCGTTCCAACGCGAGCTGGAACAGAGCGGTCTTCCGGCACCGGACTTTAAAAAAAATTATTTTCCAGCTTTGTCTAAAGCGATGTTGGCCAGTTTGTCGGCCAGTTTGTTTCCGGGGTGCGAGGACCTCATGATGTGAGTGACGCGGACTTTTTTAAATTGGTTCTGAAGGGCGCGCACTTGCGCCATGATGTTTTTCAGCCCTTCGTGCTTCACGCGGTATTGCCCTGAAAATTGCCGCGCCACCAGTTGCGAATCCGTATAAATGTCGAGTTCTTCGGCATGCATTTTTTTCGCTTCTTCGAGTCCACGGATCAGGGCCTGATATTCGGCGACGGAGTTTGTGGCGGTGCCCAGATATTCATGGAACTCCAGATATCCCGAGCCGTCGTCTTTTTTGATGCAGACGCCATAGCTCGCGGGGCCGGGGTTCCCTCGGGAAGCCCCATCCACATAAATTTCAAGAGGCTTCACGCAGTCGTTGTTTGGGTTTCGGGAGCGGGATAATAGAGAATTCTGGAGCAGGATTCGCAGATGACCAAATCTTTTCCCTTGCGCACTTCGTTGATCGCGCTTTGGGTGAGTCCCGTGTTGCAGCCGCCGCAGGAATCTCCCTTGATCTGCGCGACCGCGCTGGATTTTTTCTTGGTGCGGATGAAATCGTATTTAATGAGCAGGTCCTTGTTGACCTGAGGGATGAACGCTTCTCGTTTCTTTTGTTCAGCGTCCAGTTCGCCTTTGAGTTGAGCCGCCTTGCCTTCCAGGCCTTTGATCACGGCGTCCAGTTCCTGCTGAACTTTTTTGGATTCAATTTCCGCGGCCTTGAGTTCTTTGGTGATGGCATCGAACTGTTCCATGACATTTAAAATTTCGTCTTCGAGCTCAACTTTTTTTCTTTTGGCCGCTTCGATTTCTCCGAGCATGGCCTTGTACGCCTCGTTCGATTTGAGGGAGTTGAGTTCTTTCTCGTGTTTGGCGACTTTTTCGTCCTGCGCGGAGACTTCAAGTTCCTTGGCTTTGCGTTCCACCTGGTTGTGGGTGAGTTTCTGCTTCTCCCCCTCAAAGGCGGCCTGGGCTTCCTTGATCTTGGCGCGCGAGCCTTCAATCTCCAATGGAATCTGTTCCAATTCTTTTTGGAGGCGTTCGATCACGAGATCGATTTCCTGCAGGTCTAAGAGTCTTTTTAATTCATCATTCATAAATTTGGTGGGCGGTACAGGTTTCGAACCTGTGGCCTTTCGCGTGTGAGGCGAACGCTCTACCGCTGAGCTAACCGCCCGCGATAACACATTATAGCATGTTCTACTTGGCGGGTCTAAGGGATTCGAGATATTGCACGAGAGATTTGATCTGCTTCTTTGTGAGGGGGCCGGAATGTTTTTCGGCGAAGGCGGGCATGGAAGTTTCGGGGAGGCCGTTTGAGATTATTTTTTTGAGCGTTTTGGAATCAAGCGTTGCCAGGCCATCGCGCGCGGCGCTCAGCGTTTTGTGGGGGCTGGATCCGGGGGCGGGGTCATGGCAGATGGCGCAGGCGGCTTCATAAAGCTCTTTGCCGCTTTTTCCTCTGGCGGGAATGGAGTGGCATTCCGCGCAGGACCCTTTGAACAGCACTTCCCCCGCCTGCATCGGCGGGTGAGCCGCGTTTTCCATCACCATGCCTTCAATCGCGAGGGTCACTGGAGATTTGGGATCATTGGAATCCACGCGCACGTCCTTATAGATGTGTCCGAACTTTCCCCGGCTGTCAACGGAAACATCGATCGTCCCTTGTTCTCCCGGTTTATACGGTCCGCTCGAAACCGAGGCCACGGTGCATCCGCAGGAACCTTTCGCGTTATGGATGACGAGGTCTGCCGTGCCGACATTCTTAAAAGTAAATCGATGTTTGATGTCGTTGCCCTGCGCGATGCTTCCGAAATTGTGCTGAGGTTCGTCGAACTGAATTTTGGGAGTTCCGATCAGAGAGGGAGATGAAGCAAACGGTTCAGGAGGCGTCTCGGCGCGAGACGGAGAAAAAAGAAGGAGAGAGAGGAGAGCGGCGAAAACGATTTTCACAAATCTGGCGAAGTTAAAAAAATGTGCCGGGGGACGGAATTGAACCGCCGACACACGGTTTTTCAGACCGTTGCTCTACCGACTGAGCTACCCCGGCGCAATGTTGCGTATAGATTCTAGTATGTTGGGAGCGAACGGTCAATCTCATTCGCCCAGGCCGTGATGCCTCCGGCGACGTTTTTGACTTTTTTGAATCCGAATTCTTTCAGGATTTTTACGGCCTTGGCGCTTCGGATGCCCGATTTGCAGTGGACATAAATCTCGTCCGCCGTGTCGAGCTCGTTCACATGTTCGCGCAAATTCCCCAGCGGAATGAGTTTCGCCTGGGGCAGATGCACGATCTGCCACTCTTCGGGTTCGCGCACGTCCAGCACAAAAACTTTCTTGTCTTTGTTGTCCAGAATTTTCTTGAATTCCGTCACGCTCACTTCTTCCACATGGCCATTCGTCGCGGGAGCTTCTTCCTGGCCGCGCGTGAGGCCGCAGAACAAATCATAATCGATCAATTCTTTCACTGTGGGGTTCTTGCCGCAGACCGGGCAGTCGGGATCCTTCTGCAGTTTCACTTCCCGGAACCGCATTTCCATGGCGTTGAAAAGGAGCAGTCTCCCGATCAAAGGTTCGCCCCGGCCCATCGCGATTTTTATGGCTTCCGTCGCCTGCATGACGCCGATGATGCCGGGCAAAATGCCGAGCACTCCGCCTTCCGCGCAGGAAGGAACCATTCCCGGAGGAGGAGGTTCGGGATAGAGGCAGCGATAGCACGGGCCTTCGGGGGTTTTGAAAACGGTGCATTGTCCGTCGAACCGGAAGATGCTTCCATAGATGAGGGGCTTGTTCAGGAACACGCAGGCGTCGTTGACGAGATAACGCGTCTGGAAATTGTCGGTGCCGTCCACGATGATGTCATATTCTTTGAATATGTCCATGATGTTGTCGCGGGTCAGGCGGATCTGATAAGTGATGACTTTCACTTCGGGGTTGATGGAATTGATCCGGGCCTTGGCGGAATCCACTTTGGGCTTGCCGATGTCGGCGGTGGAATGGATGATCTGCCTCTGTAAATTGGATTGGTCCACCATGTCAAAATCGACGATGCCGAGAGTTCCCACGCCTGCCGCGCCCAAATAAAGCCCGAGAGGAGAGCCCAAGCCGCCGGCTCCGATCAAAAGCATTTTGGTGTTGAGGAGTTTTTCCTGGCCGTCCACGCCCACTTCGGGCATGATGAGGTGACGGGAATATCTTTGGATTTGTTCGTTGGTTAATGCCATTTAGTTTTTCCTGCTTTGTAAGGACGATTCATGAATCGCCCTTACGATAGATTTCAGTTCATTTAGATGATCAATCATATAGTTTGGATTCAGTTTTTTTAATTCTTCGCGCGAACGATAACCATAGGTCACGGCGCAAATTTGTGTTCCAGCTTTTCTGCCCGCTTCCATGTCTGTGGGGCCGTCCCCGATCATGATCGCCTGAGACGCTTCGGCTTTCAAGTCCGAAAGGGCCTTGAGCACGGGTTCGGGATCGGGTTTCTTCTTCGGAGTGGATTCTCCCCCCACGACGCTTTTGAAATATTTGGATATGCCGAAGCGGGCGAGAATTTTTTCCGTCATCGCGACCGGCTTGTTGGTCACGAGGGCCATGGATTGCGTCTTGAAATGCTCGAGGGTTTCAAGGGCTCCCGGATAAAGAGTGGTGCGGTCCATGCAGTGCTCAAGATAATAAGGTCGAAAAATTTCTGCGGCTCTCGCAAGGTCGGCATCGCTGGAAAATCCGGTGGCGCGTTCCAAAAGCGTTTTCATGCCGTCGCCGATATAGGTCATGACTTCCTGATCGGTTTTCCCTGGGATGCCCAATTGGGCCAGCGTATGGTTGACCGCGTGAGAGAGGTCCGGCGCCGAATCCACGAGCGTCCCGTCCAAATCAAAGAGCAATGCCGACAATTTTGTCACGTATTGATATTATACAAAAATATGCTGCTTGAGTTGACTCGCGGATGGGTTAGTCCAAATTAGAAATTGATTTCTAATTTATAAAACTGCCCTTAAAAATGTTTTTGGAGGAGTTTTACCTCTTTCTTAACAAGTCCGTTCACCATGTCGCCAATCTGTAGATGCTTTTTCTGAGCGAGCTTTTCCAGGCTATGCTGTAAATTAGCGGACAAATAGATCGGCAAACGGAGGTGCGCGCCTTTTTTATAAAATTTTCCTCTCGTTCCCTCGCTGAAATCATATTCTTTTTTCATAAATTTCACCGTCCGTATTGTTTAATTTCGTTCTTTGTCGCTTTTCTGGCTGAAAAGATTCGAATGAAAGTTTCTGCGTTTGCTGATTTTCTATATGTATGGCAAACAACGATTACGGCGCCATTCCGGTCCATTCCCATTGTGATCCATCGATCTTCATCCCGGCTGTGATCGTCGTCAAATCGAGACAGCGCTCTGGGATCTTTAAAAACAGATGAAGCAACTTCAAAACTCACATGATGTTTTTGCTTATTTTTTGCGGCTTTTAGCGGGTCCCATTCAAAGCTATAGATGAACATTGTTTACTCATAGTATATCTATCAGAATTTAATATTTCAATCAATTCCCCCAAAAAGAAATCGGGACCCTCGGAGGAGAGTCCCGACTCCTTGTGTGTCTTGTGAGGTAACGGGTTATTGCTGAACGGCGATGACGGCCTGAGCTTTGGCGGCTTCCATGAATTTGTCGAGCGTATAGATCTCACGGAGGACGCCGTTTTCGCCGAGCAGGAAGACCAGGACTTGATGTTTGAGACTTTCGATCAGGAGGCCAGGGTCCGTGGTGAAGATGGCGAATTTTCCCGGCACATTTTGAGCGATGAACTCCACGCTCACTTGGGTCGGCACGACATTTCCGGTTTGTTTCTGGACGATGATTTCGGTTTTTATGTTCTGTTGCGCAAGAATGGAGGCAAGCCATTTCTGGTCTGCAACCGAGGGAACCACGATGGTGAACTCCGCATCTTGTTCCTTGAGCTGAGCCATTCTCTTGAGAGCAGTTGTGATGGCTCCTTTGTCGGCTTTGCGGTCCATGACGAAAACATTGCGGACTGTGGGGATTTTGTTGGCGTGCACGGGGTTTCCGATTCTTTGTTCAGGGGAACTCGCGGCAAAGGCGGCGGCGCCATATCCTTCCTGCGCGGCTTTAAGACGGTTGCTGAAGAGTTCGCTGAGTTTGGCTTGTGAGGCATGGGCGGCGGCATCTGCCCCCGAAGTGTCAACGCGCGCCGGATTCATGGATTCAAGAAGTTTCACGGGTTCCCTGACGACGACATTGTCTCCGCCGAGAAGATCTCTCAATGTTTGGAGGGTCCGAGGGTCGTTCGGGTTGCTGTGAGCCAGAGCCCCCGCGAGGAATGCGGTTCTCTCATCAGCATCGCCCAGCTGACCTGCAAGTTCCGTGATCCTGTCGCTGGTCTGAGGCTGTGTCTTGCGCAAATAAGCAAACGCTTGATAACCAAGAATCCCAACCCCAATGACAGGCGACCAGGCGCCGAGGACCGAGAGCCATCCGGCTGATGTTCCGGCGGAGACGGCAGAAACCGCGGCGTCGGACGAAACGACGGAGAGAGCCAGGAGTCCGGGAACGAGAAGGGCGATGAGGATCACAGAGTGAATGCCTGAGATCTGGGATATTCTGGCTATAGCTCTTTGAAGCGGGATTAATAACTCCCTGATCGACGTTTGATGTGGAGTGGTCGAAATCCGAGATATCGCAGATAATCTATCTATCGCAGCTGTAATCCATTCTGTCAGATCTCTCGAATTTATATCTGTTAAGGTCTCGAAGAATCCGTCGTATCTGTCTTTTTCGTGCTCTGGAAGCCAAAGTTTGATCCCATACATAGAGGCCACCACAGATACTTTGATCGCATCGAGAGTGTCCGTTGGCCTGTTGAGGGCCTGGTTTGCGCGGTCGAGGAGGTGGGGCGGGGCGGCGATAAGGATTTGAATGTTGCCGGCGCGATGTTGAAGACTTCTGACGAAAGTTTCAATCGGATGAACTTGAGATTCCGTTTCGATCTCTTCGCTGGGAACCTCCCAACGCGCGACGATCATTTTGTTGTTGGACATGTGCTTCGCTAGATCCGTCTGCACAACAAATTCTTTCATATCTTCATCATTCCTAATGGAAAACATGAAGCCGTCGGCTGTGCCGCGGTCTGAATTGATTGATGCATTTCCCTCAAGAAGGACGATGACGCGATCCCCCTGAGAGGGCAATCTATTATTTATGAGATATCTGACTTCACTCATTTCTCTCTTGTCTTTTAATACGACGATGAGCTTTTCGGGCGTTTTCCTAAGCGCTTTCGTTATCGACCTTTCTACAAAAACATGCCTAAGGTCATTGACGCCGCGTATTTCCAGGATGACTTTTGCCATATCACTCTCTAAAGCGTGCTGTAAGAGTCCGACTGTTTCAATATCATTGTTTCCAATCCTGGAAAGCGCTAAAGATTGTGCGTGTTCTTCATTAAAACTTATGATGCCTCCGGTTATGCCGATTTCCTGCAATTGCTCAGGAGTGATGTTTGAATTGGGTATGTGAGGTCTTCCCATGTGGTTGGAAATGATGGTGATCATGGAAATGATAAGGAGAGGGGTTCCCGCGCTTAAAATAAGGTTTGCCCAGGCCATGACAGCGCTCTGAACACCGGAATGAGCGGCGGTTGCGGCGGGGATCACGGGGCCTGCGAAGAGCGCCGCGGCGGAGAGAGTGACGGCGATGAAGGCGGACATGATGGCTCCGGGGGCGCCGAAGCCGACAAAGCCGCTTGCTTCAAAACGCTGCCACAGAGACGCGTCGCTCTTGCCGAGCTGATTTTCGTCGACGGATCCATACTTGGCCTTTTCATTTTCAAGCCAGTCTTTCATGACCTTCATTGTCGCCATCAGGCGCGTGTTGACGGCGTCGCCGTACATGGCATCCTTGTTTTCGCCCGGCAGAAGCGGGGTTTCGAACGCGGAGACATAGGTGGGGTCGTTGGCGGAAGCGCGGAAAACGATGCGCGCGGCAAAGACTCCGTTCAGTGTGAAATGGATGTCGGCATAACGATTCAGGCCTTTTTCTTCATCCTCGTCCACATTGATGTCCAAATAAGACACCTCGAGGACGCCTGCGGCGGTCTGGAATGGTTTCCCCACTGCAAAGTCTGTCCGCGCGTGCTCGATCGCGTTGTGCCTTGCTCTTGCGATCAGGAGCTGTCTGGGCTCTTCGGGGTCTTCCGGGAGCGCCGTTGCGGACTGTTTCCGGAGGAAATTCTTGTCGATGGCCGGCTGGAAACGGGCAGACTGGCGATAGGGGGTGGTGTTTTTTTCGAAGGCTTCATAGAACGGATTTGTTGAAGCGGGATGCGCGTCTTTATAATTCTTCACCATCATGGCATAGAGCACGCCGACAGCCACGGGGTTTTCGATGGGACCTGTGACGTCCGTCCATGCATGTCCGCTTTTCTCGGCATACATCGGGATGACATAACCGTCGTTCATGAGCTTGCGGCGTCTGGCTTTGAGGAACACATAACCCGCATCAGTTTGGAAAGTTTCAAATCCCTGCTCTTTCGCTTTGTCGACGACGCCCCAGGTTCCCAAAACATCTTTGATGAAAGCGACGCCTTTTTTGCCGTTTCTTTTGAGGACTTCAGGATTATATCCCCCGCGTTCTTTGAAGAAGGGCATGAGCGCGGCCATCAGGTTGTCGGGAGGAAGGACCAGGAAATCGCCGTTGGGCAGGCGCACCACGATGGCTCCGCGGTCTCCGTCCAGGTCGAAAGACAATCCGAAGTCCGCGGTTTCAGCCAGCATGGTTTCTTTGAGCTCGGCAAGGTTTTCCGGTTTTGAAGGGTCCGCTTTGTGCATGCCGTGAAGGGCGAGCACCTTTTCATTTTTGCGGATCACTTTGGCTCCCAATTGTTCAAGCGTGTCTGCCGCGATTTTTCCGCTGGGGGTGTGGGCGCCGTCGATCACGCATTTGAAGCCTTTGAGCGGTTTGTCGTTGCCGAAAATTTCTTCCCATTCTTCCAGGAGCTGGAGCGGATTTTCAGACGCCTCAAGAGCTCTTGCAAGGTCATAAAGATTTTTGCCTCCGTGCCCCGTGTCGGCGACTCTTCCGATGAGAGCGTTCAGGCGGACTGCGGCGTCGTCGGGGTTGATGGCTTTGACCGTGCCTTTGATTTTTCTCTCCTGCGCTCGAAGAGATTTGGGGTTTTTCACGAAATCATCGACGGTTTTCTCTGTGGTCTGCTTGATTTCTTTTGAGGTCAGGCTTTGCGGTTCCCCGGACTCGTCCTGAATGACGACCTTGACTCCGCGGACCTGGATGTTTAATGTCCCCTTGGGATAGAAAGCATGCAATTGCTGGGGCGTTGTTTCATCGAGATTGTTCAGAACTGATGCGATCTTTTCAGCCACCTTTTTATCATCGCCTTCGAGATTTTCAGGACCTCCGATTTTTTGAAGGATTTTTAAATCGATGGGACGGCCCAAAATCACTTCTTTCTTGAATGCCTTTACATCGATATGGATGCTGGTGAACGGTTCGGAGATCTCCGGTCTCGCCACATGGCTGGAAGTGATGTCCGGTCTCGCGACATGGCTGGAAGTGAGGAACACGCCCATGAGGGGTTTATAGAGCTGGATGGCGGCGGAATAGGAAGTGACGCAGTTGGGGCCTTCTTCCTGAATATCGAGGACATGGATTCCGGCATATTGGAAACCGGCTCTCACCGCGTCGATCAGTTCCTTGTTCACTTTGCGGGCGTCGCGCGCGAGCACGACGGTGCGTTTCTCGGCGGGCAAATTGAGTTTGTCCGCTTTTTCGTGCGCCATCTTGGCCCAGGTGACGGCCAGACGGAACGCCATCGCGGGCGTGATGACCTGCTCAACGGAATCGTCATCCACATTTTTCTCTCCGCGGAAATCATAGGTGCGATAAAAATCATCGCTGATCTTGAGCTGGTCTTGGGGGGCGTTGAGATATTGAGACACATCGGCTCCCTGGCGCAATTTCTGATTCTTGGCGAAATTTTCGTTCGCGGCCCGCTCGAAAGCTTTTTCGAGCAGGGAGATTGAAGAGAGCGTGGACTCCGTGCGAAGGAACGCGGCTTTTCCCCCCTGAGCGGAACGGTCCAGCAGGACCTGATACATGGATTCGGCGAAATAATCGCGGACCAGGTTGGTGCTCACGCGGTCAAGATATCCCTTCGCTAAGACAGCTTTGCGGCCGGCCTGAGGCGTTTCAGGATTCATGGAAATGATGAACGGCAGATATTTTTGCGGCTGGAACGCCACCTGGTTGAAGCTGATGTGCTGGTCGCCTGTCCCTTGCATGACCCAGGGAATGCCCTTGCTCATGAAATATTCCCTCAGGGTAATGAACCCGACGCCTTCCAGATATATGAACGGAACGAATTTCCGGCCTTCTTTGTCGGCGACATCCATCGCGGCGCTGATCTTTGCCTGCAATTCTTCCATGTTGATTGCGTTGCCGGCGGGAATTTCCGCGATGTTGGTCAGGAACTGACCATTTTTGGAATGGGCATAAACATCCGCATAGGCCTGATCGATGGCGGCAGGGTTTTGTTTGGCTCTTTCCTGGAGGGCTTTGAGGCGTTTTTCCAGAATTTTCTTTCCCAGCTCGACATAGGGCTGGCGCAGATACAGGTTGTCGATCACAATGCGGGTCGCGGGGTTGTCCAAATCTTTCATGTCCACATTTTTGACCTGGAGCTGTTCGGCGAGTTCGGCGTTGCCGGCGGCATAGGCCGCGTCTCTGGCTCTTTTCATTGTGGCCGCGATCAACCGGGTTCCCACGGTGTGGGTGATGCCGTAAAAAAGAGAGTTGAGCCGGGCGAAAGAATCAGCGATCTGCTGGCCGCTCATGTTTTGGAAATCAATGCGGGGCAGGCGGAGGTCATTTTTATATTGAGCGAATTCGTCTTCGGAAATATCCAGGGCGGACAAATTGATGACGAGTTTGTTGGGTTCGTTTGAATAAAGATGTTTCTGGTTTTCCCAGAGGCTTTGACGGAGGGTCACGAGGTTGGAGGAACCGTCCTGGAATATGCTTTCGTTATAATTTTGTTCTATGGATTTTCCGAACCAGAAAAGATGGTCCGGGACCACGAGGGCGATGTCTGTGATTTTTTCATCGACGATCCGGTTTCCTATTTTAACCGACGGGTGCCAGCCGAAACGGAACCGGCGGATGGCATTGTATCGCGTCCGCCAATAATCTTTGGCGCTCAGCCCATATTTCGCGAGGAAAGTCATCATGTGGAGGTCCGCAGTCCATCGGCCGCCGACATTGTCATACATTTCCCCAAAACCCGGCGTGTGGTCCGGGCCCAGCTCTTTGTCCAGCCCGGAATTCTTGATGAACGCGGCGAGCCGGCTTTGGTCCACGCGCGGAGTGGTTTCAAAGAACATGTTGCCGAGGACAGTTTGGAATGATTTGAGGACGGCGGCTCTGTCTGCGCCGGATTTGGACGCGATCATGTCGATCAGGTTTTTCCCGGCGGGAACCTTGAACAGTTCCTCTATCGGTTTTTCCTGGCCTTTTTTGTCTCCGTCCTGATAGAAATTGATTTCGTGGAGGACATCCAAAACGGAATCTGCAAACGTTGCGCCCGACACGCCCACGGGAGTGTTGTGTTTGAGGAGGACATATAAAATTTCGACGAAGATCATCATGGTTTCGTCCGTGGATCCGGACTTGGAGCTCGGGATCACGACGATCTGGTCCCAGTCGATGCCCAGTTCCGTGACGATTTTCTGAAGGGCCGCTTCATAATCTTTGCCCAGTTCATATTCGCCCAGGATGACGGTGTTGTCTTGTTCCTGCACTTGCACGGAGACGCTGAACCCGTCGCTTGCGGCCTGGAACGGAGTGTGCTGTCCGCCGATGCCTGTCTTGATGATGACGCGGATGCTTTTGCCCGGGGATTTGGCGCTGAGGACCCTGTTGCGCCGATCAAAAAATGCTTTCATGTTTTCCACGGTCCCTATGAACACTTTATCGCCTTCGTCTGTGTAATATCCCTGGTTTCCGTGTAACGCAAAAGATCCGTCCACGGCGGCTCCAAATCCGACGCCGGTCCCTTTTCCGTCCATGCCTCCGTCGAGATATGGCTTCTCGAGCTGTTTTCTTAAAGGCTCATTTTTCTTTGCTTTCCTCGGGACAGGGAGCACCTGCCAGAGTTTTCTGGAGATGGCGCGGGAATCAAGATATTCCTGGGAGCGCGGTTTTCTCACCAAAACGCTCAGCCGTTTGAAGGGTTCAACATTCGCATTCCAGGCCCAGTGGCCGAGCCAGTGAGGGAGGCCGTAGCCGAGGAATGAGAGGAAGAAGCTGAGGGCTCCGGGCGAGGCGAAGCTCTGAAAATAATTCGCAAAGGGAACCGCGCCCAGCGTGAGGAGGACCATCATGATCGGAGATTCGAGGAAAATTCTGAAATTGTCTTTCTGATTTCCGGGGTGAGCGGCATACCACGCCGCGGACAGGACGAAACCGATCGCGGCCTGGGTCATGAATCCGTCCTGAAGGAAATGGCTCAGAACCGCAAAAGCGAGCGCGAGGGTCCAGCTTTCAACGGCGGGGTCCCGGTGCTTTTCGAGACTTTCAGTTTTGGCCGCGGCTTGATCTTCAGATAAACCAGCGTCCATAAATTTCTTTATGCGCGCTTCGCGGTCGAAGACGGAGAGGCGGGCACGAGCGTTGGGGTTGTGGATCGAGATTTGCACGGTTTTCCCGTTGATTATTTTGAGGTTAAATGTCTGCGCAAAATTTGTCACAGCCAAGGCATCTCGGATATCCATTTCAGGACTTTCTCGGAACGAAGGCTTTTTTGTAAAGACAATCTTTCCATCTCTGACCATCTGCAGTTCGACTGTGCCGTTTTGATCCATTAAATTTCTTACTTGAGAAACAACCAGGTTCATGCCGATGTTGGACAAGATGGTTCCATTGGGCATGCTGAACATTGCGAAGATCACGGGGAGTCCCAGGGTCAGGCTTGCGGGGCCATGGAAGGCATATCCGAGCGCGACGGCAAGGAGGGCAGCTCCTGTTGCGATGATGCTTCGGGTCCGCCGCGTCGCGGGCTGAGCGGGCATTTCGGCGAGTTTTCTGTCGATTTTATTGATTTGATCTTGCCAGTATTCATACCTGGGATTTGTCTCTCTGGAAGCATAGATTTTCCTGGTCACCGATCTCTGGGCCACGGCGAGGGTTTTGAGAATTTGAAGGCGTTCTCTTCTACTATTTTTCACTTTATATATATTGAAATCCTCAAGAGTTTTTTCTATATCTGCCGAGCCGACCAGATAGGCTTCTGCTGGGCCTCTTTTATGGTATGTTGACATGATGCCAGAGCTCATCCTCATCCGGGCCAAAATGAGCACGACGGCCAAAATTTCTTCATCGAGCATGCTCTCGAAATATTGAGTGTCTCCCCGATCTTTTAATATGTCGCGCAGGACTTCTTTGGGGCCTGATTCATCGGGGATTTTGAGATCTCGTCTTAATGCCGCCCACCGGATCGCGGCGTCGCTGACTATATCGTTGTTTAAAGTTTCGTTGTCGGCGGAAAGGCTCTCAAGGAATCGTTTTTGCAAGTCAACTTCTTCATTCTTATAGACATTGTGCGGGGTAATATAATCAGTAAATACTTCCATTGCATATGGAGTCCTTCTTCTGAACCATCCCTCTTTCTGCCAGGTGATCCCAATCGCGGCGGTTCCGGCGCCGAGGACGGCATAAAGCGCGTTCGCGGCGGTGAACCAGGAGCCGGCATCGGCGCTGGCGGCCTGGAGCAGGACCGCGGCGTCAGAGGAGTCGGGCAAGAGGGCGGATCCGATGGCGGCCAGGATGAGGACGCGGATGAGACGATAAGGATGCGCTAATGATTTTTGAATGGCGGGAAGATTATTAGATTCGGTTGGATGTATGGCTGTCCTGAATAGGAGAGGAGGTTTATTCGATTTTTCCGCAAACATTACCCTCGCGGTGTAAAACTTTGGCACAAGATTTGAACCTAAATTGTTTAGTTCATCCGTGACATATTTACGGGCCGCGGGTCGATAGCGCAGAGCATGATCATACATATTCAATAGAATGTGATCCCGCTCTAAAAATATGGTTTTTCTCTCTCCAGTGAAAGAATAACCATCGATGGCAATGTGCACAACATCATCTTTAAGGAAATTTTTCACGACTTCATCGATGAATTTTTCCTTGGCGCTGAGGCGACGAGGTTTCGCGTTCATTCTTTTGCCGATGACGGCGCGTTCCGAAGATTTTCCATCTTTCGAGGTTTTGCTGATACTCGTCCTTTTTATCTGATTTCCTGCCGTGAGAGCGAGAGGGAATTTCATGCCGAAGAGAAGGGAAACAGGGATGAAAATGATGTTGTATATGAGATGCGTCAATTCGCCGATTTTTGATTTGTAGTTGTTAACGATGAAGACCCCGACCACAATTGAAACTGGAATGCTGACGAACCACATCCCAGAAGTCATTTCAAAAACTTTATATCCCACCATTCCGCCGATGACGTATGGCAGGGTATACATCGAGATGATGATGGCTCCGACGCCCAAAAGTCTGACGGATTTTTGGATCGTGGCGAGGACGAAATTTTTGCTGTAATCCTTATGTTCATTGGCCAAAAAATTAAGGAAATTGTTCTCGATGTGTTTCTGTTCCAATCGGGGTGCGAACTTCAATCCTGCGTAGAGATAAATGACAGCCGCGCCGAGATGGGGAAATTTCTTTGACAGATATATTGCCCATTTTTTTCCATCGCTCTGGGGAAGTGGTTCATGGTTGCCGAATATTTCGGCGGCAATAGCCATGGTTCCGCCATAAAAAAGAAGTTTTCTCGTTATTTCAGTTCCCAAGAGATAGTTTGTCGCGTGCCGAATGGCGTTTTCCGATGTGAGAGCGAAAGCGAGACCGTTACTCTTTAGGGTAAAGAACAGATTGGATTTCGCTGGAGCGATGGCGAACTGCCTGCTGGGTTTGGGGGCAATGGGATTTTGCAATTCTCCGGAGGCGCTTGCTTTCGTGAGAGTCGAATCTGTTCCGGCTTCCATGATTTCGACTTTGACGGCGCCGGTTTGGGTGTTGACGGTTGTGACTTGCCGGCTTGATTTCAATGCGGCAGTGATGGCCTGGAAGAAGGATTTTACTGTGACGGCAGATTGAGCGAACCACGGCTGGCCCAGGTTGAGGGCTTTGACGATGGTCACTTTTTCAGGGGCAAAAAGTTTTTCGAGAGGGATCAAGTCCCGCGAGAAGGCATTCATGGGATGATAATCTTTGGTGATTTCTGCCAGGTTCATTTTGGGGCGGATGGTGATGAATGAGATGTCTTTATCTTTAAGGAGGGTTTCCAGGCCGCCTGTGTGGGCGCCGCCGGCAACCAGGACGCTGACTTTCGCGTTTTTCTCGGACATTTTCTTTGTGAGGCGTCCCACGAAAGCATGGCTTCGGACATCGGACTGTTTGTTGAAGAGCGAAATGTTTTTGATGAGAGCGGGGTTGAGTTCGGGGGCTCCAATTCGCTGTGCGATGCCAAGGATGCGGGACTCGTGCGCGGTGAACTCGGCAAAATCTGAGGGAGTGAGGCTGAAGGCGATGCCTTTTTTAAGGAGGCGGAAATCCTGGTCGATCTCGTGGAGTTCTCGACTCGCTTCGCTCGCTCGAACAATAACATTGCCGGTGTCGCGCGAGAGCGTCGAAATTTCATTTTGCAGGGATTCCTGGTTGATGCTTTCCGTGCCGGCGACATATTGGATATATTTGGAGAGTTCTGAGGAGACAGGAATTTTTGCGGAGCGGCAACGGTCTTTGAGGGACTCATAAAAATCGGCGTATCCGATGCGGCCCAGGCGGAAGATGAGGCAGTCCTGGAGGAGGGCCATGAGATCGTCTTTGCTCAGGGACTCGGAAAGTTCTTTGAGGACTTTTCTCTGTTCCGCGCTGATCTTTGCCATGTCGAGAGAATTTTCGGTTTCATAAAGCTTGAGGAAAGCGGAGACATTGGGGAATTTTGAGGTTTGGCCGCTGAATTTGGCGAGGGCGGAAATCCATTCCCCGAGTTTGAGTTCCCCCTTTTCATATTGCGTCTGGGCGCGGTCAAATTTTTTGGCTGGTTCGGAATAGGTTTTTTCTTTGAGCGAGGCGAGGAGAGTTTCGGTTTGCGCGGCCCATTCGGCGGACGGCTTGTTCTGGGCGAAGGCGTTTTTATAGGCGTTCACCTGTGTCATATAATTTTCTTTGTCTTCAAGTCCCCAGAATTCGACTTCGTCGCGGGTTCTCGCGAGGCCAGCGATTTCGGAACCTGTCAGGAGCTGGACGCTCAGCAGATATCCCGCGGCTTCCATCACGCTTTCGCGGTCCGGGAACTTGTGCCACTCTTCCATGGCGTCAAGGCGGCCTTCCGTGCCTTCAAGGCCGACGAGATCAACGCCGGAATCGGTCAGCTCCTTTAATAAAAACGCAAGGTTTTTCTGGACGCCCAGGACATCATGGACATCCTGAATGTGGATGACGACGGGGAGGTTGGAAGAAATTTTGCCGTTTGCAAGGGAGAGTTTCGCGCCTTTGGCGAGCTGGACGCGCTCAATGTTGCCGTAACTTGCGACTTTTTCCCAGAGCCAGGCCGGGATCTGCGTGTTTTGGGCGCCTTTGGAATGTCTGGCTGTGTGTTTGTTGAGCGCTGACTGAATTCTGGCCTGAAGCGCGTCGTTTTGTTCTTTTGAGAGGCTGTTGGTGAGGCGCGTGACATCGTTCTGAAGTTGGCCTGGGACCATGGCGGCGGAGGCGAGCTGTGGATACGCGCGGGCATCGGAGGATTTTTCCGACATTTTTTCAGCGGCTTTCCGGCGTTCTTCCCAGAGGCCGGCCTGGGCATAAGGCGCGGAGAAGGTGGTGAACGAGAATGCGGCCAAAACAAACAGGGCGACCGCTCTCTGAATTTTTTCAAAAGTTGTTTTTTTAAGTTTTGTTTTCATGTTTGTCTCCATAAAAAAAGAAATCACCCTTTGACTTCAGGATGATCTCACTTGGGTGAACGGCCTCCAAAATAAAACGACGGTGAATCTTCTCCCACCCCTCGGGCATGGCGCCAGAGGCGGAGTTTTTGGGACGCAGGCAGCGATGCCTGACGCTCGATCTGTTTGTGATGCGTGACTCTGAATTCAACGCTTGGAATCGGGATGAGAATAAAGTTGAGGGGACTCAAATCAGGCTCGTCGTCTGGTTTGCGTTCGTCGGTGCGTTTCAAAATCGCGTGGTGATGAGTTTGAATGTGCGATGGGCCAGAAATGCTCTGCGAGACTGTTTGCGAGACCGTCCACAGAACTGAATGAATTTGTTGTAAATTTATTTTCATTCCAGCGTTTTGGATGGGGGGCCCGGTCGCCTGCGGCGACTGGGGGAAACCACGGAGAGGTTTCCCGCAGAGAACCCGCTGGAAGGAAAATAAATTTACGACAAGTTCATTCAGTTTTGTGGATCGAATGTGAAGGTCTGGAGCGAGAAGCGAAGGATGATATTTCTGGAGGGCGTTTTTGGATGAGACGGAAAGGACTTTCGAAGTTCCGAATAATATTTGTTTCAGATTGAGGCGGCGGAGCGAAGATTTCCAGATGAAAGGGTTGACGGCGGAACAAAGGGAACGGAGGGCGACGGGAGCGAAAGCGATGGGCTGAACGGATTGGGCCTGAGCCGCGATGAAAGTGAACCCGTTGTTCAGGCCTGAGAAATGGAAGAACGACAGCAAGGTCAGGAGTCTGACGATTCTGGCTCGGCGCATGGGTATAATGATACCAAAGGAGGAATAAACTTGTCCTAAACTTTTTGTAACATTTTTGTAAACTTTTTGTGTTGACAAAAGGCACACAACGGACTATAATTCCAAGATGCCGATCATGAAATGGTCGCTGGAAAAGAACGAATGGCTCAAGGCCAATCGCGGCATCACCTTTGAGGAAATAAAATTTTCAGTTGAAAACGGAGGACTCCTGGATGTCATCAAACATCACAATCCCCATAAATATCCCAATCAGCATCTTTGGATTGTGTCCGCCAATGAATATGTTTTTTATGTCCCATTCGTCGAGAATTCAGATGAAATCTTTTTAAAAACCATCATTCCAAGCAGAAAAGCGGTCAAGCGATATTTGAGAGGAGGTCGTTCAGATGAATAAAACGAGCAAGCTCACGAAAGAAGAAAAAGAAATATTGAAGTCTGTGGAAAAAGGCGAGTGGCGGTCTGTCCCCAATGTCAGGGCGGAAATTGATCGTTATCAAAAAATCGCCCGTTCATCGTTGCAGAAAAACATGAGAGTCAATATCCGCATCTCTGCCATGGACATTGAGGGGATCAAACACAGGGCGTTTCAGGAGGGGATCCCCTATCAAACTCTGATGGCCAGCGTGATCCACAAATATGTGATGGGGCGGTTTGTGGAAAGGGGCGTTTCGCGCTAAACGCCCGTGATTATTTATCTCTGGCGGCACGGGAAGGCGGAAAGTTCCTCGATGAGCGGCAAGGACGAGGACCGGGCTTTGGCGCCTGAAGGGCGGAACGAAGTCATCGACATCGCGGATTATTGTTTCGGGGTCCAGGGGCATCCGAAACCTCAAAAAATTTTTTCCAGCCCATATCTGCGCGCCAAGGAAAGCGCGGAGATGATTCAGGGGTTTTTGGCGTGCGAGAAGGGACTTGAGATCGTTCCCGCGTTCAGGAGCGGGGCGAGTTTTCCCTCCATGGCGGAGGCCCTCGCGCAAAAGGCGGGCGGACTTGCGGCTTGCGCGGTGGTGGGGCATGTGCCGGACCTGGAAAGTTTCGCGTTCGGGCTTCTGGACGGAAAACTGGAAGAAATTCACCTCAAGACCGGCGGCATCATCGCTGTCGAAATCTCCCGACTGCAGGACCCCTTCAGCGGCAAACTCCTCTTCTCAATCAATCCGGAAAATATTTAGGGAACGATCGCGAAAACTCTTGCGGGGAAACCTGTTCCGCCGACGGGGCGCGGGAAGGTGATGAAGGCGAGGCCGCCGTATTCGGGGAGTTCGTCCACATTGGCGAGGAGCTCGATTTGATAGCGGTTCTCGCCAAGGATATAGGTTTCGGCGGGATATCGGTCGTCAGAAACGGTGATGCCCGGGTCCGTGTCGGTGGTCTCGTGGCCGATGGCGACGATGTTGCGCTCCAGGACCAAAAATTTTAATGCGTCCACGCTCCATCCCGGAAAATGTCTCCGGCCTTTGACGTCCGAATTCTGCATCAAAACATTGTCCGGCCACCTTTTCCCCCAATCGTCCCGCTTGACCACGAACGCTCTCGGCGGGATCCTGCCGTATTTCGTTTCCCAGGCGCGGACATCGTCCACCGTCAGGCGCGCGTCCGGGTCTTCCGCGGCGCGCGAGCTGATGTTGATGACCACCAGGGGCGCCACCATCTCCCGGACAGGAATGTCGTCCAGAGACCGGAGCCCTTCATGAAAATGGGACGGCGGATCGACATGGGTGCCCCACTGGCCCACGAAGGTGTATTTCGTGGCCGAGAAACCGTCCCGGGCATAAGTATAGATCTTCTTTCGCTTTTCGTCTGGGAACCCGCTCCATTTCGGAATCCCGGGCTGGAAGGGGTGCGTCATGTCCACGAATTTTTTGCCTGTGAGCATGCGATAAGTGTCCCAGAGCGGTGTTTTGTCAGCCGCAGGTTGAGCTTTTTTGGGTTCAGAAGTTTTTGCGGTTGCGGTGGACACCGGAACCTGGGCGGGAGCTGTGGATTTCGCGACGGCGGCGCCGAAGCAGGGCGCAACTGCGATGGAAATTTGAAGGGCGGATAAAACAAATAATTTATTTTTTCGCATGTTTTTCAATCCATTGAATGATGTTTTGTTCAAGACGGCAGGGTTTGTTTTCAAATTCACGCCTCAGGAGCTGGACGCCGTGGCCGCGATCGGGAGCTTCGCGGTAAACTATAAGCCCGGATTTGTCCCCGATCATCCGGTCCAGGACATCGCAGGAATAGGACGCGTTGGGGTCGCCTGAACTTGAAGCGAGGAGGAGCGGGCGGCTGCCATAAACCGAGGGCAGATCGTCGGTTTTCAGGCCCTGATAGTTGAGGCCGGGCGAGAGGAGGACCGTGAAAGGAACCTCCTTGGATTGCGCGGCATAACGGAACGCGACATTGGCTCCCACGCTGGCTCCCCCCACGCCGATTCTGGATCTGGGAATTTTATATTTTGCGTTAAGAAACTGAACCGCGGATCCTGCGTCAGAAACCATTTTGGAAAAATCCGAGGCGATGCCCTGGCTTTTGCCGTGGCCGCGGAGATCGAAATATAAAACGCCGAGACCTTTCGAATTGCAAAATCTCGCGAAAGGTTCCCATTCGGGCCGGTTGCTCCCATATCCGTGGAGGAGGACGACGGTCGGCTTTGAGGGGGCGGGCTTTAAAAAATCGCCTTCGAGGATTGTGCCGTCAGACGCTTTGAATTTCACAAGTTCTGCGGATGCCGGCGCGAGGACCATGAACATAAACGCGGACAAAATGCCGAACGCTTTCATGACGGCTTTCATGACGGCGGAAGTCCTCCCGATCACGGACGGGCGGAAAAGATTTTTGGAATGCGCATCGCCTTCGAACCTCCAGTGCCAGGGTTCGTAGCTGACCCTTTGCCAGTTTCCGGGCGGGAACGAGAGGGCGAAGCCGAAACGCGGAGCGTTGTGTTTGAGCCAGGCGAAAGTTTGGGTGTTTTCGAAAGACGGCTCATCGTCGGTCTCCGGGTGATTTTTGTCCGCCAAGTCATAAACATAACCCGTGTGGTGTTCGGAATATCCTCCCGGCGCCACCCACAGAGCGCCCCGGCCTTTGCCGTGCCGTTTTTCGGCGTCCAGGAAATAATTGTTCTGATATTCGAGCGTGCGGTGCGACGAGATCACCACGATTTGGATGCGTTCGCTCTCTGCGGCGGCGCACATTTTTTTTAACGCCTCGACGGCGGCGGGGCGGGCTTTATATGTTTTGTTCGGGTCGCGCGTGAGGTGTTGAGGGACCTTTTCGAGTTCCGATTCCTGGGCGACGGGATAAGGTTTATGGAAAACGAAACTCATGACAATCGGGGAGTGTCTTTTTTATGTTCAAGCGCGCGGATCAAAACATAGATGGGAATGCCGGCGGAAACGATGGCGAGGCCCCAGAGGGAATCTTTGGGGTTTTGGACGGCGGTGTTGATCACGATCCAGCCCATGCCGAGGATGAAGAGGACGGGGAGCACGGGATACGCGAAACATTTGTAGGGCACCGCGCCGGGATCAAATTTATTTTTTGTGCGGAGGAGGATGAGGCTGGCTCCGTTGATGGCCGCGAAAAAAACCATGGGGACGGTGACATAATCCAAAAGCTGGTCAAAGGTTCCCGTCACGGCGAGCACGCAGGCCCAGAGGCCGTGGAACCAGATGGCTTTGGAGGGCGTTGCGAAACTGGAGTTCACTTCCCCCGCGGCTTTGGGCAGAAGTCCGTCCCGCGCCATGGCGAAAATTACTCTCGGGCCCGTGAGGATGGTTGCGGAGAGGCATCCGATCACGGAGACAGCGACCAATGTGCCGATCACCTGGCCTGTCCTTGCTCCGAAAAGCGCCTGAGACGCCACGGTCACGATCCGGCTTTTGTTTTCGGGCGTGACGAAAGGCTCGGCGTTGACGGGGAGGGCATAAAGATAAAGGCAGGCGAGAGAGAGATAAATGATCATGCAGGTGAGACAGCCATAAAAAAGAGAGAAGGGCAGAGTTCTGGAGGGATTTTTTATTTCGCCCGCGACATAGACGGTGGCGTCCCAGCCGGAATAAGTGTACATGACGGGGATGAGGGCCAAAGGGAACGCGAAGAGCATGGGGCGGGCGCTTTGCGTGGAGACGGCGAAATTGGAAAAGGATCCGTGTCCGAGCAGGAATCCCGCGAAGATGAGGCCGAAGATGAGGGCGAGTTTAAGCACCATGAAAGAGTCCTGGAGCCAGGCGCCTTTCAAGACGCCGCGGTCGTTGACGAAAGAAATCAGGAGGATGGAAGCGACGGCGACAGATTTCGCGATGAACGGATCCAGGATGCCGGCGTATTTCGTGACGCCGATGGCCAAAAAAGCGGCGGTGCCGGGGATCGTGACCATGCTGGAAGAAAATCCCGCGAGGAATCCGAGGAACGGTCCGAAGGCCTGGGTGATATAAACATAGCCGCCGCCGGCGCGAGGGAACCGCGTGGAGAGTTCAGCATAAACCAGGCCGCCCGCGAGAGAAAGCAGTCCTCCGACGATCCAGGCCGAGAGGATGGCGGTTGGGTTGGGGAGCATTTGATAAATGCGGCCTGCGGTGATGAAGATGCCGATGCCGATCATGTTGCCGGCCACGAGCATGGTGCAGGAGAAGAGTCCGAGATCGCGTTTGAGTTCAGTTCTGGCCATTTTTTTGTGCGAGGATCAGGATGTGCGTGGATCCATGGGCGCCGAGACATTTCGCGAGAGGCCTAAAGGCCCTGGCGATCCAGGTTCTGGACAAAATATATTTGGAAATTTTCAAGCCGCGGACCGCCTTGAACCAGCTTTCAAATTGATACCATAACCGATCGTTCAAGTATACCAGTTTTATAACGGAGAAATGCGCGCTGATGAGGCGGATGAAAGGCTCGAAATTTCCGGGGCGCATGTAATCGCTGAAAAGAATGGTTCCCCCGTTTTTCAGGACCCCGCGAAGCTCTTTGAGGGCGGAATCTCTTTTGTCCTGCGGGACAAATTCGTGGATGCCGTCTGCGACCACGATGAGATCAAACGCGTTCTCCGCGAATGGGAGGCCGGGAAGCCCCGCGGCTAAAAATTTGATGCCCGCGTTTTCCGGCATTTTTTCCGCTTTCTGGACGGCGGCGCTCGAAACGTCGCATCCTGTGACATTTTTTGAGAGGGGCCGGAGTTTGCGGGTGAGCTGGCCCAGGCTGGAGCCGACATCCAGAGCGTCGGAAAATTTTAGGCCGAGGGAAGAAAGTTCTTCCGCGATGATTTCGTGTCTCAGGAGCTCCGCGGCGCGCCCGCTATAGTTCCAGGGTTCTGATTCCGAGGTGTATAACGCCTGATAATCGTTCAATTGACGTCTCTTTGCTCGGGAGTGAGAGTCTCTTCAGGATTTTTTTCCTGCGGTTCGCTCGGCGTTTCGGCTTTCGGCTGAGGTTCAGGTTCCGGGGCCGGAAGGATCGTCTGCTCTGGTTTTTGTTCCTGGACCGGAGCTGGAGCGGGTTCCTTCACTTCGTTCACGGGGCCCCGCCCAAGGGCCTGCAGGATTTCTCCGTGCAGGCGAACGACGTCCGGGTCTTCGGGGAGGATCTGATAAAGCGCTTCCACGCGTTTGAGGGCCAGGTCCAGTTTTCCGTCGCGCTTTTCCTTTGTGGCGAGCTCTCCGAGCACGAGCGTGAGGGAGTTGCGGATGATCGTGTTCGAGGGATCCAAATCATAGGCCTTCTCGAGCTGTTTGAGGGAATTTTCCAGATTTCCTTTCGTGAACTGTTCGTTGCCTTTCATGAGGAGCGCCTGGGCTCTCACGCTTCTCCGTCCCTGGCTTTCAAAGACCAGGAGCGTGGAGGTCAAAATGAAAAGCAGAAGGCCCGCGAAAACCAGCACCCAGCTTTCCCGTTTCCGGAGGAAAAGGACGCCGCTCTTGAACGAGGGATATTTTTCCGCGATGGCTTCGAGGTTCGCGTCCGCATCTTTGTGGATGGAAGGCGGCCGTCCGAGCGTCAGGTTCTGGGCGTGAGGGATGACCGGCGGCCGGAGCCCCAGTTTGGATTCGAGTTTCGATAAAAGATCGACGGATTTTTCCGAGATGTTGAGTTCCTGGGACGCCTGGGAACGGACCGAATCCACCCAGTCTTCCCTGCGCCTGCGGACCGTTTCCTCGTCGTGCAGAATTTTTTCTTCGCGGATCCGGAGCGACTCTTCGCGCTCCATGCGCTCTTTCGTCATCCGTTCCACTGTCTGTTCCAGTTCGCGCACTTTCACTTCGCGGGCGAGCATCTGTTCCGTCATGCGTTTGCGGTCTTCTTCGCTCTGGATCGTGACTTTTTCCCGCTCCACGGCCGCCAGGCGCCGTTCCTCTTTTTCGTTGTCCAGCCGTTTCACGGTTTCTGAAAGGTCCGCGTTCAGTTTCTGGATCTGCGCCTGTTTTTCGTTGACGAGGTTCTGGAGTCCCGCTTTTTCAGTTTCATAAAGCGTTTTGTCGTCGGCGAGCTGGCGCTTGAGTTTTTTCGCGGTCTCTTCAAGCTTTGCGATGTCTTCAAGCTCCGTTTCGCGCTTCGAGAAAATTTCCCGTTTGGTGTTTTCAACTTCCAGCTCTTTGTGCGCGACTTCGTCCCGCCACTTCTGCTCTTCTTCGTCCCATTTCCCCTTCATCTTCTGGCGCAGGACTCTTTCTTCTTCCAGATCAAGACGCATCATGAGCGTTTCTTTGCGCGCGGATTCCAGGTCTTCTTCCAGTTTATGGATGTGGTTGTTGAGGGACCGTTTCTGGATCTCCAGGGTGGAGAAGGACTGCTGGATGATTCCGGTTTGTTCCGACTGAAGTTCCTGGATTTTGTCGCGGAGGCGGTTGGTTTTAAGGTTTTGTTCCTGGACTTCTTTTTCAAGGCGGGCCACGGCCTCGTCCTTGGCCGTGACGAGGTTTTCCCAATATTTTTTTTCTTTTTCGAACCGCTGTTGGAGCGCCCTCAGGGTTTCAGCGTGGATTTCGGACTGGGCCAGTTCGAAGGCGGAGACGGACTCCTCCCGGTTTGAGCCGGAAGGCGTTTCCTTCACTTTTTCCCAGAGCTTGTCCAGCTGTTTTTTTAAGTGTTCTTCGTCCATAAATCCTATTTTACAGTATCAGTTCAGCCGATCCAAATCAAGACTTGAAACGGTCTTCAAAATCGGTCAGTTTTTTTTCCAGAGCCGAGAGCGGGGAGGCAAAGGATTCGACCTTTGTTTCATCCTGAGCGATGGGGACCTTCACCGTGAATCTGGCCCCTTTCCCAGGGCCTTCCGATTCCGCGGAGATTTCCCCGTGATGCACTTTCATGATGTTATAGCTGATCGAGAGTCCCAGGCCCGTGCCTTTGCCGGGCTCTTTTGTCGTGAAAAACGGATCGAACAGGCGCGGCAAAGTTTCGGGAGCGATTCCCTCCCCCGTGTCTTCAAAGGTCACGGATACATGGTCGCGGTCAAAGTCGATCCCCTCTTTCCATGGAAGGGCGGAAAGGAATCCTTTGGGCCGGACCAGACGCAGTCCGATCGTGAGAATGCCTCCGCTGGGCATGGCCTGGACGGCGTTCATCAGGATATTCAGAAAAACCTGTTCAAGGTGGTTTTCGCTCGCCCAAACTTTGGGGAGCGGCTGGGCGGAGTCAAAGCGGATCTGTATGCTTTTCAGCGCCATTTCCGTCTCGCAGAGGCCCAGAGCCTGCTGGATCACGGGTTTGACGTCGAACGCCTGAAACAGATAATCCGATGGGCGCGAAAAGTCCAGGAGGTGGCGGACAATTTTTCGGCAACGCTGGGCGCCGCGCTCAATTTTCTCGACATTGGAACGGAGCGGGTCGGTGGCCGAAAGTTTGTCCATCAGAAATTGGGCTTGCCCGAGCACGCCGGTGAGCGGGTTGTTGATTTCGTGAGCCACGCCGCCCGCAAGGGTCCCCATCGCGGACATCCGGTCCATCTGGGTGAGGCGGACCTGCAGGGCATAAAGCGAGGCGGTCATGGTTTCAAACGCGGACGCCAACGACGCGATTTCCGGCGGATCCGTGATGTTCATTTTGAGGTCCCACAGGCCTTCGGACACTTTTTGAGTTCCCTTCGTGAGCTGTGCGAGAGGGTGGGCGATGGAACGATAAAGCCCGACGGAAAGACCCGCGCCCGCGAGCAGAATGGATAGAAAAAGTATCCCTGAGGAGACGAGCGTTTTCCCGGCGAGAAGTTTGGCTTCTCCCCAGGCCTGGTCAGCCTGCTGTTTTGAGGCGGAGGAGATCATGTCGATGCGCCGAGCGATGCCGTCGAGGATCGGGAGGACCGTCTGGTCCATCAGGGCAATGGCCTCGCTCCTCCGGCCCTCTTCCGCCAGGTCCAGCACAGGTTTCATCCGGGCGGAAAAAGTTTTCAGCACGATTTCAAGGTTCCTCTCATTTTCCTTTTCCATCATCGTTCCGGAAAGCATCTGAAATTGTTCAAGGCTGCGGTCCATCTCATAAGCATAAACGTCATATCTCTGACGGTCCCCGGAAACCCCGATCAAAACTCCGTCGGCGGCCCGCCTCATCTTGTTGAACGTCTGGCGGCAATTGGTCAGAACATCATAGGACGCGCGGAGCCGTTCATAGTCTTCCGACCGGCTTTTGAGGACGAACACGGTCCTGAGAAGCGCCGCTCCCAGCGCGAACGAAAGGCCCAGGATCAGCGAAAACGAGAGGATCAGTTTTTTCTTGAAGGTGAGAGACTTGATCCAGCGGTCGAGAGATTTCATCTGGATTTGAGGGAATTCAGCTCGTCCCTCACCCGCGCAATGTCGGCGCCTGTCTTTGAGAACCGTTCGATCATGGTGTTGAGAAGCAGGATGCGTTCGGGAACGGAAGCGCCGCGGGCGGCGATCTTCTGATAATAATTCCAGGACACGGCGAGATCTTCGTCTGAGCGGTTTTTGTCGCGCTCCAGCGCCGCGAGCTCGTTTTCGGCGACGGAAACGTCAAAGTCTTTGTTCCTGAACTCGCTCAGGATCGGGCGGAGCAGGGCGATGCGCTCTTCATTGGAGGCCCCGGCTGATTTTCTTTTCCAATATTTGTCCATCAGTTCCGCGAACCTTAAGGCGAGGGCTTTGAGATCGATCGGGATCTGGAAGGCCTCGTTTCGTTTGGCTTTTTTCTCCGTTTCGTCGCGGCTCTGTTTGAGCTCGTCCAGCAGCTGAACTTTTTCCGCCTGGATGAGTTCGAGTTCGCGCTCGGTTTTCTGGAGGTCCAGTTCGGCCTGCCGCATGCGGAGTTCATAGTCCGGCTCGATGATCACTTTCCCGAACCTGAGCGTCATCGTGAGCTGGTGCGTGCCCTGCGTGGTGCCCAGGCTGGCCCCGTGGAGCGGCATGAGGAAACCATAATCCATCTGCACGGATTCCAGACGGAATGAAAACCCGAAAGCCAGGCGGCTATAAGACCTGGAACCGAAGACGAGAGAACCCCGCGCCGAAAGGTCTCCGTTGGCGAAGGCGGAACCCAGCCACCATTTTTCCCCCGCGGCCGTGAAATGAATGTCCCGGTCGATCCCGCTGGAAGATTTCCTGCTGTCGAGGGCGGTCAGGAGCGCGAGCGATCCGTCGCTATAGGCCATCCCGCCCCGGATCGTCATGGGCACGGGGTCGCTGTTCTTTGACGCCACGGCGAGGTTGGGTTCATTGATATTTTCAATCGAGAAACCATAAGAATAATTATAGGCGGGCCTATAGATCGCGCCCAGGTCAAAACCGATGTTCCAGGCGGAATCTCCGTCGGAAAATGCGGGGTCCGTTTTGGCGGGGTCCGTGACGCCGCTGTTCGAAGTCTGGCCCTGCGGAACGCCGAAACTTCTTGAAAGCTGTTTGATGTTGGCGCCGAACGCCCATCTCTGACGCACCCGTTTGGCATAGCCCATTGCGACGGAGCGTTCATGATATAAGCCGTTCAGGTTCATCTGATAATAAGACAGTCCAAGGGAACCCCTGTCAGGGCTGATCGGGTGGGCATAGGCGACGAACGAATTGTAGATCTTGGATCCGTCATCGAGTCCCGGGTGGATGAGTCCATAGGTGGCGGTGAACTCTTTGCGTTTCAGATAAACCAGTCCGGCGGGATTTTGGGTGATGGCGTAAATGTCGTTGGCCGCGGCGGTATAGGCGCTTCCGAGAACGGAGGGCCTGGCTCCGATTCCCACTGCCTCAAAAGAGCCCATGGACAGGCTGGGGGCCGCGAGGAATGCGGCAACGGAGATGAAGATCCAGAGGACGCATCGGTTCATCTCGCGACCGCGACCGCTCCCGAAAATTTTCTGTCTCCCACTTCAACTTTATAGATATAAAATCCGCCCGCCACCGTGGCGCCGTTGCTGTCGGTCCCGTCCCAGAAGAGGACCGTGTCTCCCCCGAACAGGTCCGTGGTCCGGAGATCCGCCACTTTCGATGATTCCGCATCAAAGATGGATCCGCTCGCGGACGCCTGCGACGGGTTTTCGAAGAGGAAGAAGACCCGGTCATTGATGCCGTCGCTGTTGGGCGTGAGCGTTCGGGGATAGACCGCATTCAGCTGGGCGGAGAGGGGCTGAGAGACGAGCCGGAGCTGATAGGACCCCGGCAGGCGCGAAGAGGTCGTGGCGACCCGGTTCGCGGTGTCAACGGAACTTCCCAGTTTTACGAAGCCGGCTCCGTTGTCCCAATAGACCGAGAAGGAAAATTTTGCGCCGGCCGCATCGGGGTAGGACACAGCCGGCGAAAGGGATTGAGGGGCGGAAGCGATCACCTGCCCGGAACCGTTGACGGAATACGCGATGCCGAGGGTGGCGGGCGAGCTCAGGACATAATTCTGCCGAACCTGGCTGGTGAGAGAATCAAGCACAGAAAAATTGAGGGATTTATAGATGCGGTTCCCCTCCGCGCTGGTGACCCGGCTGGCTGAAATGACGGAACCTTCGGCGTCAAGCGCGCTCTTGAGCGTTCCCGGAACGCTGGCGAAGGACAGCCCGTCATCGGCCATGAAATAAGCGGTGTTGTTGATGTCGGAGGAGACGGGGGTGGAATCCTCGGATTCATGGCCGTCCCCAATGGAGTCCACGGCGCGGACGCGGTAATAAAAAGTCCGGCCCGAGACGGTGGTGTCGGTGAAAACGGCGGCTGAGGCGATCGGGACAACAAAATTGATGACGGTCGTGCCGTTGGTGAGCGCGTTGGAACGGATGATTTTAAACGAGCCCAGTTCCCCCGGAGTCAGCAGGTTTCCGTCGGAGCGGAGCGTGGGCGAAGACCAGGTGATGCGGAAAGAGGTCCCGCTGGCGGAACGCGCTCCCTGAACTTTTTCGGGAGGTTTGGGAACGGCATAAGCGTGTCCCGAAACGATGAACGCGGAAACCATAAACAAAAATATTTTTTTCATGGGATCAAAAGTTTCTGCACTCGTTCGATCAGCTCTTTGTTGTCCATGGGCTTGGCGAGATAATCGTTGGCGCCGCATTTTATGATTTTGTCCTTCATTTCCTGGGAATCATATCCGGTGATGGCGAGCACGCGGATGCCGGTGAGCAATGGATCTTCGCGGATCTGCTTGCAGACATGGAACCCGTCCACGCCCGGGAGCATGAGGTCCAGGATGATGAGGTCTGGATAGAATTCCCCGATCAGCCGGCCGGCCGTAAACCCGTCTCCCGCGACCCGGACCTGCCAATCGGGGAAGCGATTTTTCAGGAGTTCCACCAACAGCTCGGAAACTTCCTGCTCGTCGTCCACGATGAGAATTTTTTTGGATTTGGATTTGCCTTCCATCGCTATCTTGATTTCGGGAAGGGTGAGTCCGCGCTTGCTCAGCGCCTGAATTTTGGTGAGCCGTTCCACCGTTTCCGTCCTGGCATAAAGCCTCTGCCCGCCTTCGGTGTATCCCCCGACTTTGATGAGTCCCATGTCCGTATAATGACGGATCGTGGAACTTGCCACATCCGCCAGCTCGGCGATCATGCTTATTTTTATGAGCTCTTCTTCATTCATGGTCATGCTTTTCCTCGTTTTGCGCCCATTTTTAAAGTTAAAGTAAACTGCATGGTTTACTTTTGGCCCGAAAAAATTGACGACCAGGCTCGTTTCGCCTTAAGTCGTTTCTGTTCCAGGTCCCTCTGTATATAACAGGGGATTAAAAATCTGTCAAGTCCGGATTATTTTCCCAAATATTCCCGGGTTTGTCCAGCGCTCAGGAGGCTTTAATTTTGAGGACGGCTCGGCCCAGGAGGAACCCCGCCGCGACTGTGATGCCGAGGCTGGTCACGGACTCTCCAAACCCTTGTCCGGGCGGAAGTTTGTTGGAAATCACAAGCCACACGAACAGGCACAGCGACGCGAGCGCCGCATAAAAATTGGAGTCGGACTCAGGTTCGGTGACGGCGGGGACGAGGGCGGAGGCGGAACCCAGGATGAGCCAGGGCGCAATGCGTTCCAGAAACAATATCTGACCTGCCGAGAAGGATTCCGTTCGGCTCGTGTCGAATTCCCCCATCGCTCCGAGTTTTACGATCCACCAAATCTGAAATATCCGATATGCCAGAAGGCCCAGGAGCATGCCGAGGACTATTTTTTGAGCCCGTTTTCTGAGGGCGGGGTCGTCCACCGTGGCGATGGAAACCAGGATGCCCAAGAGGACCAGCGGGGAGAGAAGGATCAGAATGTGGACCAGATTGAACCGGACGGCGTTTGAGGGTTCCACGGCGATGAATATGCGGATGACCTGCAGGAGGAATTGTTCCAGGGTTTCGCCGAAAGCGTGAGTCAATGCCAGAGCCAGGATCACGAGCAGGGCTCTCAGGAATGAAATCATTTTGCGTCAGGCCCAGTTTAAAATGGGGAGCGAAGGGTTCGTCTGGAGGCGGACTTTTGAAGGGCCAATTTTTTTAAATTTATGGTATCCGAGCGCCGCCACCATGGCCGCGTTGTCGGTGCAGAGAGATTTGGAGGGCAGATAAACTTTGATCCCGTTCTTCTTTCCCTCTTCAAGCAGTCTTTTTCTCAGTTCGGAGTTGGCCGCCACTCCTCCCCCGACGGAAACGCTTTTCATACCGAATTTTTTCGCCGCTTTCACCGCTTTTACGGACAGGACTTCTGTCGCCGCGGCCTGAAACGAGGCGCAGATGTCCGGGACATTCTTTTGGGTTTTGAGGTCTTTCAGATAATAGAGGACGGCGGTTTTCAGCCCCGAAAAGGAAAAGTCCCAGGACCCGTGAAGAAAGGGCCTTGGAAACTGAACCGCTTTGGGGTTGCCTTTGGCCGCGAGTTTATCGATTTGGGGGCCTCCGGGATAACCCAGGCCCAGGAGGTTGGCCGCCTTGTCGAAACATTCTCCCGCCGCGTCGTCCCGCGTGCGTCCCACGACTTCATAGACCCCGAAATCTTTCACGAGGACCAGGTCCGTGTGCCCGCCGGAAACAACCATGCCCATGAAAGGCGGCTGAAGTCCCGGATGCTCAAGAAGGTTGGCGAAGAGGTGCGCTTCAAGGTGGTTGATCCCGATCAGGGGTTTTCCGGAAACCCACGCGAGGGCCTGGGCGGCCATTTTTCCGACGAGGAGCGAGCCGATGAGCCCGGGCCCGACCGTGACGGCGATCGCATCATAGTCCGCTTGCTCCAGGGCCGACGACAGGGCTTCGTTGATTTTTTCAACATGGGCGCGGCTCGCGATTTCCGGGACGATGCCGCGATAGGCCCCGTGCAGGTCGTTCTGCGAGAAGACGATGTTGGAGATGATTTTCTTTCCGTCTTTGACGACGGACGCGGAGGTTTCGTCGCAGGAACTTTCGATGCCGAGGATGTTCATGGCCGTTTCTTCATAAAAAGGAGGCTTTGATAAATCCGTCCGTGTTTTCCGAGGGTGATGTGAATCTTGTCCGGGCTCGCTCGCCGCGAATGAAATTCAAGTTTATTTTCTTCGGCGGCGGATTGCACGGTTTCAGCCATCTCCTCAAGCGGAGCTTTGGCCGGAAGCAAAAATTCGCGTTCTGTCTCCACCCAGGAAAAAAGGTGAGGGATTTTAGATTTTTTTTCGAGCCTCACCACGCGGACGATGTCCCGTTCCTGGACATGATATTGCGAAAGGATGGCATTGACCTTGCTTTCCAGGGCTCCGCACGCGGCGGACTCATCCATCACCGCCCCGGTCTGATGGATCCTCCAGCCGCAGAACGCCAGAACGCCGAGGAGCAGAATGAGAATAAACCGTCCGCTCCCCGACTTCTTTTTGGATTTCGTCTTGGTTTTTCGGCTCAACCTGGAAGCTTGCGGTTCAGGATGTTGCCGGCTTTGAGAAACTCAATGGCGCGTTTAAGCGCGATGTCGTCCACCTGCTCTTCTTTTTTGACGACGGATTTGGGCGCGCGGTCTTTGCCATAAATCTCTTCCTGCTGTCTGCGGATCTTGATCTCCATTTCGCGGGTCACTTCAAGGACGATGTCGGGCACGATGCCGCCTTTGCCGGTTTTTTCGTCGCGCATGATGCCGCGGCCTGCGGGCGTATAATATTTCGCCGTGGTGAGCCGGAGCCCCGCGCCGCCGCTGAGCGGGATCACGGACTGGACGGAGGCTTTCCCGAAGGTGGTGGTGCCGAGGAGGAGCGCGCGGTGATGGTCCTGCATGGCGCCCGCCACAATCTCAGAGCCGGAGGCGGATCCTCCGTTCACCAGCACGACCATGGGGATCTTGGCCCAGGGCCCCATGGCGTCTGCACGATATTCCACACGGTCCGATTTCCGTCCTTCGGTATACACGACCAGTTTATTGTCGTCAAGAAATTTCTTGGACACGCCCACCGCGACATTCAGGAGTCCTCCCGGATTGTTGCGGAGATCGAGCACGAGCCCTTCCATGCCCTGAGCCTGAAAGTCGTTCAGAGCCTTGACCATGTCCACGTCGGTCTTGGCCGTGAACTCGATCAGCTGGACATAGCCGATCTTGCTGTCCATCATCCTGGAGCGGACCGATTCAATCTTGATTTCTTCGCGCGTGAGGTTGAGGTCGAGCGGCTCTTTCATCTCTTCATGGATGATGGTGATCCTCACCTGCGTGCCGGGCGCGCCGCGGAGTTTGCGGACCGCGTCTTGCAGGGAGAGTCCCTGGGTGCTTTCGCCTTCGATCTTGATGATCTTGTCTCCGGGCAAAACCCCTGCGCGATAAGCGGGCGTGTCGGGGATGGGCGTCATGACGGTGAGCCATTCGTCGCGCATCTCAATCCGGATGCCGAGGCCGCCGAATTTCCCTTCCGTTTCCGTCTGCATGTCTTTCAAAGGTTCCGGCTCCAAAAACTGGCTGAAAGGGTCCAGCGTGCGGACCATGCCGTGCGCCGCTCCATAAATCAGGTCTTTGGGATCTTTTTCGATGACATAGTTCTTCTGGATATAGTCAAAGACTTCGGAGATGATCTTGAGATCTTCAAGCGTCTTGTCGATGCCTGACCCGGCGGCTTTGATGGCCGTGATCGAGCACAGAAATCCAAGGCCGAGGCAAAGGATTAATTTTACGGATCTGCGCGTGACGGTTTTCTTCATGGATGGGACTCCTTCGTGTGATGTTGTTTCATCGTTTGCTCAGCCACAGGAGCGGGTCTTCCGACCGTCCCTGGTTTTTGAGTTCAAAATAAATCTGGCTCGGCTCGTCTTCCCCCGTGGTCCCTATCCCTCGGCCCGCGGTCACTTTCTCCCCTTCTTTCACGCTGATGTCTCCCAGGAGCCCATAGACCGAGAAGGTGTTGCCGCCGTGGTCCAGGATGACGGTTTGGCCGTAAGACCGGAAATCGGAGGCATAGATGACGGTTCCCTTCTCAACGGCCTTGACGGGAACGCCCTGCTGGGTTTTGATTTTTATGCCGTTATGGATCACCATGATGTTCAGGTCCGGGTGTTTGCGGTGGCCGAAAGGCACGGTCACGGTCCCCTCCACCGGCCAGGGGAGGTTCCCTCTCCGCTCATGAAAGGACTTCTTGGCCAGCTCCGCCTCGCGCTGTTCGGTGAGCGTTTTTTCCTTTTTTGCCGCGAGGTTTCCGATGAGTTTTTCGAGAGCGTCCCGCGTTTCGTTGAGGCGCTGAACTTCTCCCTGGGCGATCAGCCGTTTGCCGAGCGTGGTTTTGTGCAGGCGGGCTTTTTCTTCCTTGATCTTTTTCTGCCGAGCGATTTCCCCTTCGAGCTCGGACTTCATCTTCACCAGGTTTTCCTTGGACTGCGCGAGCTGTCTTTCCTTGTCCTGGGAGAAAACGATTTTGGAATGGGTGTCTTTCATCTGTTCCACGCGGAGCGCCACCGCGGCTCGCAGGATCCAGGCTTCCATGGGGCGGTGAACCATCCTTTGGGGATACGCTATTTCCTGATGATAGCTTTTCAGGTCGGTGAAGATCGTGTTCTCCCACATCCTGCCCTCGTCGGTGAGGAGCGAAATCTGCTGTTTCATCTGCCGGATCTGGCTCTCCGTTTCAGAAATTCTCCGCCTCTGTGCCACCTGTTTTTTATTCGATTTGTCGATGTCATTTTCTATCTTCTTGATCGTCTTTTCCAGGAAATCGGCGTCTTTTTTGAGCCGCGTGTCCTCGTCTTCGAGCGATTTGATCTGCTCGTCGATCTGTTCCAGATTTTTCTTGTGCGTCTTTATTTTTTTGTTCAGTTCCCGGACCGATTCGGCCTGAACCGCGGTCCCTGAGAGCATCGCGGCCAGAAGGATCAGCGCCGTTGACGCGCGCACTTTATCCGCGCCGGCGCTCAAACAAAAGGGACGCGTGAGCGCAAAAACTGAACAGGATGGAAAGCCCGATCTGAAAAATCAGCGAGCGCCCCAACTGGTTTTTCCAGCTGAAAGTTTCCGGAAAGAAGGAGATGGAGAGGATCGCCAAATAGAGAGCGTGGCTTGCCAGGGCGCCCAGGATGCCGATCGAAAAAAATCCCACGGCCTCCGTCACAAGTTCCTGGTCCGGCGTGAATTTCCTGCGGACTTTCACGGCGAGGTATCCCATGATGCCGAGGACCAGGCTGAGCAGAAAACCCAGGACGCGTTTCAGCCAGCGGACATAATTGAAGAGCGCGAAAGTGAGGGTCCAGCGTTCCCGGTCATAATGGATTTCGGAGACGGCTTTGATTTTGTTTTGCCCCACCTCCATGTTCTCGATGGTTCCGAGGAGGCCGGCCAAAAATTTTTCGTCCCATTTCGCGAGGTGCAGGTCATAACTCCAGGGCAGGAGCGTGTCTTTTCCCTTGAGGTCCTCTTTCTTTTTCATCAGCCACTGGGGATCAATCCCGAACTTGGGGTCCTCGGAAATTTTGGCGAGGGATTCTTCCGGAGAGACCGCGATCACTTCTTTCACGCCTTCAAGGGCGCGGAGGTTTTCTTCGAGCAGTTTATAGTTTTCCGGGGCCAGGTCGGTGCGCGAAAACACTTCCATCACAAGAGCCCCTTTTTGCGCCGAGAAAACGGCCTGTCCTTCCTCGCTGAGCGTCTTGAGGACCGTCAACGGCACAATCAGCGTCGGAATAAACAAAAGCAGGAGCCACCTCGTTTTGAGGGTTTTTTTTATGATTCCGGCCAGAGGAGAAGACTTGATCTTCTCGAGAGTCAGCATAAATTGAAGTATATCATAAACCCTTCATGCCCTCAAAGTCCGTTTGCGCCCGAGATTTGAGTCCCGGCAACCCCGTTTCAACCGCCTTCAGGAGTCTTTCCTTATGGTGCCACGATTCCAGAAGTTTTTGGGATATGGATTCCGCGGTCGCATTGTCGAGAAGAACCCTCGGGACGGCCGTTTCGCCGAAATCAAATTCTCTGATAAATGAATCGATTTTCGGATCCATGGAAATTCCGGCAAACGGTTTTTTAAGAAGAGACGATAAAATGAGCCCATGGAGGCGCAGGGACACCACAAAGTCCGCCGAACTGATTTTCCCGAAAGCGTCCTGAGGGGTCTTCCACGCGTTTTGGGGCTGGAACGCCAGAGTTTCCACTTGTCCCCCGATCTCTCGGGCAAAGCGTTCGACGCCTTCAATGGCCGTTCGTTTATGGATATCGTTTATCATTCCATCCAGCCCCGGGATAAATAATATTCTGGGTTTAGGATTCAAATTTTTGCTGACCGGAGCTTGCGCGTCACACAATAAAACGGCGTCGGCCGAAAGTCTTGCTTGACCCTCAATGAGTTTCAGGGAATCCCGGTCCCTCACGCTCACAAAATCAGCGCGCTTGAGGAGCGTCCGGGCGATCCGCGCGTTCACAGGGTTCAGGGGGCCGATGCCCTGGCCGAGAAGAACGGTTTTTTTGCCGAAGAACCGGGCAAGCAGGATCAGGGAGACATAATAAAAAAAACTTAAAAATCCGCTTTTGTCCTGAAGGATGCCGCCGCCGCCGAAAACCAGGATGTCGCAGTTCCTGACGGCAGAAATTATTTTTAACGGAGACCAGCGGTCAACGGCGTTCCTGATTTCAGGATCGTGTCCCTCCATCAGGACAGTGACATCAAAGTGAGGGGCGAGTTTAGAGAGATGCGTTTTGAGGAGGAGCTCGTCGCCGAGGTTTCCGAACCCGTAATATCCGGCGAGGAGGATTTTTTTGGGCACTAAAGGGCGAGCGGGGACGCGGCGCGCTGGCGTTCGAGCCAGAAGTTGACGAGTTTCACGAGCCCCGCTCCGATGACCGCGCCCAGCCAGAGTCCATGAAACGTTCTCAGGAGCGTCACCGACAAGGGGCAATGCAGGTGGCAGAAACTGTTCAGGATGGAGACGAGCCCGATCATTCCGGCCCACAGGCAGGCGGCCGAGAGAGGTTTGTTGCGTTTGAAATAAATTCCCGCGATCAAAAGCGGGTGCCCGAACAAAAATTCCTTGAACCTGGGGCGCGTGCCCAAAATCGCTTCGAGCTTTTCCCGAAGGCCGAGTTCGACGGCGCTCACATGGGACGATAAATTCCCGCTCCGCTCAACCATGAGGGCAAGCCCCGCGGCGACGATCAACACGGCCAGCAGATCCATGACGGTTATTTTTCGGTTCAGGAAATCTTCCATCTGGCTCACGCTGAGAAGGAGCGGGCCCGCGAAAGCGATGGGCAGGACCAGGGACGCTTTGACGCCCCGGAAAATGTCCAGGCCGTTGACGAAAACGCTGTCGCTGAGGAGCGCGGAAAGCGAAATGCCTCCCAGGACCGCAATGGCGGCGCCCATGCCCCAGATTTTCAGCGCTTTTCGAAACCTAAGGGGTTCTTCAGGCGCGGAGAGGCTTTTCTTGATCACGGCAAGCGCCGCAAGCGGCGCCAGGACAGAGAGGATCCACGCCAGGGCCATCCGGACCTTTTTAAGCGGATATTCGACATAAGACGACAATGTGTTTTGTGAAAGTTCCAGAGAAAAACCGTCCGATTTGAGCCGCTTGGCAAGGTCCCTGAGGAAAGTCAGGTTGTCTTCCGCGCTCCAGACGGGGTTCCAGTGAATGTAGAGGCATTTGCAGGAGCGTTCTCTCACGGCCCTCATCCACCGGGACATCATCATTTCGCGCGACATCCCCTTCATCTCGGCGGCCGTGATCGTGTGGGCCCTCACCACCTGTTTCGGCAGTCGTCTTGCCAAAATCCTCACTTGCTCATATGTTTTCGGCTGGTTTTCCAAAAGGATGAAGCTTGCTCCGCTGGTTTCCGCGGCTTCGACAATGTCGTCGTTGAAATGGAGTTTGACCGCGGCCAGGTCCGGAGAGTCCGGCATGAAAACCCAGGATTTCACCATCTCCGGGTCCGGCCCGAGATTGATTTTTGTGGTGCCGCCCATCACGTGTTCCGCGCTTTCTTCGGGGAGCGGCGGCCAGATCTGAGGCGTTTTGATGAAGGGCCCGTTTTCGTCCACGAGATACACCGCCGAAAAGCCCAGAGACTTGAGCGACGACACCTGGGCTGAGCTGAACCCAGCGTTTTTGCCGCCCACGATTTCTTCCTGCAGGGCGGCGGACCGGGCGCCGATGATGCTGCAGCGTTCAAGGAAATTCAAAAATGTCGTGCGCGGACTGTTGCCGATGAGCTGGGGTTCGCGGTCCACCATTTCGCGCGTCTCGTTCCAGGGGATGCAGATTTCCACCGTCTTGCCGAAATTTTGGGCCTGAATTTTTCTGAGAGCCGCATAGCCCGCGATCAGCGTCCAGGCCGAAAGGCCCGCAACGAGGAATTTTTTAGTCCGCACGGGTTTTTCCCTGAGACGCATTTTCATAAAGCTTGAGATATTCCTGGGCTGAGCGTTTCCAGGAAAAATCTGCGGTCATGGCGTTTTTCATGAGGGTCCTCCATTCCTGCCTGTCTTCATAGGTTTTCAAAGCTTTCCAAAGAGTCTGGTGAAGCGCGGCTGAGGAGATGTCCGCGCAAATGAACCCGTTGCCTCCGGAAGATTCCTGCGTTTTTGGCGTGACGGTGTCCAGGAGTCCCCCCGTCGGCGTGACCACGGGGATCGTGCCGTATTTCATCGCGATCATCTGGCCCAAACCGCAGGGCTCAAACTCGGAGGGCATGAGGAAAATGTCGGAGCCGGCATAAATCTTGTGCGCGAGCGGGTCGTTGAACCCTTTTTCATAACAAAAACGCCCTTTGAAGCGTTCCGAGAGAGCCGTCAGTTCCTTCTCCAGGTCGGGCGCGCCGGAGCCCAGGATCACGGCCTGAACCTTGGGATGTTCGTCAAATATTTTGGGGAGAATTTCCAGGGTCATGCGAAACCCTTTCTGCGGGTCGACGCGGGCCACCATGCTGAGGAGCGGCGCTTCGTTGTCCACGCCGAGGCCGCAGAGTTTCTGCAGTTCGCGCTTGCACGATTTCTTCCGCCACTCGAAGTCTTTCATCCTGGGCGAAAATTTGGAGATGATGCGGGAATCTTTGGCCGGGTTCCAGGTGTTCTCGTCGATCCCGTTCAGAATGCCGCGGAGGTTTTTTTCGCGGAGCTTTAAAATCCCTTCCATCCCCGCGCCGTATCGTTCCGTCGTCTGAATTTCCCGGGCGTATCCGGGGCTGACGGTGGTGACATAATCCGAATAGGTGAGGCCCGCTTTCAGGAACGACACCTGATCGAAAAATTCCAGCTTCTCCTGGGTGAACTCGCTCCATCCCAGCCCGGTCAGGACCAGGCTTTGCTTGTGGAAATTCCCCTGATAGGCGATGTTGTGGATGGTGAAAATGGAGGCGGTCCGGTGAAAAAAAGCGTCGGTGGCATAAACCGTTTTGAGATAAGCCGGGATGAGCCCGGTCTGCCAGTCGTGGCAATGGACGATGTCCGGGACGAAATCAATCAGTTTGCAAAGTTCCAGGGCGGCGCGGCTGAAGAACGCGAAGCGCTCGTCGTTGTCCTCGAAATCTTTTCCGGCCTGGCCATAAAGCGCGGGGCGGTCAAAATATTTTTCGTTCTCGACGAAGAAAGTCCAGAGCGGGCCTTCTTTGCAGACATAAACCCCGCCTTCCTCAATCTTTTCTCCGACGGGAATTTTGAGGACGCCGGGGATTTTTTCGAGCGCGAATTTGCGGGGGTCGATGAGGGAATGTTTGGGGAGGAAACGGAGGATCCTCGATTTGCGTTTGTCGGGAAGCTGGGCCAGGATCGCTTTGGGCAGGTCCCCCGCGACATCGGCGAGTCCCCCTGTTTTGCAGAAGGGCACGGCCTCCGAAGCGGCAAAGAGGACGTTCACAGGGTTCCGGCTCCGGTCATTCCGCTTCTTTCAGGAATTGCGCGGCTTCTTCGGGCGGGGTCGGGTTGATATAAAATCCGGTTCCCCATTCAAAACCGGCGATCTTGGAAAGTTTCGGCGTGATTTCCATATACCAATGGAAGTGCGGCAGCGACGGATCTTTCAATGGCGAATTGTGGAGGATGAAATTGAAGGGCGGATCGTCCAGCACCACGCGTATCCGGTGAAGAATGTTTTTAAACATTTTCGCGAACTGGCTGGCCTCGCTTTTTTGGATGTCCTCGAAATGGGAATCGTGCACTTTGGGGATGATCCAGGTTTCAAACGGGAAGCGCGCCGCAAAAGGTTCAAAGGCGACGAACTGCTCGTTTTCGGCGACGATGCGTATGTTTTGGGAGAGTTCCTGAGTGATCATGTCGCAGAAGACGCACCGTTCCTTGAAATCGAAATATTGTTTCGCACCCAAAATTTCCTGCTTGGCGCGGATCGGAACCATCGGCAGAGCCATGATCTGGGAATGGGGATGATAAAGCGACGCGCCCGCGGCGGCCCCTTTGTTTTTAAAGACCAAAATATATTCAAACCGCGTGTCTTTCCGGAGATCGATGATGCGGTCCCGGATGGCCCAGATGATGTCCTCCACTTTTTTATCGTCGAGGTCGGGGATTTCTTTTTTATGTTCCGGCGTCTCAATGAGCACTTCGTGGGCGCCGATGCCGTTCATCTTGTCGTACATCCCCTGGGCTTCGCGGTTGATGTTGCCTTCAATCTGGAGCGCGGGAAACTTGTTGGGCACGACCCGCACCCACCACCCGTTCTGGTTCTTGGCTCGTTCCGGGGGACCATAAGCCAAAATTTCTGAAGGCGTCTTGTCTTCGTTGCCCGGGCAGAAAGGGCAAAACTTTCCCATCTCCGGCTCAATTTCCGTCGAAAATTCGTTCGGCCGCTTTCCGCGCTCCGTGGAGATGATGACCCAGCGCCCGATGACGGGATCTCTTCTGATCTCAGGCATGTTCTTTTCCTCCGTTTCCGTTTGACGGTTCATCGGATGTCCCTGTGTCTTCGATGAGTTGAGGCGCTTCCAGAGTCGCCGTCGCCGTTTCAACCGTCGTTTGAACGGCGGCCTCCGTGGAGGTTTCGGACGGAAGCTCTGCGGCTGGTTCCGTTTGGGCCAAAGGTTCAGGCGCTTGCGTCGGAGCCGCGGCTTCCTGCGCCTGCTTTCTCTCCGCTTCCCGCGCGAGGTCTTCGAGCGAAGGCAGATCCGAAATTTTCCACAAATTGAAGTGCCTCAGGAAATCCTGCGCCGTGGCATAAAGCAAAGGCCGTCCGACGGATTCTTTTCTGCCCGCCACTTTCACGAGTTTGCGTTCCGTGAGCGTTTCAAGCACGCCGATCACTTCCACTCCGCGTATCTCTTCAATCTCGGCGCGCGTGATGGGTTGTTTATAAGCGATGATGGAGAGGGTTTCAAGGGCGGACTGCGAAAGCTTGAAGAGCGTCTGGTCGCGATAGAGTTTTTTCACCCAATAACCGTATCCTTCTTTCGTCGCGAACTGATATCCTTCCGCAACCTGAGCGAGCTGGATGGAGGTTGGGCGCGATTCCAAATCAGCTTTGATCTCGTCGATGATCTGCTGAGTGTCTTCCTGGGATTCTCCCGCGATGTCCGCGATCTCTGCCAAAGGCAAGGCGCGGTTGGTCACGAACAGCAGGCACTCCACGACATTCTTGAATTTTTCTTTATCCATTGGCGGGGGTCTCCGTTGTGCGATAAATCATGATTTCTCCCATTTGCTCGTTCTGCCTGGCGACCACTTGCTTCATGCGGACCAGCTCGAGGAGGGCGAGGAAGGTCACGATCAATTGCCGCTTGGGCTGGTTGGCGCGGAAAATTTCGCTGAACGCGAGCGCGGGTTTGCCTTCGATCAGGTCCAGGATTTCCCGGATCTTCTGCTCGAGCGGAATTTCTTCATAAATGAGTTCCTTGACCTCGTCCCCCGCGTTTTTGAGGATGCCCCGGAACGCGTCCAGCAGGTCAAAGAGCGTGGCGTCCAGGTGGAAATCATCGTCTGAAAATGTGGGAACCTGGTTGCGGTAAAAAATGTCCCGCGCCGCGAACTCTTTCTCGGCCAAAAATTTCGCCGCTTCCTTGAACTTCTGGTATTCCATGAGCTTCGCCATCAGTTCCATCTGCGGGTCCGGCCCTTCGTTGGCATCCGCGGGGAGCGTGTCTTTGGGCAGGAGCGAGCGCGCTTTGATCTGGATGAGGGTGGAAGCCATCACCAAAAATTCTCCCGCGACTTCGAGGTTCAAATCTTTCATCAGGCCGATCACGTCCAGATATTCCTGAGTGATCTTGGAAACCTGGATGTCCTGAATGTCCATGTCCTCTTTTTTTATGAGATAGAGGAGCAGGTCCAGAGGCCCTTCAAAAATTTCGAGCTTCACTTCATAGGGCGTTGCGCTCATTGGGCCGCCTCGTGTTTGGGGAATCCGATGGTGTGCAGGACATTGTTGAGTGTGAGCGTTGCGACTTGGGACGCCTTGTTGGATCCCTCGACAAGAATTCTCTGAACAAGGCCTTTTTCCTTCTTGGCTTTTTCCCGCCGTTCCCGGATGGGTTTTAAATAATGGTCCATTCTCTTGAACAAATCTTCTTTGCAGGGCCGGCAAGACAAGCTCCCGTCCGCGCAGGATTTCGCGCGCGCGCCGTATTCCACCGGCGGCTCTTCCATCACGCCGTGGAGTGAATAAACCACGCATCCGGTCGGATTTTCCGGGCAGGGGAGAGGGTGTCCCGGATCATTGGCCTTGATCTTGAGCGGGTCCGTGAACATGGAATTGATCTTTTTTCTGAGGATGGTTTCGTCGTCGGAAAGATAAACGCAGTTGTCATAGGACTTGGACATTTTTCGGCTGTCCGTCCCGGGCACTTTGGGCGTGCGCGAAAGAATCGCCTGGGGTTCCACGAAGGTGGATCTTTTATATAAAAAATTGAACCGCCTTGCAATTTCGCGCGTGAGCTCCAGATGCGGAAGCTGATCTTCCCCCACCGGCACATGCGTGGCGCGATAAAGCAGGATGTCCGCCGCCTGGAGCACGGGATAACCCAAAAATCCGTGAGTGGAAATTTCCTTGTCTTTCAGCTCGGTCACTTGTTCCTTATAGGTTGGGTTGCGTTCCAGCCACGAGAGAGGCGTGATCATGGAGAGGATCAAGTTCAGTTCCGCGTGAGGCTGAACCCAGGATTGGCGGAAGATGACGGATTTTTTGGGGTCCAAGCCCGCCGCGATCCAGTCGATGACCATTTCTTCGATGTTGGAATCGATGGCGGAAGTGTTTTCGTAATCGGTGGTGAGGGCGTGCCAGTCGGCCACCATAAAAAAGCAGAGGGTGTCGGGGTCGTCCTGCAACTTGACCCAGTTGGCAAGAGCTCCGACATAATTCCCGAGGTGCAGTTTCCCCGTCGGCCGCATGCCGGAGAGGATGACGCGTTTAGGCGGTGCCATTTACGCTATGATATTATTCCCGACGGAGGAAGTCAAATTGAAGGGAGCTTTAGCGTGACAGTCGCGCTTCCTGGCTGATGGCGCGGTTGAGGAGCACCTTCATCAAAGATTGATAGGGGACGTCCCTCTGGTGAGCGAGGGCTTTGAGCCGTTCGATAATTGATATCGGAAGCCGAATAGCCATGAGTCTCGTCGTGGGCTTGAGGTTTGGGAAAGTGACTTTCGTGGCATTGGCTAAGTCCGCATAATCCGACACATCGTGCGATGCCCAGAATTTAAACTCCTGCTCGTCGTTTTTGAAATGAGGGATTCTTTTAAGCTTTTTCATTTCTTTGCCTCCGTTCTTTGCGGCTCGCGTTTCTGGCTGAGATGACGCGGATCTTATTTTTTCTAATGGTGAAAATCACTGTCAAGGTTCTTCCCGCATTCGTTCTGCCGATGACATAAAACCGGTCTTCTTTATGTTCCGCCCGTTGCGGAAGCGTTCCAAAATCAGGTTCGCGAAAAAACACTTCCTCGCATTCGAACGGATGAACTTCATGTTTTTCGACATTTTTATGAATGTTCCACGGATCCCACTCAAAACCCTCGATCGTTTTCAGCAAGTCCTGGAGGGAATGCATTGTTATATTGATTATAACATTTTTTGGGAGGATTTCAAGAAGGCATCTTGAGGACTTGAGCTGAAGACAGAAACCCGGGTCAGCTCACGCTGTCCCTAATTAGACCTTCCAGTCAGGGTCAGCTTTGATTTGTTCGAGGAGTTTTTGGTAGAGGGAGAGGCGGTCGTTTTCTTTGAGGAGCTTTTCCAGGCCCGTGATCATGGACTGGCGTGACCTCTCGCCTTTTTCGCCAAGAGGCAGGATATAAGGAATGCCTTTCACGCGCGCAAAGGCCTTGGGGAGTTTGATGGCTTTCATCCCGAGAGACTTGCAGACATATTCCGCGACATCGGACTCGTCGGTCAAGTCGTCGTCGATCTTGAGCACATCGCAAAGCTGGTCCATGCCGAAAAGCATCAGCGGGCCATAGGTGAGTTTCTCGTCGTCCGCAAGCTTGCTCTGGAGCTCGCTGAAAGTCGCTTTCATCTGTTCGGCCATCGGGCCCTGGTTTTCCTTCATCGCATAAGGATAGACGAAAGCCATCAGCTCCTGCGCGTGGTCATGATAAAGCACAAAATTTTCCGCGTAGATGACCTGGTGACAATGCGGGCACTCCACCATGTTGAACTCTCCGCCCAGAATCAGGTCTTTGAGTTCCGGGTCTTCCCCCACCGAGACCGACTGATAAATCTCCGTCTCAAAAGTGTCTCCGCACGCGCATTTGATTTCTTTTAAAGTTTGTAAGGACATATCAATATTATAGCATGAGCTCGCTTGAGGTTTGCTTGTTAATGTATTGCGTGGACGCGTTTGTCTGGGCGTTGGGCGATGGTGTGGATGATTTCAGAGATGAAAGTCTGATATTTCACGCCCTGATTTTTCGCCTTTTGTTTGATTAAATTTAAATCATTTTGACTGATTGTGATGTTTACAATCGTCTTTTTATTGCATGCATTAATTGCTTTAGAAATTCTCTTGAATTCTGCACGACTGACGCTCTTATATTCTCCGCGCATAATTGCGTTTTCGATACTTTGTTCGTATTTGTTGAGTTTAAAGATATTCATGGAAAATATTATACAAAAGAGATTTTATTCTTTCTCCGCCGTGAAATTTTCGATTTCGCCTTCGCGGATTTCGAGCCGGATCAGGATGGGGTGACAGCAGTTCTCGCAATCGAGCACGAATTTCTGCCGTTTTCCCCCCGTGAAGTCCGCGGCATGAGTGTTTTCAATCCCGCAATGCGGGCAGGCGAATGAAACGGCGTCTTCGTGCATGGGGGATATCATAGCATACGCCCAATGCCAAAACATTTGACAAGAAATTTTTCATATTGTAAATTATTCAGCTTCGTAATGAAGTTTGTCATGAATTCGTCACACATTAAAAAGGGGTGAAGCGCATGGCCGATACATACGTCGTCGTGAGCAAGGTTAAAAAAGTCGTCAAAGAAGCCGGATTCCGCACGGGCATGGATTATATCACCGGGCTTTCCGCGAAAGTCGAAGGCAT
>JAKFYJ010000054.1 GCA_021730935.1 Elusimicrobiota bacterium
GGGCTATGGGCACACCATTGGAAACTCTCTGCGCAGAATTCTTCTTTCATCCCTCGAAGGAGCCGCCGTCACCGCGGTGAAAGTCCAGGGCGCGCCTCACGAATATTCCGTCGTGCGCGGCGTCAAGGAAGACGTGATGGAAATCATTTTGAACCTGAAGAAACTCCGCTTCAAAATGTATTCCCAGAACCCTGAAATTTTGAGACTCTCCGTCTCCAAAAAAGATGAAGTCACCGCCGAAGATTTTCAGGCCAATCAGAATGTGGAGATCATCAACAAAGACCTCCTCATCGCTCACCTGGATCCGGGCGGAAAACTGGACTTGGAGATTGAAGTTTCCAGAGGGCGCGGATACACGCCTTCGGAAAGAAACAGCCGCCCCGGACGCCCGATCGATTTCATCGGAACGGACTCTCTCTTCTCTCCCGTGACCAAGGTGTATTATGAAGTCGAGAACGCCCGCGTGGGACAAATCACGGACTATGACAAGCTGATCATTGAAATCTGGACCGACGGATCCATCGCACCGCTGGATGCGATGAGTTATTCCGCGAAGGTTCTGAAAGACAGCGTTTCCGTGTTCATCACTGTCGACGAAGAGAAGGCTCCTCCGCCTCTTGCGATGGTGACCGAGAGTTCCGACAAGGAAGTCTCCAATGAGCTTTTGAACAAGATGGTTTCCGACATTGAACTTTCCGTGCGCGCGACCAATTGTCTCAAGAACGCCAAGATCAATTCGCTCGGCGAACTGGTCCGTAAAACCGAAGAGGAACTTTTGGGATACAAAAACTTCGGAAAGAAATCTCTGGACGAAATCAAAGACAAACTTAAGGAATTAGGTCTTTCCTTAGGCATGCAAATCTAACTATAATCTAAGGAACAACGCTATGAAAACGTTTGCCGGCAGAAAATTAGGCCGCCCCTCGGCGGCCCGGGCCATGCTTCTCAGGAATCTGGCCACCAGCCTTCTCCAAAACGAGAAGATCATGACCACGGTCCCGAAGGCGAAAGAACTTTCGAGATACGCTGAAAAAATCATCACCGTCGCCAAGGGCGACCAGATGGTGACGGCCCAGAGAGGCGTCGCCGGAATTGTGCTCACCAAAGAAGCCCGGAAGAAGCTGTTCGAGGTTTTGGTTCCGAGATATTCCTCCCGTGCCGGAGGATACACTCAGGTGATCCGCGCGGGAACCCGCGCTGGAGATTCCGCTCCCATGGCGGTGGTTCGACTCATTCCGTAAAGAAACCAGGAAGTTGGTTCGTGAAGTGACGACGCACATGGATTGATATGTTCAACTATCTTTTTTCTCTGTTCTCCAATGACATGGGGATCGATCTTGGCACGGCAAACACCCTGGTTTATGTTAAAGGCCAGGGTATTGTTTTGCGGGAACCTTCCGTGGTCGCGATTGATCGCGACACTCACAGCGTGATCGCCATCGGAGCGGAAGCCAAAAAGATGCTCGGAAAAACTCCGGCCAATATCATCGCCGTGCGCCCTCTGCGGAACGGTGTGATCGCGGATTTTGAAGTGACGGAGCAGATGATCCGCTACTTCATAAAAAAAGTGCACAACCGCAGAAGCCTGCTTCACCCAAGGATCGTCATCGGCATTCCTTCAGGCATCACGGAGGTGGAACGGCGCGCCGTCAAAGAGTCCGCCGAGCAAGCCGGTGCCCGCTGGGTGCATTTGATTGAAGAACCCATGGCGGCCGCGATCGGCGCGAACCTTCCCATCAACGAACCTTTCGGCAACATGATCGTCGACATCGGAGGCGGCACCACGGAAGTGGCCGTCATCTGCCTGGGAGGCATGGTCGTTTCCAAATCCCTTGATGTGGCCGGCGACGAAATGGATGAAGCCATTGTTCAATATTTCCGCAGAAAATATAATCTTCTGATCGGCGACACCACGGCAGAAGACGTCAAGATAAAAATCGGATCGGTGTTTCCCACATTTGAAGAGCAGTCCATGGAAGTCAAAGGCCGTGATCAGGTGACCGGCCTTCCCAAAACCATTGCCATCACCTCAGAAGAGGTCCGGCAGGCGCTCGCCGAACCCATGAAACTCATTGTTGAAGTTATCAAGGAAACTTTGGAAGAAACTCCCGCTGAGCTGGCCGCGGACCTTGTGGACCGCGGAATCGTGCTTGCCGGAGGAGGAGCTTTGCTTCGCGGCATCCCGGACTTGATCGGCCAAGAAACGGAGCTCCCTGTGAACCTGGCGCCTGAGCCGCTCACTTGCGTGGCCATGGGCGCTGGAAAATTTTTAGAGGAGATAGACAATCTTCGTCTTCGTTCAAGAAATGGATTTTAAATCAAACAGCCAAACCTTCAAAAACTTCGTTAAATCGGTTCATTTCCGCTAAGCGGAAGTTCTCGCATCCTTATGGATTGGGGAATATTCCGCCCGACGAAGCCGACTGCCCTTTTGATGGTCCTCCTGGGCATGTCCTTTCTTCTTATGGCTTTCCGCATCACCGGAGCCATAAAAAATTTTCGGACTTTTCTCCTCTGCTGGGTCTCCCCCATTCAGGAAGTTTCAACCGGGACGATTGAATCAGCGAGCGAGATCGGCGAAAATCTGATCCGCATGGTGAATGCTCACCGGGAAAACAGCCTCCTAAAAAAACGCATTCTGGACGCCTCTGTCACAGAAACCCAATACCGCGAAATCCTTGACGAAAACAAGCGGCTGAGAGAAATGCTCCGGCTCAAAAGCGCGCTGCCGTTCGCCAGCATGAGCGCCCGCGTGACCGGCAGGGACCCCCAGAACTGGACCCAAGCCGTCTGGATCAATCGCGGATCCAATGACATGGTGGCTCCGGACAGTCCTGTCTTGGCCGTTGATCCTGACGGCGAGAGCGGCGCTGAAACGGTCAGAGGACTGGTGGGCCGTGTCCTGGAATGCGCAAACCATTCCAGCAAGGTCCTGCTTTTGAGCGATCCTCTCTCTTCCGTCGCCGTTTCCATCACGCGAACCGGAGAACAGGGTTTGGTTCAGGGCCAGGGGTCCTATCTTTCTTTGGAATATCTTGAGCTGACCTCGCAAGCTCAATCCGGGGACGAAATCGTGACCAGCGGTTTGGGCGGAATTTTCCCCGGCGGAATTCCGATCGGAAAACTTGTGAAGGTTGAAGTTTCCTCAAGCGGGTTCAGGCGGGGAATCATCAAGCCTTCGGTCTCTCTCAACCGCGTCAAAGAAGTGCTGATTTTAAAAATGGAAAAGGTTCCGCTGGAATGAAAAATTCGGGCGCCTTTTGGATTTTAACCGTGCTTATGGTTTTTGTGTTTCATGTCGTTTTAACCGGACCGGTTTCTATATATGGAGTCAATCCCAATTTCTTTTTGCTATCCACCATATTTTTTGCGATCCGGGGCGGCCCCATCCTGGGAGAAATTCTCGGATTCATCTTCGGGATCATCGCGGACGCGACCTCCATTTCTATTTTTGGCTCCCAGACTTTCATGCTGACCCTGATCGGATATCTGGTGGGCCGGCTTGAACGGCATGTGGATGAAGAAAAATATTCAGCGCAGATGGTGCTGGTGTTTTTGATGTCGTGCCTGAACTTGATCGGATTATTGTTCCTGGAAACGCTTTTTCGCGGAGTGACTCAGGGGTTCCGGAGCAAATCCGTGATCCTGAATCCCTTATACTCCACGCTTTTCTCTCCGATCCTTTTTTGGGTGATGCTCCAGTGGTGTTCTGTTTTCCGCAGGACGGACTTAAAGGTTAAAGTCTGATGAAATCCGGACTCGAAAGCCGCCTGATGTTTCTTCTGGTTCTTTTTACCGCCAGTTTTGTGTTGTTGGGAACGAGACTGTTTTATTTGCAGGTGATCCAGGGGGAGAACCTCAGGACTGTTGCGGAGGCGAACCGGACCCAGATTGTGTTTGAGCGGGCGCCGAGAGGTCTCATCCTCGACAGGAACGGCGCGGTTTTGGCGGACAGCCGCCCAACGTTCGTCGTGATTTTTACGCCTTTGGAACTCAAGAAAGAAGTTCTCTCAGGCATCGTTCACAGGCTTTCAGGGATATTGGGACTGAGCGAAGACGAACTGAGAAAGAAACTTCAGCCCTCAATACGGCATTCCTCGATCGTCCGGCTGATGGATCGAGCGTCCAGGCACATTGCTTTCACGCTGGCGGAACAAAAGCCCAATCTTCCGGGAGTTTCTGTCGTGATCGAAATGCAGAGGCGATATCCGGGCCTCGCCATGGCGTCTCATGTGGTTGGGTATTTAAGCCAGGTGAGCGAGGAAGAAATCGGCGAAGGATATAAACCGAACGCTCTCGTCGGAAAAATGGGGCTCGAAAAAAATTATGATCAGGTGCTCCGCGGCGAAGACGGAGGCATGAGACTTGAAGTGAACGCGTCCGGACAATCCGTTAAAATTTTGGACCGCAAGGAGCCCTCCGTCGGATATGAGCTCCGCACCACTCTGGACCTGAAAATTCAGGGGGCCGCGGAAGAAGCGCTCAAGGAAACCCAAAAAGCCGGCGCCGTTGTCGCTCTCGATCCCCGGACCGGAGCAATTTTGGCCATGGCCTCGGCGCCTTCGTTTGATCCGAACATTTTTGTCTATACGCGCGGCGAGCGGACCGAAGACAACTCAACGCCCGGGGACCTCGTGATGGATCCGGAACGCCCGCTTTATAACCGCGCGATCCAGGGGCTTTATCCGCCGGGATCTATCTTTAAAATCGTGGACACCGCCGTCGGTTATGAAACAAAAAAACTTAATCCGTTCGAAACGGTCCGCTGTCCCGGATACTATATTCTTGAGGGGCGCGATTCAAAGAAATTTTTGTGCTGGAAAAAGGAAGGCCATGGAATCGTGAACCTCACCGACGGTCTCGTAAATTCCTGCAATGTTTATTTTTATACGGCGGGCCGGAAACTCGGGCCGGACCTCATTGAAGATACCGCCAAGCAGTTCGGTTTGGGAGTCAAAACGGGGATCGAGCTGGACGGCGAAATGGCCAGAGCCATTCCCGGGCGGGGCATGTTCAAGACCGAGGAGCGCCGTCACTGGTATGACGGCGACACTCTGAACCTGGCCATCGGTCAAGGCAAGGTTCTTTTCACTCCAATCCAGGCCGCTCAAATGATCGGAGTCGTGGCCACTCGCGGAAAAATTTTCAGGCCGCACCTCGTGGAGGAAATTCGCTATCCCACCGGCGAAGTTTATAAAAAAACAAAAACCGAACTGGTCAAACAAATATCGATGTCAAAGGAAACCTGGGATTTCCTCGACAGCGCTTTGAAGCAGGTCGTTGAACGCGGAACGGGTCAATCCTGCCAAATCCCGGGAATTTCCGTTGGAGGCAAAACAGGCACGGCTCAAAATCCTCACGGCAAAGACCACGCGTGGTTTGTTTGTTTCGCGCCGGTCGAGAATCCGGAAATCGCCGTTGCTGTTCTGGTGGAACACGGACAGCATGGAGCGACTTCTGCCGCTCCCATCGCAAGGAAAGTTTTGTTGGCCGCTCTGTCTCCGGAAGCGGTCAAGAAACAGGGAGAGTCTCAGGCGCCGCAAGCGCCCCAGGCTTTCAGCGGGGATTAATCATATGGCTGAATCGCTCTCCCCATTTTTGTTTCAGTCCAGGCCTCACGACGCTGACACGCTTTTTCGGAGATTCTTGCGCCACTTTGATTGGATCCTTTTCATTGATGTCTTGCTGTTGTGTTCCATCGGGATGACGATGGTATATTCCGCCTGTTCCAGGTTCGGCAATCCGCAGGCCTATATGGCCAGACAGTTCCTCGCGTTTTCACTGGGGATGGGGGTCCTGTTCATATTGGCGACGGTCAATTATCAAATTTTCGGACAATATCCGAAAATATTAATGGCCGTTTCCCTCTCGCTTTTGGCTCTCGTCCTTCTGGCCGGCAAAACATCTCACGGAGCCAAATCATGGCTCGTGTTCGGACCCCTGGCTTTTCAGCCTTCGGAAGCGTGCAAAATATTCGCGATCCTTGTTTTGTCGATCTGGTGCGACAGGAACGCGCGGGAAATGCACCACCTCAAAAGTCTGCTCGTTCCATTCTTGATAGTCCTGGCGCATGTCGGCTTGATTCTCCGTCAGCCGGATTTCGGTTCAACCCTGGTCTATTTTCCAATTCTCCTCGGCATTCTTTTTGCAGGCGGCACGAATTATCTTTATCTGTTTATCATCATATTTTTTGGAATGATCGCCGGTTCCGTTCTTGCAACGAATGTGGGTCTTTCCCTCGTGCCGGACTTTTTGCAGGACCATCCATTCTGGAGTTTTATCTATCGCGGCACAAAATTAGGCAAGGAGTTTTTGATCCTTCAGGTCGTCGTGTCCTTCGGAGTGCTCTCGGCCTGGTGGGTGAACAAAGAACTGCGGTTTAAAATTCCAGGAATCTATTTTTTCGGGATCCTCCTCGTTGCTCTGGCGGCGTGGTCCTCAAGTTCCTTGTTTTTAAAATCGCTGAAAGACTATCAAAAGAAACGCCTGAACGTGTTTTTCAGCCCCAGGATGGACCCGATGGGCGCGGGGTATCACGTGATCCAATCCGAAGTGGCTTTGGGTTCCGGAAAAATATTCGGCAAAGGGTTGTTTTCGGGGACTCAGGGACGACTGGGCTTTTTGCCTGAACAGCATACAGATTTCATTTTTTCTGTTCTCGGCGAAGAGATGGGATTCCTTGTGAGCGGGTTTGTCATTTTGCTTTATTTAATTTTACTCTGGAGGTGCATCGCCATCGCCGGCGACGCGCGGGACCGTTTCGGATCCATGGTGGCTGTGGGGATCGGGTGCATGTTCGCGTTTTATTCGTTCATTAATCTTGCGATGGTCATGGGGTTCGCTCCTGTGACCGGACTTCCGTTGCCGTTTTTTTCGTATGGCGGATCATCGATGGTGTCGTCTTTGACCGCGGTCGGATTTTTATTGTCTATCCATGTCAGAAGATATACTCACTAAAACAAAAGCTCCGGACTACGCGTCCATATTCTCTCTGGTCCAAAAACCCAGCCGTTATATCGGCGGGGAATGGAACGCCGTTTTGAAAGACGCCGCTTTTCAAAAAGACGCGGTGAGCGTTTGCCTATGTTTTCCTGATCTCTATGAAACAGGATTTGCCAACACGGGAATTGAAATTCTTTACCGCGTCGTCAATCAGCGTTCCGACGCCTATTCCGAACGGGCCTATGCGGCGGACAGCGATCTTGCGGCCATACTCCGCGAAAAGAACTGGCCTTTCTTTTCACTTGAAACCCGTCAGCCCCTGAAAAATTTTGATATCGTCGGGTTCGGACTGCCGTATGAGCTTTGCTATACCAACATTTTGGAAATGCTCGACCTGTCCCAGATCCCATTGAAAGCTTCGGACCGCACGAAAGATCATCCGCTCATCATCGGCGGAGGGCCCTGCGTGGTGAACCCCGAGCCCCTGGCGGATTTTTTTGACGGGTTCGTCATCGGGGACGGCGAAGACATCATCGGCGACATCATCGAGAAGGTGAAGCAGTGGAAAAAAAGCGGCGGGACGAAACAAGAGCTCCTCGAGACACTTTCCACCGTCGAAGGATTTTATGTTCCGTCTCTTTATGACGTAAAATATTTTTCTGACGGAAGAATCGAATCCGTGACTCCGAAATTAAAAACCATGCCCGCGATGGTGAGCTATCGCCGCGCAAATCTTGGCCGTAAAGAGAATGGGGACCCTTCATTCCCGACCACTCCCGTGGTTCCCTTCGTCCAAACGGTGCATGACCGTCTCAATGTGGAGATTCAGCGCGGCTGTCCGTGGCGGTGCCGGTTTTGTCAGGCGGGGTTCACCTATCGGCCCTATCGCGAGCGGAGCAAAGACGAGCTCATGGAAATTATAGAAATGGGTTTAAAGAAAACCGGTTATGATGCTGTGACACTGGCCGGGCTTTCAGCCGCTGACCATACGGAGATCGTGGATCTCCTTCACAGCCTTGCTCAGAAATATTCTCAACGCAGAATTTCCATCGGTCTGCCTTCCACGCGCGCGGACCGTTTCACGCTGGCCCTTGCTGAAGTGCTTCAGGCAGTCAGACGGCAGACTCTCACATTCGCTCCCGAAGGCGGAACGGAGAGGATGCGGCGCGTGATCCGCAAGGAGCTTCAGGAATCCGAAGTTCGTGAAACCTTACGGCTCGCGAAACAGCATGGATGGAAAAGTATCAAGCTTTATTTTATGTATGCGCTCCCGACGGAAACTTATCAGGATTTGGACGGGATTTCACAGCTTGTGGCGGATTCCAACCGGAACAACCGGGGACTAAGCTTGACCGTGACCCTTTCGCCTTTCGTTCCCAAACCTCACACGCCGTTTCAGTGGCACGCGCAGGACAGGCTGGAAGTTCTGGTTGAGAAACTCAGATATTTGAGAAAAAATTTGTCGGCGCAAATCCGCGCGCATGGACTCGAGCAAATCATCGTCGAAGGGATTCTTTCCAGAGGAGACAGGCGGTGCGGAAAACTTTTGTATGAAGTGTGGAAACTGGGATCCAAGTTTGACGAGTGGAACGAAAGATTCAATTTCGGTATCTGGCAGAAGGCGATTGAAGACACAGGATTAAATGCAGAGTTTTATTGTTATCGGGAGAGGACTCAGGACGAAATTTTCCCCTGGGACCATCTGCAGGGAGGCCCGGACCGCAGAGCTCTTTGGAATGATTATCAAACTTCGCTTAAACAGGCGGCTGAACCTGTTCCTGAAAAGCCGCACATGAAAGAGCGTCCAGCTGTCGCGCCGGGAATCCCCGTGATTCTTCCCGTCAAGTCGCCGGTTCAGAGGCTCCGCTTTCGCATGAGCCGCCAGGGAGATGTGAGATTTCTTTCTCATCTGGAGCAAATTGAAATGGTGCGCAGGATGATCCGGCGCGCTGACTTGCCCATGGCATTCACATCCGGATTTCATCCCCAGATGAAAACTTCTTTTGGTCCCGCCATTTCCGTGGGATATGAGTCCGAATGCGAATTGTTTGATGTGGAGCTTGTGGGGAGAATGGATCCCCAGCAGGCGTTTGACCTTTTAGCCAAAGAGGCGCCCAGAGGGTTTTCGATTCTGAGAACCACGCGCGTGCCTCTGTTCTTCCCGTCCCTCGAATCTCTTTTGAACAGAGTTGAGTACGAGGTTAAAGTTCCCAAAGAACTTTTGCGGAAGGATACCGTGCAACTGCAGCAGGAGCTTGATGAGTTCCTCAACCAAAAAGAACTCTTCATGGAGAAGGTGAAGAAAAAAAACACACCTTCCGAAAAAATCGTTAAAATTGATCTTAAAGCGCTGATCCTCAAGGCCGCCTGGAACATCCAAGCGGATGGGGACGCGCGTTTCCAGATCATTTTGCGTTTCGGTCCGGGCAAAAATGTAAAGCCTGAGAAGGTCCTTCAGATGCTGATGCGCCTGACAGACGAAGAAATTCTGTCATTGGTCGTCAACCGGAAGGCCTTTTGGATCGAAAAGTCAGACGGGACCCTCGCGGAACCGTGAATTTTATCATAGATTTATTGAGAGGTTTACAACCATGAAACAGGAAATTTTAGCCAATTGCGCCCCTGACGAAACCCGCGTCGCTGTCCTGGAAGACGGCAAGCTCGTGGAGATCGGCATTGAGCGGAAAGAGACTGAGAAAGTCGTCGGCAACATTTATAAGGGAAAGGTTGAAAATGTCCTCCCGGGCATTTCCAGCGCTTTCGTCAACATCGGCCTCAACAAGAACGCCTATCTCTATATCTCCGACGTCATCGATCAGCAGATTGAAGACGGTCACCATCCGCACCATCACAAGTCCCAACAGCATATCGAAAACTTGCTGAAGAAAGGCGAAGTGGTGATGGTTCAGGTGGCGAAAGAAGCCATCGGGACGAAAGGCGTAAAAGTCACGATGGATATTTCATTGCCGGGAAGGTTTATTGTTTATCTGCCTTTCCAATCAACCATCGGCATTTCAAAAAACATTGAAGAGGAAAGCGAAAGGCGCCGTCTTAAGGATTTGCTTGAAACTCACCGCCCTAAAAAAGGCGGATTCATTGCCAGAACAGAGGCGGAAGGGATCGAGGAGAAAGATCTTAAGCGCGAAATCAGATATCTCACTCGCCTGTGGGAGAACATTCAGCGGCGTTATGAAAGCGGTCAGGTCCCTTGTCAGGTCCACAAAGATTTGGGACTCACATTTCAGACGGTCCGGGATGTTTTGTCTGAAGACACGGTTGTGTTCATGATTGACTCCAAGCACGAACAGCAGGAAGTCCATGAGTTTGTGCAGATGCTCTCTCCTGAACTCTCCGACAGAATTAAGCTCTTTGAGAGCAAGACTCCGATCTATGAGGCGTTCAACATCGAGAAGGAACTCGAAAAAGTTCTTCAGTCCAAAATCAGTCTGCCGTCCGGCGGGACCATCGTCATTCAGGAGGCGGAATCTCTTTGCGCCATCGATGTGAACACAGGCAAATTCACGGGCAAGGAATCTCAGGAAGAAACTGTGACTCAGACAAACATTGAAGCCGCAAACGAAGTGGCGAGACAGCTTCGTCTTCGCAACATCGGCGGCATCATCGTCATTGATTTCATCGACATGCGCAAAGCCCGCAACAGACAGAAGGTGGTTGAGGCGCTCCATCGCGCGACTTCCAGAGACAGGGCCAAGATCAAAATCCTTCCCATCACGCGCCTCGGCCTCGTCGAAATGACTCGCGAAAGGAAACGCGAATCTCTTCTCTCGTCCCTTTGCCGCATCTGCTCGGAATGCAGCGGCGTGGGCATGGTTCTTTCAGACGAATCTCTCATGATCAAAATCCGGAAGGAAATCATGAGCCTTACCAAGGGCCGGTCCGACGGAGACATGAAGATCATTTTAAATCCCGAGACTTTCCCATATTTTAATGAGCGCAAATCAGCGCTGGAGAAACTGATTCACAGAACCGTGCAGATCACTCCGGACCAGACTTTGGGCCAGGAAGACTACAAAATTATCTTGGAGTAATTTCATGATTCATTCAACTGCGATCATCGGATCAAAAGTAAAACTTGGTGAAGGGGTGGAGGTGGGGCCCTATGCCATCCTGGACGGGGAAATCACCGTCGGGCCCAAAACCAAAATCGGACCGCACGCTGTCATTTCGGGCTGGACAGAGATCGGTTCAGAAAACCAGGTCGGCGTGGGCGCTGTCATCGGACTTGAACCGCAAGATTTGTCTTATAAAGGCGAGAAAACCCGCGTGAAAATCGGAGATCGAAACAATATTCGCGAATATGCTCAGATTCATCGCGGAACGGGCGAAGGCGGGATCACCACCGTCGGCAATGATAACCTGATTCTGGGATTTTCTCACATCGCTCACGACTGTCATATCGGCAACAACATTATCCTGGCCAACGGCGCGTTGCTCGCGGGACACGCCATCGTTGAAGACTTTGCGTATATCTCCGGTCTGTGCCTGGTCCATCAGTTCGTCCGTCTCGGAAAATATTCAATGATGAGAGGCGGTGCTCGAGTGTCTTTGAATATCCCGCCTTATTGCATGGCGGACGACGCAAACTCCTTGCGTGGGTTGAACACGGTGGGGTTGGAACGGCGCGGATTCTCGCCTGCGGACATCAAAGAAATTAAAAGTGTCTATCGGCAGATTTTTGGCGGGGAAAAGCCCATGAATGAGCAGGTGGAATCTTTGCTTGGCGGGAACCTGTCAGCGCCGGCGAAATATTTCGTTCAGTTCATCAAAGAGTCAGAGCGCGGCGTTTGCCGACCTCAGAAATCCTAAAAATCCTCTCTTAAAATAAGGGTTATCAAAAAGGCCTCCGGCGTATTTCAGCGCGAGGTCTTTTGATTTTAATTGCCGTCTCACGGATGTTACGAGCCGGCCCAGGTGTTCATGCGCCTCAATCAGAATACCTCGGCACACATCATCTCCTGCTTGCGCTTTCCGAATGACTTGCGGTGCATACGCCGCAAAATCCTGAACTGATCTCATTTTCGAGCTTTTTAAAACACGCTCACAGTATTTTTTCCCAATCCAATAGCCCGACCCTTCATCTCCGATCTTTGGACCCAAACCTCCCGCTCTGGCAATCTTGCCTTTAGGATTTCGTCCTAAGGAGATGGACCCAGTTCCTGCAAGAATTAAAATTCCGGGCGATTCTCCGAAATGTTTCCGGAATGCAAGTTCGATGTCCGACATGACCACCACATTGTCCGCAAGAAATCGAGTTCGAGCATAAAGCCATTTTTTTTCTTTCGCGGTCCAAATACTTTTTGCTCCGATGATAAGGAGTGGAAGGGTTTTAATTTTTAGATGTGAAAAGGATTTTTTTAAGACCGCCGGCAAATGACGAATGGGTTTGGATATCAATGTTACGGATTGAAGGGGTTTTCCCTGAATATCTGCTCCCCAAATTCTTGTCTTGGTTCCGCCGTAGTCGACGATAATTTGGGAAATCAACGGGAGAAAATCTTGCGGATCACCGCATCGATTTGGCATGAACGCCAGCCGAAACAGGTGAGGCATGCGGCATTTTTGTGAACCAGATCAGAGTCATAAGGGTCTCTCAAAAGAGCGATGACGGATTCTCGACTTCTGACCTGAACGCCGTCCAACAGAGCTTTGTTCGACGGATAGAGATGCGCGTCAAAGCAGAATAAAATGGCCGTGTCCGCGTTTCCAGCTCTTGTTTGGGCTTCCTGAATTTCAGTCTCGGTGGGCTCAATCCCGACAATCATGATCTCCGGCTTGATCCCCAGGGGCTTAAATTGAGAAAGCAGATATTTTTTTTCATCGCAGACATGCTTTTCGATCATGATTTTTTCCGCGAGCGATGAGAACCTTGGAAAGATGGCGAGAACTTTCCGCTTTTTCCAGTCCTTTGGAAGCCGTTTGAGGGGATTTTTATAAATCTGTACGGCTTCATCGCAAACTTTTCTTGCTAAAAGCTTGCCTGAAGATTCCGCGTGAGGCGCGCCGCCCTCAAATCTCTTTTTCCGTTTTGATTTCAGAGATTCGATGCGCTCATAACTCTCTTCCAATTCTTTCATAGATAGAGATTTATTTTTATAGGCTTCAAGCAGAGCATAATAAACCTGCTTTTGAGCTTGAAGATCGTGGCAGACAAGAAGGATGTCGTGCCCGGCCTGCGTCGCGCGCACTCCGGCCTGATCGATCGGGCAAATAGCCTTGATCGCGCCCATCTCAAGATCGTCGCTGAAAATGGCATCTTTGAAACCATAACGGTTGCGGAGCGTGTCATGCACGATCTTGCGAGAGAAGGTCGCAATCATGTTGGGCGCGGAATCGAGATTAGGATAATAAGGATGGGAAGTCATCACGCTGTCGATTCCTGCTTTCAGCGCCACCTCAAAAGGTTTAAGGTGCACTGCTTCCATGTCTGCCCAAGTCGATTTAATGATCGGCAGGCCCAAATGAGCGTCCACGGGAGCGTGGCCTTTGCCGGGAAAATGTTTCGCGCAGGCCGAAACACCGTTCTTCTGCATGGCCTTGATGCGCGCGGTCCCCATCTCAGCGACGCGTTTCCAATCTTTCCCGTAGGATCTGATCCCGATGTTGGGGCTATACGAATCCGTCAGCACATCCAGAACGGGACCCAAATTGACGTCGATGCCGAGCCTCCGGAGTTCCTTGGCTTCAATCGTGCCCTGCTTTCGGGCGTAATCAACATTTTTAGTTGTGCCGAACGCGAGGTTATCGGGGAAAACCGTGATGCCGTCTCGGAACATGATGACGCGTCCGCCTTCGTGATCAGCCGTGATCAAAAGTTTTCTCTCGAGCGCATTTTCGAGGTCTGAAATAAGTTTCTTAAGTTGAGAGGGCGATTCGAAATTGATGCGGTAAAGGATGAGTCCGCCGGCGTTCAGTTCCTTGAAATGCCGGACGATATCAGGAGTGATTTTCTTTCCCGGGATCCCAATGGTGAGCTTTTGGCCGACAAGCTTTTCCAAATCCATATTCTCATTCTATCATATATGAGTTTTTGCTAGAATGAGCCGAGATGGAGCTCAAGTCGTGGTTTGAAGGGCAGTCCCATCTCACCTGGCAGGACTATTCGGTCCTCGGCTGTCTCATCGCATTTTCCATTTTCCTTGGACTCTTCCTGGGCCGCGAAGAAAAAGACACGAATGATTTTTTTCTGGGAGGCAGAAGAATCCCCTGGTGGGCGGCCTGCCTCTCGTTCGTGGCAACAGAAATCAGCGCGGTCACCATCATCTCCGTTCCTGCCACGGCCTATTCGGAAAATTGGGAATACGCGCAGTTCTTTATCGGTTCATTCCTCGCTCGCGCCGTGATCGCATTTCTTTTTATCCCATCGTTTTATAAATACAACTGCACTTCCATCTATGAATTCCTGCGCCACCGGTTCGGTCCCGAGACCCAATATGCCGGATCCATTCTATTTTTCGTCACGCGCCTCCTGGCATCCGGAGTGCGCCTCATGGCGGCTTGTCTCGCGGTGAGCGTGCTGGTCGGCTGGCACATTATTCCCACCATCATTATATTTTCCATCGTCGCCATGGTTTATATCACCTGGGGCGGGATCAAGGCCATCATTTGGACCAATGTCTTGCAGGCATTAACTTTTATCGTCGGAGGGATCGTGGCGATTGGGTTCCTGTATTCCCAGATTCCGGGCGGACTTGACACCATCACTCACATTGCGGGATCCACGGGAAGACTGAACATATTCAATTGGGGGCCCAGCGTCGGAGAAAGCGGAGTTTTGCATTATCTTAAGAATGCAGTGAGCGATCCCAACATATTTTGGATCGCAACATTGAACGGCCTCTTCGGATCCATGGCGGCGTTCGGGACAGACCAGGAACTGATGCAGAGACTGCTGACCGTGGAGACGAGAAGAGAAAGCCAGAAAACCATGCTTTTCACGCCGCTCGGAAGTTTTCTTGTTTTAATCATATATCTGTCCATCGGAACACTGCTGTATGTTTTTTATGCCCAGCCCGGACACTTGCCGCCGGAAAAGCTCGACAAAGTTTTCCCATATTTTATTTCGAACCAAATGCCGGCATTCATGCGCGGTCTCCTTCTCTCGGCCATCGTTATGGCGAGCATTGATTCGCCTCTCGGTTCCCTCTCATCATCGTTCGTGACGGATATTTATCGCCCTTTGATCCGCAAACACGCCGACGAAGCTCATTATCTGTTCGCTTCCCGAGTCAGCGTGGTGATCTTTGGAATCATTCTGGCAATGATCGCCTATTTCTTCAGCCACTTTGAAAAAATACTCTGGCTCGCTTTCAAAATCGGGAGCGTCACCTATGGATCTCTCCTGGGCGTGTTCCTTCTCGGTTTTTTAACGAAACGCAAGGTGAATCGCGCCAACATGATCGGCATGATTGGATCCTCTTTGGCGATGCTGACCCTGCTCATTTTAAGCGAAAAGAAATTGATTCCCCTCGGGTGGACTTATCTGCTTGTGATGGGGACTGTTCTCACATTTAGCGTCGGTTGGATCCTCGGAGAAAATGAAAAAAATAAATTACCAGAACCTGCTCACTGAAAAGTCCAATCCGTCGTCACAGGGGATTGACCGCCTTACAATAGAAGAAGCCGTCGCTCTGATGAATCGGGAAGATCAGAGCATTCCTTCCGCGATACGCAAGGAATCCAAAAACCTATCAAAAGCGATCCGGCTCACTGTGGAATCTCTCAAAATGGGAGGAAAGATCCTTTTTATCGGCGCTGGAACCAGCGGGCGTCTGGGGGTGTTGGAATCTGCAGAACTTCCTCCCACATTCAGCACTCCACCTTCTCTCGCGCAAGCGATCATGGCGGGAGGCAGGAAATCTGTTTTCAAATCGAAAGAAGGAGCTGAAGACAATGCTGAAAAGGCCCGCGCAGAAATAAAAAAACGCGCGCGGAAAGGTGACATCGTCGTGGGGATCGCCGCAAGCGGAGTGACCCCTTTTGCACAAGCGGGGCTGGAGGAAGCTAAAAAATTGGGAGCTAAGACCATCTTTGTCACTTGCAACCTCGCGCACATTTCCAAAAAGTGTGCTGATGTCGTGATCGCTCCTCAAGTGGGCCCGGAAATCATCACGGGCTCCACTCGGCTCAAGTCCGGGACGGCCACCAAAATGGTTTTGAACATGCTCACCACCCTTTCCATGGTCCAGCTTGGGAAAGTTTATGGGAACAGAATGGTGGATTTATTGCCCAGGTCGCACAAGCTGCGTGAAAGGGGCATCCGTCTCGTTCAGGAATTTTCTCAAGTTTCTCGGCCTGCGGCTGAAAAGGCCTTCAAAGAGGCTCGCGGAAAGGTTAAGACTGCCATCGTCATGCTGAAGCTGAATTTGGATTATGCGCGGGCAGAAAATCTTTTAAAATCTTGCCGTGGATTCCTTCGCGTCGCTTTAAATTCCGCTCAATGAGCCGACTCGCTCTCGGCATTATGTCCGGCACTTCCGGGGACGGAGTGTCTCTCGCTCTCGCCGATTTCTCAGACCAAGGGTTCCGGCTTATCGGGTATAAAACATTTCCTTATCTCAAAGCGCTCACTCAAAAGATAGCCAATCCGGGAGATCTGTCATTAAGCCAAATATCAGCGCTAAATTTTGAATTGGGTGAATTGTTTTCGCGCGCGGCGCTTAAGTTTTTGAAAGATCTCAGGATCAGTCCTGCGCAAGTTTGCGTTATCGGAAGCCACGGTCAAACGATTTTTCACGGCCCTGCAGGACAACCGCCGTCGACTTTTCAGATCGGTGAAAGCGCGGTCCTTGCAGAAAGAACAGGGATTGATGTGGTCTCTAATTTCCGCGAGCGGGACATCGCGGCTGGGGGAGAGGGCGCACCTTTGATTCCCTATTTTGACCGGCAGTATTTCGGGTCAGGCCCCATCAGGAGCCTTCTCAACATCGGAGGCATCTCTAACATCACTTTGGTGGGCAAATCCGTTGAGCCGATAGCGTTTGATATCGGCCCAGGGAACTGTCTTATGGATTGGGTGACTGCGAAATTAACAAACGGCAGAAAATCCTACGACAAAGACGGATCTCTCGCAAGGAAAGGGACCATCGATTTCAATGCCGTTAAGCAGATGGCATCTCATCCCTATTTTTCCAAGCGTCCCCCAAAATCCACCGGCAGGGAACTTTTTAACGAAAAATTCATTCCCAAGAAGCTCATAACAAAAATCATGACTGAGCCAGAAAACGTCCTGGCGACTTTGAACTATTTCACGGCCTTCGCCATACACCATGCTCACACGAATCTCGTTTCCAAGCATAAATCGCCCGAAGAGGTTATCGTCAGCGGCGGGGGAGTTTTTAATAAAACCCTCATAAATCATCTCAGAGCGCTGTTCAGCCCTGTTCCAGTGACGAGCATCGCGGAATACGGCATCCATCCTCAGGCGAAAGAACCTCTGGCATTCGCCTTTTTTGCGTATGAGGCGGTCCGGGGGCGGACAAACCACATGCCGCAGGGAACCGGCGCAGTTGGGCCGAGGATTCTTGGTAAAATAACGCCCGGAAAAAAATTTAAAGGAATAAAATGAAATCAAAAATAACACTATTAGCATTCATTCTGATCGCTCAGCCTTGCTTTGCAAAAGTTATGCTCGGGATCGATGTTCTGGAAAAAAATAAATTTGATCTACTGGCTGGGAAAAAAATTGGATTGATCACCAATCAGACAGGCGTGGACGGAGAAGGAAAAACAACCATTGATGTTTTGCATCATGCACCGAATGTCAGATTGGTCAAACTTTTTGCGCCTGAACACGGCATCCGGGGCAAGGCGGAACATGGAAAATCAATTTACGACGGCGTCGATGAAAAAACAGGGTTGCCTGTGATCAGCCTCTATGGAAAAACACAGAGGTTGACGCCGGAGATGATCAAAGGTCTGTACGCGATCGTTTTCGACATTCAGGATATCGGGACGCGGTTTTATACATATACGACAACTCTGGCTTATGCCCTTGAAGAAGCGGAAAAGGCGGGCATTGAGTTTATCGTTCTGGACAGGCCGAACCCCATCACGGGAGCGATTGTGGAGGGAGACATTTTGGTTCCTTCCATAAAGCATTTCACGGCCTATCTTCAGGTGCCGACGCGGCACGGGATGACGGTTGGTGAAATCGCGAATTGGTATTGTAAAACCGCCGGGCTGAAAGTCAAACTCAGAGTCGTTAAGCTTCAAGGTTGGCGCAGGCCGATGTGGTGGGACGAAACAGGATTAAAATTTGTTCCGCCGTCTCCCAACATAAGAAACATTGCCGCGGCGTCGCTATATCCCGGGATCGGATGTTTTGAGGCGACAAATGTTTCCGTGGGCCGCGGAACGGGCGAACCCTTTGAGGTTTTCGGGGCGCCCTGGATTGAGAACAAACTGCTTTTGGAAAAACTCAATTTTGTGAGCACTCCCGGGTTTGAATTTAAAACCGTCAGCTTTAAACCCAAAGACGATCTTTATAAGAATGAAAAATGTTACGGCATAAAAATAGAAATTAAAGACCGCGCGGCTGCAAGGCCCATGGATCTCTTCGTGCAGATTTTTAAGATTTTGTGGGATCTCTACCCCGAGGAGTTTGTGGTGCGATGGGACGAAATGGCGCGGATGATGGGGTCAACTCATTTCCAGACGGTGATTGAGAGAGGAGAGTCCGCGGAAACGATTCTGGTTCAGCTTCACGACGAAGCTAAAAAGTTCGAAGAGTCCAGGAAACCCTATCTGCTCTATAAAGCCGACAAGAACTCGGACGATTTCAGATAAATTTTACCAGCTGATTTTGGAAAGTCTCTCAAGAGCGGTTTTAATGCGGTCCGTGGAGACGGTGAGAGCGAAACGGATATACCCTTCCCCATTCGCGCCCAAACCTGAGCCCGGAACTCCCACGATCGAAGCCTCATCAATGAGTTTCTCGATGGTCTGCGCGGAAGTATAACCCTTCGGATTTTTGATCCAGACATAGAAAGACGCTTCAGGAACATTGAAATGCCAGCCAAGTTTTTTTAAGCCTGAACACAGAATGTCGCGTCTATCTTTATAAAGCTTCCGCATGTCTTCAACGCAGGCCTGGGAGCTTGTGAGAGCGGCGACCCCGGCCATCTGAATGGCCTCAAAAGCGCCGGAATCAAAATTCTCTTTGGTTTTCCCGAGCACATCCACAATTTCAGCGTTTCCGCAGAACCAGCCGAGGCGCCATCCCGTCATGTTGTATGTTTTAGAGAGCGAATGATATTCCACTCCGACTTCAGCGGCTCCAGGAACCGATAAAAAAGAGATTGGCGGCTTTTCAAAATAAATCTCGGAGTAAGCCGCGTCATGGAGAATCACGAATCCATATTTTTTCGCGAGGCGGATGGCTTTTACAAAATGCTCCTCGTCAGCGACGGCGGCTGTCGGATTGCTGGGCGAATTGAGAAACAAGACGCTTGTTTTTTCCAGGACCGCGGGAGGAATGGAATCCAAGTCCGGCAAAAATTTGTTCTTTTCTTCCAGCGGGAGAGCGTAAGGATTTCCATCCGTGAAAATGGTGCTGGTTGAATAAACGGGATATCCCGGGTCCGGCATCAGCACGGTGTCTCCGGCATCAACGAGAGCGAAATGAGCGTGCGAAATGCCGTCTTTGGATCCGATGCAGGCGCGGACTTGCGTGTCGGGGTTGAGCGCGACTTTGAAGCGTGATTCATAAAACTGAGAAACCGCTTTTCGATAATCTGAAAGGCCTGCGTCGAACGGATAATGATGGAATTTGGGGTTCTCGAGCGCTTTCTGGCAGGCTTCGATGATGTGTTTGGGCGTGGGTTGGTCTGGGTCACCGACCCCGAGAGAAATGATGTCTTTGCCGTCCGCGATGGCCTGCTTCTTTTTGCGGTTTATCTCCGCGAAGGGATAAGGGGGGATCTTGCTGAAGCGACGGCTGACTTTGATGGGCATAAATTAATCCTTATTCTTATTTTTTCTCGCCTGATTTTCCAGGACAAACCAAACGGCAACGGTTAAAGCGACGGTGAGGATCAACGCTGTGAGATTCGCAATGAACCCCTCAAAAATCCCCAGTTCATACGGATATCCGATCCAGCCGTAATCGTTCAGAGTTTTTTGACGAGTCAGGACCATGAATGCAGGGACGATTTTGCGGAAAAGGCCGCCTTCAAAGACGAGGAGGGTCCAAAGGAGCCAGAAAACAACGCCGAGAGAAAAAATAACAATGACGATCATGGCCCCGAAATGAACGGGATCATAAATCGGTTCGTTCGGATCTTCTTCGTCCGAGAAGAAATCTAGCATTTTATTCCAGAGATCTTTGAGCGGGCTCACAGGCCTTCCTCGACGGTGTTTCTTAAAATCCCGATGCCTTCGATGCGGATGTCCGCCATGTCGCCGATCTTCATGGGCCCGATTCCAGGAGGAGTTCCCGTCGTGATGACGTCTCCCGGCTCCAGCGTCATGATTCGGGAGATGTATGAAATGAGATACGGAATTTTAAAAATCATGTCGGAGGTGTTGCCTTTCTGTTTGAGCTCGCCGTTCACATAACACTCGATCGGAAGTGCGCTGGCGTCCAGATCCGTCACGATCCAAGGTCCCACGGGAGCGAATGTGTCAAACCCTTTTGCGCGCGACCACTGAGAATCTTTCTTTTGAAGGTCACGGGCCGTCACGTCGTTGAAGCAGGTGTATCCTAAAACATAGTCCAGGGCGTTTTCTTCAGGAACATTCTTTGCAATTTTTTTTATGACAACGGCCAGCTCGGCTTCGTGGTCCACTCGCGATGCCATTTTGGGATATCGGATTGCGTCCAGGGATCCGATCACGCTGGAAGGGGGTTTCAGGAATAAAAGAGGTTCGGAGGGGAGCTCGTGCCCCATTTCCTGCGCGTGGGCTTTATAGTTGACTCCGACCGCGACGATCTTGGTGGGCTGAACAGGGGCAAGCAATCGGACTTCGCCCAGCGGGACAGGATCTCCCATCGGTTCGTATTCGCCATAAGGGTCAGGCGTGATGGGAGTGACTTGGTGGCTGTCAACGATGCCGTAGGCCGGCTCATCTCCGAGGGTGAAACGGACGAAAATCATCCTTTGAGGACGTCTTGCATGGTGTAAAGGCCGGGCTTTTGGGCGCTCACCCATTTGGCCGCGTGAAGAGCTCCTGCCGCAAAAGCGTCACGGGAAGTGGCGATATGTTTGAGCTCAAGCCGCTCCCCTCCGGTCGCGAAAATCACGGTGTGGTCTCCCACAATGTCGCCCGCGCGAACCGCGTGGATGCCGATTTCTTTTTTTGTCCGGGCGCCTGTGTTGCCCTCGCGGCCGTAAACATAATCCGTCTTGGGGTTTCGCTTCAGCTCATCTGCAATTTCTGCGGCAAGTCCCAAAGCGGTTCCGGAAGGCGCATCCTTCTTTTGGTTGTGGTGCGCTTCAATAATTTCGATGTCATAATCGCCCAGTTTTCTTGCGGCGTCGCGCACGAGTTTGAGGAGGAGGTTCACTCCCCGGCTCATATTGGGCGACATGACAATAGGCATGTCCGCGGCAAATCGTTTGATCTGGTCTTTTTCTTTATCGGTGAATCCGGTTGTTCCAATCACGGCCGCGGCTCTGTCCCAGCTTGAAAGGATGCCCAGGTGAGCGAGGGTGGCCTGAGGGCTTGTGAAATCGATCACGACGGGCGCCGCTTTTTTGAACGCGCTCAAATCTGAGGAAATCGCCACTTTGCCGTCCAGGATTTTCATTCCCAGAGTGCGGTGGTCGTGAGATTCGACGGCGCCGACGATGTCAAAATCCTTGTCCTGCGAAGCCAGTTCCAAAATTTTTCCGCCCATGCGGCCTGCAGGACCGAAAACAAGCAATTTCGTCATGACATTTTCCTCAGGCCGTAATTTTTTAAAGCGGCGATGACCTTGGCTTTGCTTTCGGGGCGGACGGGACACATCGGGAGCCGAAGTTCGGACGCACACATTCCCAAAAATTCCATTGCGGCCTTCAAAGGCGCCGGGTTCGTCTCCACAAAAAGCGTGCGCATCAGGGGGAACATTTTATTGTGAAGCAGACGGGCTTCGGAATAATCTCCGCTCATGGCTGTTGAACAAAGTTTTTGAATGTCTCCCGGGAGGATGTTTGCCAGCACAGAGATGACGCCTTTCCCTCCCACAGAGAGGATGGGAAGCGTCAGGGAATCGTCGCCGGAGAGCAGGGTGAAATCCTTGTTGCCGGACATTTCACAGGCAATCTCGCTCACCTGGTCGAGGTTGCCGGAAGACTCTTTGATGCCTATAATGTTTTTATTCTTCTTTACGATTTTCGCGAGCGTAGAGGGCAAAAGGTTCACGCCGGTCCGGCCCGGGATATTGTAAATGATAATCGGAATTGAAACGGACTTCGCCACGAAATTGAAATGTTCAATCATTCCTTCCTGCGTGGGCTTGTTGTAATAAGGGACAATCACCAAAGCGGCGTCTGCTCCTGCAGATTTGGCAAAACGCGTGATTTCGACCGCTTCCGCGGTTGAATTGGACCCTGTGCCAGCGATGACCGGAATGCGGCCCCGGGACTGCTTGACGACAATTTCGATCACGCGATTGTGTTCGCTGTATGAAAGTGTGGAAGATTCTCCCGTGGACCCGCAGGGGACCAGGGCGGAAGTCCCATGCGCGACATGAAACTCCACAAGGTCCCGAAGTTTTTTTTCGTCAACCTTTCCGTTTTTAAAGGGCGTGACCAATGCGACGCAGGATCCCGTAAACATTAAATTTCCACCTCACCGTAAAATGACACCGTCGCCGGGCCTTCCAGATAAACATCCGCAACGGACATCCTCCGGTCGTCCCGTTCAATTTTAAAATGGACTTGCAAAGTGTCTCCGCCGCGCGTGAGGCAGGAGACGGGCGAACGGGCCAGTTCCTTGACGCCGCAGAGAATTGCGGACGCCGTCACTCCCGTTCCGCAGGCCAGAGTTTCGCCTTCAACCCCGCGTTCATAAGTGCGGACGATGATGTTGTGTTCGTCCACAGGCTGAACGAAGTTGACGTTGGTCCCTGCCGGAGCGAAATCCTTGTGATATCTGATTTTGCTTCCCAGATCTTGAACATCGATCCGCTCAGCTTCCTTGACGAGGATCATGGTGTGGGGAACTCCCGTGTTGATGGAGGAAGCGTTGAATTCCTTTTTATCGTCGATCTTTATGGAAAAATCCGACTTCAGGTCCTTGGGAACGCCCAAATTGATCTTGACGGTCTTTTCGTAAATTTCGGCGGAGATCATCCCCGCGTCCGTCAGAAAATTCATTTTGCTGCCCGCGGCCTTGTGCAGGTTGGCAAAGCGCGCGATGCACCTCGCGCCGTTGCCGCACATGTCGGCCCGGGAACCGTCGGCGTTATAATAAACCATGCGGAAATCGGCTGAAGGCTCTTTTTCAAGAACAAGAAGGCCGTCAGCTCCGATGGAAAATTTACGGTCGCACAGTTTTTTGGCCAAAGCGGAATAGTCCGCCGGCAAAATTTGCTTGCGGTTGTCGAAGATCACGAAGTCGTTGCCGCCTCCGTTCATCTTATAAAACTGAAAAATATTATTTTTCGCCACGGATCAGATCCTCTAAAGTTTCTCTTTTCCTAACCACTTTCCATTTTTTCCCTGAAACCATCACTTCTGCCGCTCTGGGCCGGGAATTATATTGAGACGACATCGCGAAGCCATAAGCGCCGGCGCTCTGAATGGCCAGGAACTCGCCTTGTTCCGGATATTCCAGGTGACGGGCTTTCGCGAAATAGTCTCCGGACTCACACACGGGGCCCACCACATCCACGGTTTCCTTGGCGCTCCCGTTTTTATGGACAGGGACAATCTCGTGATAAGCGTCATAAAGCGCCGGACGGGCCAAATCATTCATCGCGGCGTCCACGATCACGAAAGTCTTGTGGCCTGTCCGTTTGCGATAAATCACCTGGGTCACCAATATCCCGGCGTTTCCGACGAGAAACCGGCCCGGTTCAAAAAGCAGTTTGAGGGAACGGCCCTTCAATTGAGGCTCAAAAGCTTTCGCGAGATCCGACGGGGACGGAGGAGTTTCTTTGTTATAGGTGATGCCCAGGCCTCCACCCAAATCCATGTGCTTGAGCGCAATGCCTTTCGCCGAGAGCTGGTCCACAAGTTCCAACATCACCTTCAAAAACTTCTCAAACGGCGACACGGAAGTGATCTGGGACCCGATGTGCGCCTGAATGCCCGTGATGGCTATGTTTTTCAGGGATTTCGCGATCTCATATGTTTCAACGATGTGGCTCTTGGGAATCCCAAACTTATTTTCCTTGGTGCCGGTCGTGATCTTGTGGTGAGTGTCCGCCTGAACATCGGGGTTGACGCGGAGCGCCACGGGCGCTTTCATCTTGAGGGATTTTGCCGCGGCGTTCAATGCGTGGAGCTCTTCAACGGATTCGATGTTGAAGCAATAAATTCCCTTTTTGAGGGCATACTTCATTTCGTCCATCGTCTTGCCCACGCCGGAAAACACGATTCTCTTTGGATGGAACCCTGAGAGGAGCGCGCGATAGAGTTCTCCGCCCGAAACGATGTCTGCTCCGGCTCCTTCACGCGCAAAAACCCGCCCCACAGACAGATTGCTGTTGGCCTTCATGGCGAAACAGATCAAGTGAGGGAACTTGGCAAACCCTTTGTCGAAAGAACGATAACTTTCGATGAGACTTGCCTCGCTATAAACATAAAGGGGCGTCCCGAGCTTTTCAGCAAGGACAGAAACCCCCACCCCCTCTGCCAGGAGGGATTTTCCGGAGAATTTAAACATGATACCTATATTTTAGCAGTTTTGGGGTGGTTTTTGTCTGTGACGGAGGCTCTAAAATAGGGTATACTTTGCGTGCAGGTTCAGCAGTTAAATAACAAGGAGATCAAATCAATGATAAAAAACATTTTAATTGGGTTGGTTGTGATTGTTGCGGGGTTTGCCGCTTTTGTTGCCACGCGCCCTTCTCATTTCCACATCGAGCGGAGCGCCGTCATCGCGGCTCCGGCGTCTATCGTTTTTAACCAAGTGAACAATCTTCACAAGTGGGAAGCCTGGTCTCCGTGGGCCAAAATGGATCCCGCGATGAAACAATCTTATGAAGGCCCGGAATCCGGCGTGGGAGCCGTCTCAGCTTGGTCCGGAAACAGCAAGGTGGGCGAAGGCCGCATGACCATCACGGAAAGCAAGCCGAACGAGTTTGTCCGTTTGAACCTTGAATTTATGAAGCCGATGAAGGGGAGCCATACGGGCGATTTTGTTTTTAAGCAGGAAGGAAATCAAACTTCCGTCACCTGGAGCATGGAAGGCGAGAGCAATTTCGTGGGCCGCGCCATGTGCGTGTTCGTGAGCATGGACAAGATGGTGGGCGGAAATTTTGAAGACGGCCTGGCTCAGATCAAAGCGGTTTCAGAAGCTGAAGCGGCAGCGGCCGTTGAAAAACCTGCTCCGGCGGTTAAAAAAGCAAAAAAATAAACCGAAGAAGCTTTTTCGGTTATGGCTGACGGGCGGTCGTAAAGATCACCCGCACATCGAGATAGATTCCCTGGGGTCCGGCTTTGGAGCGGATTTCTGAGAGGTGTTCTTCTTTATATTTTGCCGCTTGTTCAGCGGAAAGCTGATTCAGGAATCCGCGGAATCCGCTGTGGCAAACGAGGTCCCACCATTCAGCCTCGTCTTTCAAGAAATATCCGACGGAACGTGTTTCGCTTTCGATGTTTTTCAGCCCGACGCTCGCGAAAAGATCTTGATGTTTCTGCGGATTGTCCAACCGTTCCCAGGTGTATGTTTTGGGCAGTTGTACCCCGAATTTTTCAAAACGCTTCAGGCATAAACCCGACAAAGGCTCAAAGGAGTCTTTATCAAAACTGGTGGCCGCAAAAAATCCCCCTGGCTTAAGCGCTTTGAGGAGATTTTTCAGAGTCCCTTCCATGTCCGGCCAGAAAAAGACTCCAAAACCGCAAGTGATTCCGTCGAAACGCTCTTGATCGAATTGGGCGCGTCCGGCATCAGCGATTTCGAATGTAACATTGCTGAGATGTTCCGAAGCGGCTTTTTGTCTTGCTTGCTCAAGCATGCCTGCCGACAAATCAATGCCTTTGACCCGCCCGGATTTGACGCGTTTGGCAAGAGCGATTGCAATTTTCCCCGTTCCCGTGGCCGCGTCCAACAAATTTTCGCCGCCTTTCAAGGGAAGTTTTTTCACCAGATGTTCCGCGCTCAAATCAAAAAACCTCATGGCCCGCCCGTCATATCCGGCGGAGGCCTGGTCAAAGGTCTGCTGAATCATTTTCTTGTATTCGGTCTCGGTCATGAAAAGAAGCTTTTAATAAATTTGACGGCAACTGGCTTCAACTCCTCATATGTCTCAGTCGTCTCATCTTCAATCTTATAAGGGTTCTCTTTCGCGCCTTTGACATATTCCCCGTCGGATTCCAGCCAGTTCATCACCATGTCGGGCGTCGCTTCCAGATGGAACTGCAGTGCATAAACATTTTCGCCATATCGAAACGCCTGGTTCTGGCATTTCTCGGTGCTGGCCAAGTGCGTTGCGCCTTTGGGGATGTCAAAAGTGTCGCCGTGCCAGTGCAAAACCTTTGTGTTATTGGGGAACTCCTTAAAAAGCGGGTCCATGATGCCGTTCATTGAGAGCTCAAGCGGTTTCCAGCCCACTTCGCGGCCGTTCTTGTTCGGATAAACTTTGGAGCCGAGAGCTTTGGCAATCAATTGCGCGCCCAGGCAGATGCCGAGCACGGGTTTCTTTTCTTTAATCAGTTTCTGGATGAGCTTCACTTCGTCGGCGAGGAAAGGATATTTTTTGGTCTCGTCCACATTCATGGGGCCGCCCATGACAATGAGCGCGTCAATCTCGTCCGTGTTCTTGGGCAAAGATTGTCCGCCGTTCAAGCGGATTTCTTTAAAATTGAGTTTGAGCTGTTTGAGGACGTCCCCGATCAGCCCGACTGTTTCCGTCGGGGCGTGATAAAGCGCAAAGATCATTGGGGTCTTTGTTTCAGATAGGGAGTCAGCAGTCGGAGGGAGGCTTCAAGCCACTTGAACCTTTGAAACGCGGTGGTGTGATGCAAAGTGAATAGGATTTGCTCGCGCTCATGATCTTCAAAACTTCTATTTTTTCTTAATTTTTTCATTCTTGATTATCTCCAGAATTCTAACGTCTTCCAGGTCTTTGGGGCGTCCAGCTTTCCTTTTCATCTTAATGAGATCAGGGATGGAACAAATCCTAATGGGGACAGCGCCGAGGTTTTTGATGACGGAACGGGACAGGAGCGCTTTAAAGTCCATGGGATAATCCACAAAAAAATCTATGCCGATCAACGGATTGTCACTTTTGTAAAACGAAAAAACCATCAGGCCTTTTTCTTTAATCCAGGCGGCTCTTTGCATAGGATCCGCAAATCCCTGAGGATCAACCGGAACGCGCGGTTTATAGCCAAGCTTGGACAGAATTTTGAGAGCTTTCAACGCGTTGGGTTTATCCAGTCCCACAACTAAATCGACATCCATCGTTAGCCGCGAATGACCATGCAGCACCGTTGCAAGACCGCCCACAACAATATAAGAAACTCTCTCACGATTGAACTTTTGGATTAGCGGGAGAAAAAGGGACATCAGATGCGCCAAGTCATTTTAGAAGTTTTTTTAGGTTCTTGATCTGAATCGCAAGAGCTTTTGCGCCGGTCCCGCCATAAGAATTCTTGGCGGAGGCGTTATTACGTGGAGATAAAAATGGATAGATGTCTTTCTCGAAGAGGGGGGAATAAGATTTCAGTTTGGAGAGGGGCAAATCTTCGAGGTTTTCCGGGCCGTGAGTGGACCTCAAATCGCTGACAATCTTGCCCACAATCGTGTGCGCGGCTCTGAACGCAACGCCTTTTCTCGCAAGATAATCCGCGAGTTCTGTTGCGAGCAAAAATCCTTTCTTGCATTGCGCTTCCATTGCCTTCGCGTTCACCTTGAGGCCTGCGAAAATTTCTTCGGCAATCTCAAGAGAGGCCAGAGTTGTGTCTGCGCTGTCAAAAAGCGGCGGCTTGTCTTCCTGCATGTCCCGATTATAAGAAAGAGGAAGATTTTTCAATATCGTTAAAATTTGAATGAGGTTTCCAAGAGTCCGGGCAGATTTTCCTCTCACGAGTTCGGCTGTGTCGGGGTTCCTTTTTTGCGGCATGATGGAAGAGCCCGAAGTGAGGTGGTCCGGCAATGTCACATATCCAAATTCTGAACTGGTCCAGATCACCATTTCTTCGGCGAGCCGCGAGAGGTGCGTCATGGTGAGAGCACAAGCGAAAATGAATTCGGCGATGAAATCTCTGTCGGAAACGCTGTCCACGGAATTTTCTGTGGGTTTCTTGAAATTGAGAAGCTTTGATGTCTGTGCCCTGTCGATGGGGAAAGCGGTTCCGGCAAAAGCGCAGGCGCCGAGGGGATTTTCGTTGAGCCGTTTGAGGAGATCCTCGAATCTTTCCTTGTCTCTCTGGAGCATCCAGCCATAAGCCAAAATGTGGTGAGCGAAAAAGATGGGCTGACCGTGCTGAAGATGTGTGAATCCCGGCATCAAAACCTGCGGGTTCTTTTGAGCGCAGTTGAGGATGGCAGTTTGGGCTTGGGTTATTTTCTGCACCAGCAGTTTGCCTGCCGTCCGCGTAAAAAGTTTGAGGTCCAGGGCCACCTGATCGTTCCGGCTCCTGGCCGTGTGCATTTTCTTGCCCACTTCACCGATCCGCTTCACCAGTTCCTGTTCAATCGCGAAGTGGATGTCTTCCGCGGCAGGCAATTTCTTGCCTTTCTCCAGATCGTCCTCGATGGCGTTCAGTCCCGAGATGATTTTTTTTGCGTCGGAAGCGGAAATAATTTTTTGGGCGGCAAGCATCTGGACATGCGCGATGGAACCCGCGATGTCATAAGGCGCCAGCCTCGCGTCAAAGGAGAAAGACGAAATGTAATCAGACTGCATCAAATTTATTTGGGGCGAAGGAGAGACTCGACCGTGTGGGGAAGGCCGAACAGTTTTATGAAGCCTTCGGAGTCTTTGTGGTCATAAATTTGTTCGCCGGAATATCCGAAGGTTGATAATTTTTCCCAATAAAGCGAGTGGGGCGATTTTCTTGAAAGAGTTTTGATGTTTCCTTTATAAAGCTCGAGCTCGACGGTTCCTGTCACGAACTTTTGCGTCTCGTCGATGAAATTGGAAAGGGCGGTCCGGAGCGTGGTGTACCAAAGGCCGTTATAAATCATCTCGCCCATCTTGCCTGAAAGAGTGTTCTTGAAGTGATAGGTTTCCCGGTCCACCGTGATGGTCTCGAGATCTCTGTGCGCGGCATAAAGCAAAAACGCGGCGGGGGATTCATAAACGCCCCGCGACTTCATGCCGACCAGCCGGTTCTCCACCATGTCCACCCGCCCGACGGCGTTTCTGCCGCCGATCTTGTTGAGGGCGAGCACGAGGGCGTCCGGCGCAAGCTTCTTGCCGTTCACGGACACGGGGACGCCTTTGACGAAACCGATCTCCACTTTCTCGGGCTTGTTGGGGGCTTTTTGCGGCGAGACCGTCATCTGAAAAATCTCTTCGGGATATGGGTTTGCGGGATCTTCCAAAATGCCGCCTTCATAAGAAATGTGCCACATGTTGGCGTCCGACGAATAGGGTTTCGATTTCGTGACGGGAATCGGGATGTTATATTTTTGGGCGTATGCGATGGCGTCTTCTCTGGACCGGATGTTCCACTCTCTCCAGGGCGCGATGATTTTGACGCCGGGCATGAGCGTCCTGAACCCGATTTCGAATCTGACCTGGTCGTTGCCTTTGCCTGTGGCGCCGTGAGAGAGCGCGTCGGCCTTTTCTTTCTTGGCGATGGCGACGATGTGTTTGGAAATGAGGGGCCTGGCCAGGGAAGTGCCCAGATAATATTTGTCTTCGTAAAGCGCGTTTGCCTTGACGGCGGGGAAGATGAAATCGGAAGCGAATTCTTTTCTGGCGTCCACGATATAGCATTTGGAAGCGCCGGTCCGGATGGCTTTTTGTTTTATTTCGTCAAACGATTTTGCGCCGCCTTCAAGCGAGCCCAAATCCACGCAGGCCGCCACCACTTCGCAGTGATAGTTTTCGATCAGCCACCGGATGATGACTGAGGTGTCCAGCCCGCCGGAATACGCCAAAACGACTTTCTTGACTTGAGCCATAGAGGGAGATTTTACCAAACCCCGAGAGGGGTGACAATAGGGCTAAAAGGTAGCAGCTAATTCAATAGAGATAATGAATATGGCTGTTTCCAATTGATTTTGCTTAATAATGAGTATAGCTGTTGACCAATTTTATTATCTGCACTTTGAATAAAACTAATTTTACCATTAAGCATTGCTTTAAATTGTTTAATGGTTGTCATGTTGTTTTCTAATGCAACAAGTAATGGGCCAGAATTTTCAGGCCAAGATGCGCGAATCATGCGCTTGACCTCTCTAATAAATTCATGGCTGGGCCTTAACTTATCATTAACAATTAATTTTGTCACAAGTTGTTGCTGGTTTCGAGTCCAAAAATTAACTTTGTCTTGGGCTATATCAAAGCCGTGAGAGCGGATTAAGTGAAAGAATTCGCCTTTAAAGGACATCAAATTGACTGATCCAGAAATAGTTAGATCGTCAATAAAGCGTGTATAGCTAAAGCCATATTTGCGGCTTATTTCCATAAAACGAGAATCTAATGGTTCTAAAACAAGATTTCCTAGAATTGTGCTCGTTGGGGATCCTTGTGGCAATCCATTATTAAGAGTGGTAAGGCGCATAAGCATTTCAGCAGTAATGTCAGTGCACCCTGCTCTTAGAAATAAGTTATGAACAAGCATTTCATTAACATTAGGGAAAAAGCCAGCTATGTCCAAGTTAGCAACGATTTCTTTGCCGATATGAGGAAGAGCATTTGTGAAAATGCTACGCTTTTTTATGCCACCGTGGACATACTTGGTCCAATTTATTCTTGCTGTCAGATAGTCCTTTAATGAGGTTTGAATTCTCATTAATATGTCTGATGGAGGAGTAATAGTTCTATATTCGTTGTTTGGTTTTTTTATCTTAAATGAATAATAATGCTTGGAAGGGTTGGAAATGATGTTTTCAAGTTCGAATGGTGAAACTCGAGTGATTGATGCAATATCGTTTATTGTGGATATGGTAAGGAATTTTTCGTTCAATTAGATTTGAGATAATGCCGGAGCAATACTTTGGCCAATTCAATTGTTTTTCTATCTTCGCTTTTAACCTTTGATGTAATTTCAATGGCTTCCCAAAAAAGGATTTCGGGTCTGATGTGAAATGCTTTTGCTATCTTTTTTAATAAGTTTAGGCTAGGTTCTTTTTTCCCATTCTCTATGGCTGAAATGTACGTTGATTGAACTTTTAGGCGTTTGGATAGCGTCACCTGGCTTAGGTTTGCGTCCATTCTGTATTTTTTAATTACTTTGCCAAAGTTCATCATAAATAAAAGCAAGGAGACTTTAGTCTGTTTTAACCATTAATAACATTAAACAGTTTATGAAACTTATACAAACGTTCCATAAAACCTAGAGAGATTGCCAAAATTCGTAATACTTTTAACAATAAGGCACTACGAACCGTAATCACTCCGCTGGATTCCGAAGAAAGCGTCACAGCAAGCTTTCTTGAAAGAGCCCTCATTTTATGTCTGAGTCGAGCACTATGTCGCTTATCTTTTGCAGCAATTGTGAGAATTACTACAGTTTCAACCACGACTACAGCAGGTATACTAACTACTTTATTATTATGTTGCATTTAACCTCCTTAGGTTCTTTATTGTGCTCGGCTCACGGGTTACGTGTGTAACCACACTGAGTCTCCGGCAGAAGCAATGCATTGCACTGCTATATATTTCCTGCAAATCTATGATGATTCTTATATCGCTTCTTAGACAAGACACAATAATGTGAATTGGTAAGGCAAATGAAGAATGCAATCTTAGCCGCAGGAAAGGAGAGACAGATTTCTCTATCCCGATCTCAAGGAAGTATTAACATAATGATCCTGCTGTCAAAGAACCTGGGCTGATTAGCCCAAAGCTATTATAGGTTATACTACAAGTATAAGTCAACAAATAATTTTAATAAAAATAAAGAGTCAGTATGTATGTTATATAATACAATTGCCTAGATGGCGAGAAAAAACTCTATACAATATCGCTCATAATGACAAAACTTCAATGAAAAAGACAAAATCATTTAGGGAAAGTTTGATCAAAGCTTTAAGAGACCCGGTCGAAGCCGCTGAATATTTAAACGCCGTTCTCGAAGAGGGGGACATCACCCTGTTGTTGGAAGCTCTGCGTGATGTTGCGGAAGCCCAGCATGGGTTCTCAAAGCTTTCCCGCCTGACTAAATTAAACCGAGCCAACCTATACCAAATGCTTTCATCACATGGCAACCCAAGAATCCAGAGTCTGGAAAGCGTTCTCAGAGTTTTCGGGTTAAGAATTGGGGTTATTCCAGAAATAAAGCCGACCCATCACCGTAAAGCTGCATAGCGCCGTTCATCCATTTCTGATATAATTTGCAGATTCCATACCAGAAAGGGGAGAATTTGTGATACAACTCGTAGACCTTAAAAAACAATACAAAACCATCAAGAAAGATGTCGACGCGGCCATCCGGGGCGTCGTCAACAACACCGATTTCATCATGGGGGAAGATCTTCGGCAATTTGAGAAGGAGTTCGCGCAGTTCTGCACTTCAAAGTTCGCTGTGGGCGTGGATTCCGGCACCGGCGCGCTTGAGCTGGCCCTGCACGCGCTCGGCATCAAACAGGGCGACGAAGTGATTGTCCCTTGCTTCACATTTTATGCCACGGCCTCCGCTGTGGCGTCCGTCGGCGCAAAGCCTGTTTTCGTGGATGTGGACGACGAAACCGGCAACATGGACCCTGAAGGGCTCGAGAAAGCCGTCACGCCTAAAACGAAGGCGATCATCCCCGTGCATTTGTTTGGGCAGCCTGTGGACATGAGCAAAATCGTCAGTTTCGCCAAGCGCCACAACCTTTATTTGATCGAAGACACGGCGCAGTCGCACGGCGCGAAATATAAGATGGAAAATGTCGGCTGGAAAACGGCCGGCAGCGTGGGCATCATGGGCTGTTTCAGCTTTTATCCCGGCAAAAACCTCGGGGCTTATGGCGACGGCGGAGCGATCATCACCAACAGCGAAGAGATTGCGGACAAACTCAAGCTTTTGCGGGACTATGGCCGCACGGCGAAATATGAGCACTCGATTTTGGGTTTCAACCGCAGGCTCGACACCATTCAGGCCGCCATCTTGCGTGTCAAGCTCAAGAAGCTCGCCAAGTGGAACGCGGCGCGCAGGAAAAACGCGGACCTTTACGACAAACTCCTTTCCCAGATCGGGGTCCGCACCATCAAAATCAGCCCTTTCACCGAACCCGTCCGCCATGTTTATGCCATCCGCGTCCCCAACCGCGACGCGCTTGCCGAACACCTGAAGAAAAACGGCGTGGCCACGGGCGTGCATTATCCCATCCCCCTTCACCTGCAGAAATCTTTTGCGGATTTGGGGTATAAAAAAGGCGATTTCCCCGTCGCAGAAAAGATGGCGGAAGAAATTTTGTCCCTCCCCATGTATCCCGAGCTCAAAGAGTCCGAGATCAAAAAAATCGCGGGCCACATCAAGCAGTTTTATAAGAAATAAAACATGATCCGAGAGTGGAACGGGCACAAACCCAAGATTCACCCTTCCGCTTTCATCCATGAAACCGCCGAGATCATCGGGCGGGTCACCATCGAAAAAGACGCCTCCGTCTGGCCCATGTGCGTGCTCCGGGGCGACGTGGACGAAATCGTGATCGGCGAAGGCACCAACATCCAGGACAACACCGTGATTCACGCCAATGAGGGCGCGCCCACGATCATGGGCAAACGCATTTCCGTCGGGCACTCGGTGGTCCTTCACGGGTGCAAGGTGCAGGACGACTGCATCGTGGGGATGGGGAGCATTGTTTTAGATCATGCGGAAATTGGGACTCACTGCATCATTGGCGCGGGCGCCGTGGTTTCTCCCCGCACGAAAATCCCCGCGAACTCGATGGTTCTGGGCGTGCCCGGAAAAGTGGCGCGGCTTCTTAAACCCGAAGAAGTCGAACACATTCACTGGAACGCGAAGGAATATTACAAACTCTCCGACTCCCACAGAAAAACGTCCCGCAGAATATTTTGACCCGCACTCCGACCCTCGATAAATTCAAAGAAATTTTTCAAAAGCACCTCAAGTCCGGCAAGTCGCCCGGATACGCCGTGCCTTCCGTCTGGATCAAACCCAATTTTGATGAAATCTGCGAACCCGTTGCCGTCAATCCTCATCAGTTTTTCCTGAACGCCGTCGAAAATATTCTTTCATCGCCTCCGGTTCCGTCTGTCACGCAAAAAGGCCAGGGGGGAAACTGGTCCCAAAAATCGGTCGTATACAATCTCTTCGTTCGTCTTGGAACCGCGTTTGACCATAACCAAAATGGAATTCTGGACCTCCCCCTGAACGGCGAAGGGTTTCGGGAAACAGGCACATTTTTAAAATCCATCGCGCTCCTGCCCTATATCAAAGCTCTCGGCGTCGACACGATCCACCTTCTGCCCGTCACCACGCACGGCGTTGACGGCATGAAAGGCAATCTCGGCTCAAATTATGCCATCCGCAATCCCTATGAGCTGGACGATTTTTTATGCGAGCCTTTTTATGGTTTCGGCGTTGAAAAGGAATTTAAGGCCTTCATGGAAGCGGCTCATCATTTGGGCATGGCCGTGGTCCTCGAATTCGTTTTCAGGACGGCGTCCAAAGATAGTGATTGGGCCCAGAAACATCCCGATTGGTTTTATTGGATCAAAGATTCAGTTCTGGACCGACCGGTGGGGAGCCCTGATCCCAATCTTTATGGTTCTCCGATTTTCGATGAGCAGACTCTTAAGGAAATTCTGGAGCGTCATAAGGCGAAAAACTTTGACCAAACCATTCCGCCTCCCCAAATATATCGTGATATGTTTACAGTTCCTCCCAAACCTGAAACGGTGCATAAAGAGGGCGTTCGATGGATCGGGACACTTGGCGACGGCACGCGCGTGAGAATTCCCGGGGCCTTCGCGGACTGGCCGCCCGACGACAACCAGCCGCCCTGGGGCGATGTGACTTATCTCAAGCTATATGAGCACCCGGATTTCAATTATATCGGATACAACACAGTGCGCATGTATGACACGGCTCTGGCTCGGAGGACGAACGCGAAAATGGACCTCTGGAAAGAGATTGAAGGGATCATTCCTTATTATCAGGAAGAGTTTTTGATCGACGGCGTCATGATCGACATGGGTCACGCTCTGCCGAAAGAACTTTTTTTAACAATGGAGAAACGCGCGAGAGAAATCAATCGCAATTTTGCTTTTTGGGAAGAGAGTTTTTCGCCTGACAAAGAAAGCCGAGAGAGCGGATATAACATTTCCGTCGGATATTTTTGGATCGATATTTATAATCCCGATAAAACGGCGGAATTTATAAAAAGGTGTTCTGAAGAAGGTCTGCCGCTTCCGTTTTTCGGCACGCCTGAAACTCATGACACGCCGAGATGCGCGGCGAGGCGGGATTTGGATTTCGCGAAACAAGTTTGGCGCCTCTGCTGTTCCCTTCCGGTCGTTCCTTACATTCACGGCGGCTTTGAGCTTGCGGAAAAAGATCCCGTGAACACGGGGCTGGGATTCACGAAGGAAGAAATTCTGCAGTATCCGCCTGAACGGCTCCCGCTTTTCAGCGCGGCGGCTTTAAACTGGACTGGGAATCTGGAACTGGCCGGATTTATTCAGAAGGAAGTTTGGAAGAGGCGAGAAACTCTTTAAGTCCTTTGACGGCGCGCGTGTTTTTGGCGGCCTTGAGATCTTCAAAAATTTTGTGCGCTGTTTCTCCGACGGAGGTCAGCTTGTGCCAGAGGTGGAATTGGATTGCGCGATAGGTGATCCAATTTATTTTTAATCCCGCCAGCTCAAAGCGCCTCTGCATGTCCGTGTCTTCCCCGATGCCCGGAACCGTGAAACTCTCGTCGAAACCGTTCAGGTCAACAAGGTGTTTTTTATAAATGGAAAAGTTTGACCCCAAAAGCGTGGGTTTGCGCGTAAAACCATAAATCAAATTCGTGATCGGCTTGGGCAGATAAAACCCCTGGGTCCCAAAATCCACATCGTCCCTCAAAATCGTGCCTGAGAGCCATAATCTTGAATCGAAGAGCCCGGATCGCACATCGTGAATCGATAATGTCGGGGTGATTTTCTGCATGAGGTCCACTCTCCTGCCGCAAAGCACAGAACCTTCTTCTGACGACTCGATATGCGATTCAATGAACCGGCTGTGGGGGATGCAGTCTCCATCCGTAAACACGATCCTTTCTGCCCGCGCCTCGTGGATGGCCCAGTTCAGCATGCGCGGTTTGCCCCAACCCTGGTCTTTCTGCCACAAAAATGTAAACGGAAACGGAGCGTCTTCGGAAAACCTGTGGCAAAGCGATTCGATGTCAGAGTTGGACCCGTCGTCGGCAAGGATGAGCTCAAAAGCCTGGGGATCGTTCTTTAAGACGGACTGCCGCAGATATCCTTCCAGCACCATCTCCACCTCGCGGGGTTTATTATAGACGGAAACTACGACGGAAATCTTGGGAACTTTTTCGGAAAACTTTTTTGTCCAGCGACGCATCATTTTATAATTATAGAACTTATCCTGGAAATATTTGCATGGAGACTTGACATTCAAACTGGATAAGCGATATAATAGCACTCGTCCCAATAGAGTGCTAGGATAGGGCTCTATTTTTTATTCCCTCGATCTTAGCAGTCGGACATACGAAGTGCTAATTTAAAATAAGTTAAATCCACGCAGGAGGTACACAATGTCAGCAACCGCAACACTCAAGAAGCTTAAGCCGCTCTCAGACAGAGTTTTGGTTAAGCCGTTGGACAAGGAATTGGAAAAGAAAGGCGGAATCATCATTCCCGACACAGCCAAGGAAAAGCCTCAAGAAGGCGAAATCGTGGCGGCCGGACCCGGCAAGCGCGACGAACAGGGAAAACTCATCCCCATGGAAGTCAAAGTCGGCGACAAGGTTCTTTACGGGAAATATTCCGGCACTGAAATCAAAATCGAAGACGCGGAATATTTGATCATGCACCAGGACGATATCCTGGGCATCATATAAGGAAAAAGGTCAGTAAGGAGAAAATAAAATGGCAAAACAAATTATATTCGGAGACGAAGCTCGCAAACAGGCAAAGATCGGAGTGGACAAGCTCGCGAACGCGGTGAAAGCCACGCTCGGACCCAAGGGCCGCTATGTCGTGCTCGACAAGAAGTTCGGGTCCCCCACCGTCACCAATGACGGCGTCACCATCGCGAAGGACATTGAGCTGGAAGACGCGTTCGAAAACATGGGCGCTCAACTCGTTCGCGAAGTTTCATCCAAGACGAACGACGTGACCGGCGACGGAACCACCACAGCCTGCGTCCTGGCCCAAGCGATCATCAATGAAGGATACCGGAACATCACTGCCGGCGCAAACGCCATGCACATCAAGCGCGGCATCGACAAGGCTGTCACCGCCGTCGTCGAAGAGCTCAAGCGGATGCGCACCATCATCAAGATTGAGCAGAAAGACAAAGCGCGCGAAGAAATTTATCAAATCGCCCACATCTCCGCCAATGACCAGATCATTGCCGAGAAGATCACGGACGCGATCCTGAAAGTCGGCAAAGACGGCGTCATCACCGTTGAAGAGGGCAAATCCGCCGAGACCACGCTTGAAGTCGTGGAAGGCATGCAGTTTGACCGCGGGTTCGTTTCTCCTTATTTTGTCACGGACGCGGACAGAATGGAAGCCATCTTGGAAGACGCGTATGTCATCATCACGGACAAGAAAGTTTCGGCCATGCCGGACCTCCTCCCCGTGCTCCAGAAGATCGCGGAAACCGGAAAACCGTTCCTCCTGATCGCCGAAGAAGTGGAAGGCGAAGCTCTCGCCACGCTCGTCGTGAACCGCCTCCAGGGCCGGCTCCGCTGCGCGGCAGTCAAAGCTCCCGGATTCGGAGACAGGCGCAAAGAGATGCTCCAAGACATCGCCACCCTCACCGGCGGGTCCGTCATCTCGGAAGAATTGGGACTCAAGCTCGAGAAAGCCGGAATCGAAATGCTCGGCAAGGCCAAGAGAGTCGTCATCGACAAGGAAAACACCACCATCGTCGGCGGAGACGGAAAGAAGAAGGACATCGAAGGCCGCATCAGCACGATCCGCAAACAAATTGAAGCCACCACTTCGGATTATGACAAAGAGAAGCTCCAGGAAAGGCTCGCCAAGCTTTCCGGCGGCGTCGCCGTCATCGAAGTCGGAGCGGCCACTGAAACTGAAATGAAGACCAAGAAGTTCAAGGTTGAAGACGCCATGCACGCGACGAAAGCCGGAGTTGAAGAAGGCATCGTGGTGGGCGGCGGCGTGGCTCTCCTGCGCGCTTCCGAAGTCTTGAAGAAACTTAAAGTGGAAGACGCCGACGAGCAAGTCGGAGTCAAAATCATCCAGAACGCCCTCGAAGAGCCCGTCCGCGTGATCGCGGAAAACGCCGGCCTCGACGGCTCCATCGCCATCGACAAGGTGAGAAACTCGAACAACCCCAACTTCGGCTTGAACGCCGACACGGGCGAGTTTGTGGACCTCGTGAAAGCGGGCGTCATCGACCCCGTCAAAGTGACTCGGACCGCGCTTCAAAACGCGGCTTCGATCGCGAGCCTCCTGCTCACCACCGAAGTGCTGGTCGCAGACATTCCTGAGAAAAAGGAAAAAATGCCGGCCATGCCCTCTCCGGAGTATTGAGCAACAGATAAAAGTCAGCAAAAACCCCGCTCCGGAAGGCCGAAAAGCCATCTGGGGCGGGGTTTCTCTTTGTCCAGGGAAAATGGTATAATACCGAATTCCCAATGATCCAGGCAAACCTGGCGGCAGTTCAGAAAAGCATTGAACGGGCCGCGCTTCGAGCAGGCCGTAATCCAAAAGAGATTACGCTGGTTGCCGTGACAAAAAAGGTTTCCGCTGAACGCATCGCTGAGGCCCTTTCGTGCGGCGTGAGAGACATCGCCGAGTCTTATGTTCAGGAAGCGCTTTTGAAGGTCCCTCAGGTCCGGGCGAAATCGAGCGCTCAGTGTCACATGATCGGGCACCTTCAGACGAACAAGGTCGGGAAGGCGGTTGAAATTTTCGACGTGATCCAATCCGTGGATTCCTTGAAACTCCTTGGATTTATAAACAGGAAAGCCGCGGAACTGGGAAAAATTCAGAAGTGTTTTGTGGAAATCAAAGTTTCCGGAGAAAACACCAAGACGGGGTTGCCGGAGGCGGATCTGGATAAATTTTTGGAAGAAGCAGACAAATATAAAAGCGTTCAGATCGGGGGGATCATGACCATGGCCCCCTTTTTTGATTCTCAGGAAGACGCCAGGCCATATTTTAAGAAGGCGAGAAAAATTTTTGAGAAGCTGGGCCTGGAACATCTGTCGATGGGCATGTCAGGAGATTATGAAGTTGCCGTCGAAGAAGGATCCACGATGGTGAGGATCGGCAGAGCCATCTTTGGCGAGCGTTAAGGCATAAATGAAAATAGCTTTTTTGGGCGCGGGCAACATGGGGAACGCCCTCATTCAGGGCGCGGTCAAGTCGAAGGTTGCGAAGCCCTCCCAGATTTCGGTCTTTGACATCAATCCGGCGATCATAAAAGGGCTCAGGAAGTCGGGCGTGAAAATTGCGAAGACGGCGGCGGAGTCCGTGAAGGGCGCTGATTTCATTTTTCTCTGCGTGAAACCCCAGCAGATGACGGAGCTTTTAAACGGCATCAGAGATTCAGTTTCGAAAAAGCAATGCCTCGTTTCAATTGCGGCCGGGATCACGACGGAAAAGATAGAAAAGATTTTTGACGGAAACAAAATTTCCGTTGTGCGCGTGATGCCGAACACCCCGGCGATGGTGGGGCTTGGGGCCAGCGCGGTTTGCGGGGGGAAACATGCCAGGCCCGCTCAAGTTAAATTTGTTCTCAAGTTTTTTTCGGGCGTCGGCAAAACGGTGTTGTCGGCAGAAAAAGATTTTGACGCTGTGACGGCGGTTTCAGGGTCGGGTCCGGCCTATGTGTTTTATCTCGCTGAAAGTTTTGCGAAGGCCGCGGAATCAGAAGGGTTGGACAAAAAGGCCGCAGACATTTTGATCAGGCAAACAATTTTAGGCGCCGCGAAGATGCTGGAGAGCCAGGTTGAGCCGTCGGAGTTGAGACGGAGGGTGACTTCTCCCGGAGGCACCACGGAAGCGGCTCTCAGGCACATGCAGGAAAACGAGTGGCAGGAGATTTTTGTGGGAGCGGTTCAGAAGGCTTCGCAAAGGTCCAAAGAGTTGAGACAGATTTAACAAAACTCGCAACTGGAGGCAATTACAAAGATGATCATCCGAGTGAGAGTGATTCCAAACGCGAAAGAAAACGACGTTGTCGGGAGAGTGGGAAGCACGGTGCGCCTGAAAGTGGCCGCGCCCGCCATCGACGGGAGAGCAAACAACGAGCTCTGCCGTTTCCTCGCCGACTTCTTCGAAGTTCGCCCGAGATCAGTGAAAATTGTCCGCGGAGAAAAAGGACGGGAAAAGACCGTTGAAATCGAAGGCCGCCCCGAAGAAGAACTTCGATATGTGATGGAGTCCATTCCGTAACCTTGACCCATCCAACTTCGTGCATAAACTGAAAGATTCTGTCCGCGCTTTTCGCTGGGTTTCCAAGCCCAAAAAAAAGCTTTTTGTCCTCGATCAGCTCCTCCTTCCCAACAAGGAGAAGTGGATCCCTTGCGTCAACCATAAACAAGTGGCGGCCTGCATCAAGGACATGAATGTTCGCGGCGCGCCTGCGATCGGCTGCGTGGCGGCTTATGGCTTGGCCCTGGCCGCAGTGGAGAAAAAATTCAATTCGCCGGACGCCTTGCTTGCTTATGTTGTTCAAGCCAAAGAGACTCTCGCGAAAACCCGCCCCACCGCTGTCAATCTCTTCTGGGCTCTGGAGCGAATGATGGGTTTTTTAGCCTTGGCGTTGGCTCAAGCCGGCAGCGGCAAAGATTCTGTCCAAAAAATTCAAAAGAATCTGGAAGACGAAGCGGTCAGGATTTTTGATGAGGATCTCGCGGCCAATTTTCACATGGGAAAACTGGGCGCAGCGCTCTTCCCCAACAACGCCGTCATCCTCACTCATTGCAACACGGGCAGTCTCGCCACTTCCGGCTGGGGCACGGCTCTCGGCGTGATCCGCACCGCATATCAGCTGGGCAAAATAAAAAAAGTTTTGGTGGACGAAACCCGGCCTTATCTTCAGGGCGCGCGCCTGACCGCCTGGGAACTGTCCAAAGACGGCATTCCCTATGAGCTTATCACCGACAACATGGCGGCCCACATCATGAAAACAGAAAAAGTGGACGCGGCCATCGTGGGTTCTGACAGGATTTCAGCTCAGGGCGACGTCGCCAACAAGATCGGGACTTATGGTGTGGCTGTCCTCTGCAAACATCACGGGATTCCTTTTTATGCCGCAGCGCCCACGAGCACCATTGATTTGAAAATGAAACGCGGCGAAGACATTCCCATTGAAGAGCGTTCCGTGCGGGAAGTGACTCACATCAAGAATTTCTCCATTGCGCCAGCAGGAGCGGTTGCGCGTCATCCGGCTTTCGACGTCACGCCGCGCGAATTGGTGACTGCGGTCATCACGGAAAAGGGAGTGGCGCGTCCGCCCTCTCTCGAGACGATCGCCCAGCTTTTTCGGCCCGCAGCTCAGAAACAAGCCGCTCTCTCGTCGATTTAATCTTTTTCCAAAATGAATTATTCCGATACCGTAAACTTACCCAAAACTTCTTTCCCCATGAAAGCGGACCTGCCAAAACGGGAACCGCTTTTCATCGATTTTTGGGCCAAAAATAAAATTTACGAAAAGATTTCCGCTAAAAATAAGGGCAAGAAAAAGTTTGTCCTCCACGACGGGCCGCCTTATGCGAACGGGCACATCCACATCGGCCACGCTCTCAACAAGATCTTGAAAGACATGATCGTTAAATATCGATCGCTTGCGGGATATGATTCGCCTTATGTTCCGGGCTGGGACTGTCATGGGCTTCCCATCGAGCATGCGCTCATGAAGGAACTGAAGGCCAACAAGCACACAGTGGACCGTCTCGATTTCCGCAAGAAAGCCGCCAAGTTCGCGATGGATTTTGTTCAGATTCAGAAAGAAGAGTTCAAGCGCCTTGGGATTTTTGGCGACTGGGAGAACCCATATCTGACCCTGGCTCCGGGATATGAAACGGTCATCCTCAAAATTTTCCGGGAACTCCTGCTCAAGAATTATGTTTATAGGAGCCTCAAGCCCGTGCAGTGGTGCGCGTCCTGTGAAACCGCTTTGGCCGAAGCCGAAGTTGAATACGAAGACAAGGAATCGTCGGCGGTCTTTGTTAAATTTAAGATTAAAGACAATAAATATTTTGTCATCTGGACCACCACTCCCTGGACCTTGCCGGCCAATGTCGGCGTGATGCTGCATCCGGATTTGGATTATGCGGTTGTGTCCGTTAAAAATACGGGGGAAGAATGGGTCTTGTTGAAGGGGCTGGTCCCGAACTTGCTCGAGGGAAAACTCAAACTTTCTTCAAATGATTATGCGATCAAGGAAACCGTAAAGGGCAAGTCATTTGAAAGTCAGGCCTATGACAGGCTTTTTCCGAAAAGCGGAAACCTGGAGACGGGCAAAGCAATTTTGAGCGAGGAAGTGTCGCAGGAAGAGGGAACCGGAATCGTGCACATCGCGCCAGGGCACGGAGAAGTGGACTATGTTGTGGGTCACCGCATTAACAATCTGCCCATCCTTTCTCCTGTGAACGACGGCGGAAAATATACTGATGAGGTCGGATATGACGATCTCAAGGGTCTTTTTGTCCTCTCGAAAGGCAACGATAAAATAAAAGAAATTTTGCAGGCGTCCGGCGCGCTCGTTTTTCAGGAAAAAATCCGCCACTCCTATCCCCACTGCTGGCGGTGCAAAAACCCCGTTATTTTCCGTGCTACGAACCAGTGGTTCCTCAATGTCGAGCACGAAGATTTGCGCAAAAAGCTTTTGGGCGAAATTGAGAATGTGCATTGGATTCCTGGCTATGGAAAAAACAGAATCAAAGGCATGATTGAGCAGAGGCCCGACTGGTGCTTGTCGCGTCAAAGATTGTGGGGCACTCCGATCCCGATTTTTTATTGTGAAAAATGCCGCACGCCGCTTCTGGATGACCAGGCTGTCGGGATGGTGGAGGAAATTGTTGGGCTCGAAGGTTCGGATGTATGGTTCCGCGAAGAGCCGGAATATTTTCTCAAGAACCACGCGCCATTCAAGTGCGAAAAGTGCACAGGCACGAAATTCGTCAAGGAAACGGATATTCTTGATGTCTGGTTTGATTCCGGAGTTTCGCACGAAGCGGTTTTGAAGGGAGAGCACACCAAAACAATCATGGGAGAAGTTTGGAACAGCGCCTTGGAATGGCCCGCGTCTCTTTATCTTGAAGGTTCGGACCAGCATCGCGGATGGTTTCAAAGCTCTCTGATTCCGTCTGTCGCCCTTCATGGCCGCGCGCCCTATCACAGCGTTTTGACCCACGGGTTTATCGTCGGCGGCGACGGCAAAAAAATGTCCAAGTCCGTCGGGAATGTGATTGCCCCGCAAGACATCCTGAAAGAGTATGGCGCGGACATTTTGCGGTTGTGGGTGGCTTCTTCAGATTATCGTGAAGATATCCGGGCGTCTAAAGACATTCTCAAAGGTGTCGCTGAAAACTATAGAAAAATTCGCAACACGATCCGTTATCTGATCGGGAATGTGCATGGTTTTGATTATGCAAAGGACAGTGTGAAGATTGAGGACATGACTGAGGTGGACCGCTGGGCCATGAGCCGGCTTTATCGCGCAGTTGAGAACTCAAAGAAAGCATATGACCAATATGAATTTCACCGCGTGGTCGTGGCCATGATCGAGTTTTGCGGTTCCGACTGTTCCTCGTTTTATTTTGATGTTCTGAAAGACCGTCTCTATACTTTCAAGAAGGAGTCCCTTGAGAGACGGAGCGCCCAGACGGTGCTTTATCACATGCTGACAGCGCTTCTGCCTCTCCTGGCTCCCGTGCTGTCGTTTACGACGGAAGAGACCTGGCAGTTGGGTAAAGAAGACAATCTTTGGAGCGAAGAGAGCGTGTTTCTTTCCAAATATCCCGAACTTCCCTCCGAATGGCAAAACGAGCCGCTGGAATCCAAGTGGCAGCAGATTCTCAAGGTCCGTGAGAAAACGAACCTTTCGCTCGAGACAGCCCGCAAAGGCGGATTGATCGGGAGCTCTCTGGAAGCAAAGGTTATTTATCACGGAGGCGAGGGGCCTGAGAAGGAAACTCTCAGCAACATAAAAATAGATCTTGCTCCCGTGTTCCTCGTGTCGCAGGTCGAAATCAAAAACGGTTCAGGGCCTCTGCAGATTGAAGTTTTGAAGGCTGACGGACAAAAATGCGTCCGGTGCTGGAGATATGAAACCACAGTCGGCAAAAATGAAACGCATCCTGAAATATGTTCCCGCTGCACGTCCATGATCGGATGATTTTCCTGAAATTCGTTCCGCTCCTCACGATGCTTTCCATTTTTTTCTTCGACAGGATCACAAAAGTTCTCATTAAAAGCCACATGTTTTACGGAGAGTCCCACCCGGTCCTTCCATTTTTTAATCTGACCCATCTCGAGAACACCGGAGCTGCCTTTGGAATGGGGCAGAATCAGAATAAATTTTTCATAGGACTTTCCGTCGCCATCCTGATTGGACTTTTTTTTATCGCCCGTAAATCGAAAGAGAGCGGATTGAAAACTCGGGTTGCATTTTCCTTGATTGTGGGCGGCGCTCTTGGAAACCTTTATGACCGGATCACGCAGGGGAGTGTTACGGATTTTCTGGATTTTTATGCGGGCTCTCACCATTGGCCCGCCTTCAACATCGCGGACTCCTCCATTTTTATGGGTGCGCTTCTCCTGGCCCTCTTTGAATGGAATGTGAAAGAGGTTTCGGCATGAAAAGTCTTTTTCTAGAAACGCTCGCCAAAAAAATCATCGTGATGGACGGGGCGATGGGGACCAATTTGCAGACCCAAAACCTGACGCCTGAAGATTTCGGCGGCAAAGACGGATGCAATGAATATCTCATCCTCACCAAGCCGGAAGCGATAGAAAAAGTTCATGATTCGTTTTTTAAAGTGGGCTGCGACGCGGTTGAGACGGACACTTTTGGGTCGAGCCGCATTGTGCTCGCGGAATATGATTTGCAGGACAAGGCGGTTGAGCTGAACCGGAAAGCTGCTGAGCTGGCCAGGAAAGTCGCTCAAAAATATCACACGCCTGAAAAGCCCAGATTTGTCATTGGCTCCATCGGTCCCACCACAAAGCTCCCCACGCTCGGACACATTTCATTTGATCCCATGTATGAGGCCTATTTTGAACAAGTGACAGGCCTCCTCGAAGGCGGAGTGGACGCTCTCCTTATCGAAACTTGCCAGGACATTCTTCAGACAAAAATTGCTGTGATCGCGGCCAATGACGTCATGAATAAAACGGGACATCGCGTGCCCATCATGACCCAGGTCACCGTCGAAGCTTTCGGAACCATGCTCCTGGGAACTGAAATCGGCGCGGCCTACACAGCTTTGGAAATGATGCCCATCGACATCATCGGCATGAACTGCGCAACCGGCCCCAAGGAAATGGTGGAGAACGTAAAATATCTGACGAGCAATTCCTGTGTGCCTGTCTCTGTCCTTCCGAACGCCGGGCTTCCCGAAAACGTCGGCGGACATGCTCATTATAAGCTCACGCCCAAAGAACTTGGCGATTATCACGAAATGTTCGTTAAAGAACTTGGCGTCAATGTCGTGGGCGGCTGCTGCGGGACAACGCCGGAACATTTGGCGGAAGTGGTGAAGCGCGTTGGTTCACTTTCACCCAAGAAGCGAGAGATTTTGTTGGAGCCGTCAGCGGCAAGTTTATACCAGGCCGTGACTTATAAGCAGGAACCTCCGCCGATGATGGTCGGCGAGCGGACGAACGCCAACGGGAGTAAAAAGTTTAAACAGCTTTTAGAAAAAGAAGATTATGACGGCATCGTGGCCATGGGCAAGGAAGCGGTTTCCGAAGGGTCCCACATGATTGACGTCTGCTGCGCTTATGTCGGCCGGGACGAAATCAAAGACACGATTGAAGTGATCAGCCGGCTCAACCAGCAGGTGACCGTCCCCATTATGGTGGATTCAACGGAAGCTCCGGTGATTGAAGAGGCGTTGAAGCGGATCAGCGGCAAAGCCGTGATCAATTCGATCAATCTCGAAGACGGCGAAGAGAGAATGAAGAAGATTTGTCCCATGGCGAAACGCTATGGAGCGGCTCTGGTGGCTCTCACCATCGACGAAAAGGGAATGGCCAAAGACCGCACCAAAAAAGTGGAGATCGCGGAGCGGATCTATAAACTTGCCACGGAAAAATACGGCATCAAGGGCGAAGATTTATTTTTTGACACTTTGACTTTCACGCTCGGAAGCGGTGATTCGGAATTTCGGAATGCAGGCATTGAAACCATTGAAGCCATACGCGAAATCAAAAAGAGGCTGCCAAAAGTAAAAACCATTTTAGGTTTGTCCAACATTTCTTTCGGGCTTGAGGCGGAATCTCGCCATGTCCTGAACAGCGTTTTCCTCCACTATGCCATCGAAGCGGGGCTGGATTCCGCGATCGTGCACGCTTCCAAAATTATTCCCTTATATAAAATTGACGAAGAGACCCGGGAAATCACGCGCAAGCTTGTGTTCAATGAATCCAAGGACGGAACAGATCCTCTCCATGCTTTCATCGCTCATTTTGAGAAGAGAAAGGGACATATCAAGAAGGAAGTTGTCGCGGCATCAACCCGTCCTCTTGAAGAGCGGCTCAAGCACCGGATCATTGATGGAAACAGAGACGGCCTTGACGGTGATTTGGAATTGGCTCTTCAGAAATATAAACCCCTTGAGATCATCAACATTCACCTGATGGATGGCATGAAAGTGGTGGGAGAACTTTTTGGTGCGGGCAAAATGCAGCTGCCTTTCGTGCTTCAGTCGGCCGAAGTTATGAAGAAAGCGGTGGCTTATCTTGAACCTCACATGGAGAAAGTCGAAGGAAGCGAGAAAGGCAAAATTGTGCTTGCCACCGTCAAAGGGGATGTTCACGACATCGGAAAGAATCTCGTCGACATAATCCTCACCAACAACGGATATAAAGTCTATAACCTTGGAATCAAACAGCCCATTGAAACCATACTGGCCGCTTTTGAAGAACATAAAGCAGACGCCATCGGCCTGTCCGGACTGCTGGTGAAATCCACTCTCATTATGAAAGAAGACCTTCAGGAAATGACGCGCCGGGGGATCACGGTTCCTGTCATCTGCGGGGGAGCCGCGCTCAATCGAAAATATGTCGACGAAGATTTAACGAATGTTTATAACGGTAAAGTATATTATGGGCAAGACGCGTTTTCAGGCCTGCATGTGATGAACGAGTTGACTCAGGGCAACGGCGGCTCAAATGGTGGCTCTCACCTGTCGGTGAAGCCAGTCGCACGGCCTCAGCAAAAGTCAGCGGAAAATTCGGCCCCCGCGCTTCAGGTCCCCAAAAGGTCCTCGGTTTCGGCGAAGAATCCTGTTCCCACTCCCCCGTTCTGGGGATATAAAATCCTGAAAAACATTCCACTGACTCAGATTTTTCCATATATCAATAAAACAGCGCTCTTCAAAGGCCAGTGGCAGTTCAAGCAGGCGGGACTTTCGGAAGAAGATTATCAAAAGATCGCAAGAGAAAAAGTCGAACCCTTGTTCAAGGAAATGCAGGAGAAATGCGTGAGGGAAAAAATCCTTGAGCCCCGAGTGATTTACGGCTATTATCCGTGTTATTCTGAAGGCAACAATCTCATCATTTTAGACGAAAACAAAAAGAATGAAGTCACGTGTTTTGCGTTTCCGAGACAGCAGAAACCTCCGTTCCACTGCATCTCAGATTTTTTCAGGTCCAAAGACAGCGGGGAGACGGATGTGGTGTCCTTCCAAATTGCGACGGTGGGGTCCAGGGCGACGGAAGTGGAGCAACAGCTTTTCAAGGCCAACAAATATACGGATTATCTTTATCTGCACGGCATCTCAGTCGAGACGACGGAAGCCTTGGCTGAACTTGTTCATAAGATGATTCGGAAGGATTGGAATGTCTCGTCGGAGGATGGCGCCGCCGTTGAGGACCTCTTTCATCAGAAATACCGCGGTTCTCGCTACAGCTTTGGTTATCCGGCTTGCCCCAACCTGGAAGACCAGGAAAAACTCTTTAAAATTTTGCCCGCGGATAAAATTGGGATTAAATTGTCGGAAGAATTTCAGCTGGAACCGGAACAGTCCACCTCTGCCATCGTCGTCCACCACCCCGAAGCAAAATATTTTATTGTTTAAATTCTTGCAGGCTTGTCCGCAAGGCATTTAAAGCCGTTAAAGCCGCCCGTTCCCGGATTTGTCCGCGGTCCCCAAAAAGCATTTTTGTAAACGAACGCACTCCGCCTGTATGGGCAATCCCAAAACAGATAGTTCCGACAGGTTTATTCTTTGTCCCGCCCGTGGGTCCTGCAATGCCAGTCACAGAAAGAGCCAAATCTGACCCTGAACGTTTGAGACATCCCAGCGCCATTTCACGAGCAGTTTCTTCGCTCACTGCACCATAGCGGTTCAGGGTTTCCTTCTTGACGCCCAATTGCTTCGTCTTGGCTTCATTGCTATAGGTGACAAACCCTTCTTTAAAATAGTCCGAACTGCCACTGACCTCAGTAATTTTACCGGCAAGGATTCCGCCCGTGCAGGACTCGGCAACAGAGAGGACAAGATTCTTCTTTTTCAGTATGCTCCCGACGACTGACTCCAGAGTTTCCTCATTCTCTCCATAAACTTTATTTCCTAAAAGATCATAAAGCGATTGCCGGATTTTCCACAGCAGTTTTTTTCCAGCCGGGGCGTGTTTCCCTGTGACGGTGACTTTCACATCGATGATAGACCTGTGAGCCAATATCCCGAAAATAACCTCAGTCATTTTGGTGTCCCATTTGTTTTGCGTCACTGGAGCGATAAGCTCATCGATTTCCGATTCCGCATGACCGAAGACATGGAGAACGAGCGTTTCCGAATACTGTGATGGATACTTCTTCTTCAGATACGGCAAAACGGACAATTTCATCATGGGCAAAAGTTCTCGCGGAGGGCCGGGCAATAGAATGAGCGTTTTCTTACCCAGGGGAATAATTTGACCTGGAGCAGTGCCGTTTTTGTTCAGGATAGGAATGGCGCCTTTAAGCAGAAACGCCTGTCTTCGATTTTCTTCGGGCATGATTCTCTGGACGGAGGCGAAGCGTTTTTGGATTGCGCGCAAGATATTATTTGAGAAGAAGAGAGGCCGCTTGATGACTTTTGAAACACATTCCCGGGTGAGGTCGTCGAATGTGGGGCCAAGGCCCCCGGAGGTGAACACAACATCGGACCGCTTGAGGGAATCTTTGAGGGCCTCTTCAAAATCTTCCGCCACATCTCCGATGGTCGTGACCTGATTTAAAGAATGCCCCAGCCCAGAAAGGGATTCGGCGATGTGAATGGAGTTGGTGTTGATTTTGTCCCGGAGAAGTTCCGTCCCCGAGCAGATGAGCTCAAATCTCAAAATTAATGATAGAAGCCGATTTTTCCGTCAATCTCGGGAGGAGTCTGAATGTTGATCTTGCCGAAACGGGCCTCATACTTCTTGAGATTGTCTTCGAGCGCAAGCAAAAGTTTCTTCGCGTGAGCGGGGGAAGTGATGATGCGGCTCCGGACCTTGGCTTTCGGAACCTGCGGCTGTAAAAATATGAAGTCCATGATCATTTCGGATTCAGAATGAGTGATCAGTGCAAGGTTGGAATAGGTCCCTTGCGCAGTCGCCTCGTCAATTTCGATTTGGATTTGTCCGCTCGGCGGAGGTGGGGTTGGATTCATAGAAATTCTCCTTTTTCCAGGGTTTATACATCAGCAAATAAATCAGGCAGATGAGAGCGCCAAGGCAGAACGCAAGACCGCCCAAAAGCATGGCGACATTGGCCGCTTTTTTGCGGGAAAGCTTGAGCTCGTCGGTATCGTTATCCAATCAGGATTACTCTTCGAGTTCAGAGTTCCAATAGATGTTGTCTATGAAACGCTGCCAGGAGGCTTTTATTTTATACGGAGAATGGAATACGAGAGATTGCGCTCCCTTCCACTTGGGCTTGGACGGCATCTTCAAAAGTTTCATGCCCGCTTCGGCGGGGAGCTTGTCGCCTTTCTTGAGGTTGCAGGGGATGCAGGAAGTCACGATGTTGTCCCAGGAAGACTGGCCGCCGCGGCATTTGGGGATGACATGTTCAAGGTTGAGATCTGAAGTGGGGAATTTGCGGCCGCAATAACAGCAGGTGTAATTGTAATGCTCATAAATGTTTCTGCGGGTGAACTTGATTTCCGAAGTGGGCAGCTTGTCGTATATTTTTAATGTGATGACTTCCGGGATCGCAATCGTGAAGTTGGGCGTATGCACATACCCCGACGGATTGTTCTGGATGAGTTTGGACATTTCTTTCCAGTCCGAGAAGTCATAAGTCCGATATTCCTCATCGACGACTCTGGCGTGGCCCAGATAAAGCAATGAAAAAGCGCGCTGCCAGTTCGTGATGTGAATGGCATAAAAACTGCGGTTTAAAACGAGAACGTCCGCGCTCATTTAGAAGTTCTCCTAATCTAACAATTTTGCCGGGCACAGTCAAACTTAATCCTTTTTCGGGACTGAAATCTTGGTCACGGGTTCGTTCCACCAGGCGATCAGCCGCTGGAGAAAAGTTTTTTCCTCTGAGATCTCCATGAAAGAGACCTGAGCTGTGTCTGTCGGAACGACGAAAGGGTCCGGATCAGTTTTTATGGGTGCGGGGGCCTGATCGGGCGGCAGAGCAATTTTCACGGCTTCCTGAGAAAGCCTGGTTTCCTGGATCTGGCTTTTCAGGGCGACGATCAGATCGGTCAGGTCTTGGAGTTTTTTTTCAAGCTCTTCCTTTTCTGATTTCCATTTTCTGGACTGCTCATCGATCCTTTTCTTGATCTCGTCGTGGATCAGCCGGTGCTCCACGGAATCTGATTTCAGGTTTTGAAGGTCAATTTCTTTCACCTTGACGAACTCTTCCAATTCCTGGCATTTCTTTGCAAGTTTGCGCGTTTCGTGGGCAGACGTTTCCTGAAGATGGTTCATCTGCTCCGTGAGAGCGGTGTTTTTGTGTTCAAGATTTTTGAATCCGTCAGAAAGCATCTGCACCTTTGGAGCGTCCGCCTCTTTCTGCTGGGGTCCCGGAGCGGGAGGCTCTTGTCCTCTGTCGTGATTTTGCATCTGTGTTTCCGCGGTCAGGGTTTTTTTTAGAAACTCGATCCTGGCCGACCAATCGTTCGTATATCTTGATGCCGGCTTCTTTATAAATGACATGTGTCCCTCTCTCTACTCGGCGCTTCAAATTTCGTTATTCGTCTGATTTCGGAGCCCCGCGCAAATTGAGCTCGATCACGGACCCGTTCAAATAATTCCATATTCTTGAGGTCAGAGACTGCGGGAGCGCGGATGCGGGCTCAGCGGCAGACATTGACGCTGATTCATACACCGCATTCATGTTGGTCAAAGAGTCGTCTTTCCGTGAGAGCTCCCGCTTCAGCCGTTCCAGTTCGTCAAGATGAGATTGGCGTTCACGGGCGATTCGGTCGTTGATCTCCTGCGTGACTTTCTGCTTTTCGGCCTGAAACGATTCGAAAGCCCGCCTGGTTTTATCCTCGGCATCTGTCAGAATCTTCTCATACTCGCGCTTCGTTGCCTGGAGTTGCGCGTCTGACCGCTGGCGTTCTCCGGCGAGTTCTTTCTCAATGTCTTTGAGAGCGTGCAGGGCATCGGTCAGTTCTGCGTCTTTGCGGTTGAGCTCGGTTTCGATCTCAGAAAGGTCGCTCACCATCGATTCCCGGATGGAGGTCAGTTCTCTTTGAGTCAATTCGGCTTTCAGCCTCATCTCTTCCTGATAATGCTTGTCAGCCTGGCTGAGGAGATCCATTTTTTCTTTTTCAAACCTCTCAACGAGTTTCATTTCCTGCTGGGCATATTCGGCTCGGAAACGGCCTTCCTGAGCAATGTGTTCGCCTTTGAGGATCGAAACTTCATTCTCCCGTTCCTTGAGCATGTTCCTTAAGGTCCGCTCCATTTGGTGCCACTCCTCAACTTTTCTGGCCCACTCGGCCTGACTTCCGCTCATCTGTTGAATCTTGATTTCCTGCTGGGTCAGGGCATTTTTAAGCTCCTGTTCCCGGATGGACCACAAATTTTCTTTTTTCTGCCACTCCATCGTCTGTCTCCGGAGAGAATCAGCTTCGGCGGAAACCTGAGAAAATTGTGTTTGGATTTGGTCTTTCAGCTGTCGAAGGTTCTGGAAATCCCGTTGAATATCGGCAACCTGAATTTGCCAGACTCTTTCTTTCTCCTGAGACTGCCGGTTGCTGGCTTCCTGCGCGGAACGGACCTGCGAATCGATCATCGCGAGCTGGGCTTTGAGGGCCACAAGTTCCCGTTCCCGGACATCCAGCCTCTCCACGACTTGCCGCTTTTCCGCAGACCATTCTTCACGGGCAGAATGAAAGTCCGCATCCAATTTTTTGCGTTCCATTTCAACGGATCGGGAGGCGTCTTCTTGAATTCTGCGGATCATCGCCTGGGCTTCGATGGATTCTGCGCGGGCTTTCGTCGCCTCTTCTTCCTTCATGCGCAACGCGTTTGAAAGCGAAGCTTTTTCCTCGATCCACCTCTTTTCCAGATCACGAAAGCGCAGTTCAATTTGAGTGTCCATCTGGGTGGTTTCCGAGTCGCGCATTTCCATCTGTTTCTTCATGTTGATGACCCAGGTTTCGCGCTCCTCGTTGAGCCGCCGCTCCAGATCTTTGACTTTTTCTTCCGCCTTGTTTCTCGCGTCGTCGAGTTCCTGTTCCCGGCGCGCCATGCGGGTTTTCTCCTGCATTTCTTTCAAAGCCTGTTCCATCTTCAATGACAGGGATTCCTCTTCTCTGGCTTTGATGACGAGCGTCATGGTCTTTTCTCTTTCTTCCTTGATCTTCAAATCCATTTCAGCGATCATCCGCTCGAGTTTTCGTTTGGATTCTTCCAATTCGCGATTTTGCTCTTCAAGCTTTTTCGTTGAATCGTTTGCAAGGGGCGCGGCAGACGCGGGGGCTGGG
>JAKFYJ010000059.1 GCA_021730935.1 Elusimicrobiota bacterium
CCACGGTGACGATTCTGTAAAAATAGGTGACGCCTGCGGCGAGGCCTGTGTCGACATAGAAGTTGAAGGGGTGCAGGACGGAGGACGCGAGGACCACATTGGTTTGGGATTTGCTTGAGAAGGAGAATGTGGCCCGATAAACTGCATAGCTTGAGAGGTCCAAGGTGAATGCGGGTGAAACGATGGGGTCCCAGTTGACGCGGATGGAAGACTGGGTGATGTTGGTGGCCGGAGTTGCTGAGGGAGTGGAGATGGAGGGCGGCAAATCTTTGGCCGGGGCGGAGCTGAACATGTTGACTCCGGAGTTGGACCAGGAAGAGAGGTTGCCGCCTTCGTCTCTTGTGACGACGGAGAAATAATAAGTTGAGCCGGGGTTCAATCCCGTGACGAGATATCCCTGTTTGGATCCGGCAGAAGCGGAGGTGGAGAGGGTGGTTGAGAAGTGGAGAGGGACGACGGAATTAAAGTTGCTGATGGGTGAAGTGGACCCCTTGATGGAGAAGAGAGAGCCGGGGAGCAGGTTTCCTGTGGACCCGTCGTTGCCTGGAGACGTCCACTGGAGTTCAATTTCTCCGTCGGATGAGCCGCTGAGAGCTGTGAGGCCTGAGATGGCGTCCGGCGGAGTGGCGTCGAAAGAAATAAATCCGAGGTTCAGGAACGGAGTGTCGAGGCCCATGCGGTTGCGGGCTTTGACTCTGTAGTGGAGGACGACGCTGTTGTTGGCGGGGACAGAAGCGGCATAGAGATTGAAGGTGTCTGTGGAGGTGACAGTGCCTGAGAAACCGGACCAGGTGGAGATCTCGGCGATATAGAGGGTGTCGGGAGTGTTGCTGTTGTCGCCCCAGTTGGCTGTGATGGATGTGAGGGTGACGGTGAAGGTGGAGACCAGTGTCAAAGGAATGTTTGCGAGAGTTGAAGTTGCGGCAGTCGCTGAGAAATTGGTTTGGCCGCCTGTTCTGTGATAGGTGAGGGCTTTGAAATAATATGAAGTGTTGGGCGAGAGAGATGCGGTGGTGAGAGAAAGCGAGAATGTGTCGCTCGTCGAGAAAATTCCAAAATTATTGTCTGTGGAAATTCTGACCTGATACGAAGTGGGCGGAGTGAGTTGGTTGCTGTTGTTGGACCATGTGAGGGTGACGGAGCTGGCGCTGACTTGAGACGAAGTGAAAGTGGTCAGAGTGGGAGGGTTGGCGTATGTGGCTGTGGCGATGATGAGAGTGGATGAAGAAGGCGTGTTATAGAAGTTCAAGGCTCTCATCTGGACGGTATAGGTTGCGTTTGCCAACAAATTGGAAAGTGTGAGAGAGGTGAATGCTCCATTGCCCAAGACTCCGACGGTGGAGTTGGAGAGCGCAAACGAGCCTGTGGAGAGAGCGACGGTTGTGCCTTCGGGGTTTCCATTGGCTGAGAGAGAGATTGTAATACTGGTGGTATATACACTGAAGCTGACGAATCCGGGAGCGCTTGCGAGAGTGGCGGTGGAGAGAGTGGCATAGCCCGAGGCGTTTTGGAGAGCATCAGATGAAGCGGAGTTCCAGAGAGCTCTTGAACGGATGTAATAAGTGGTGTTGGGACTGAGAGATGAAGGACTGAAGTGGAGGCCGAGAGATGAGGGAGCGAATGTTTGTGTGGTGACGCCCGTGAAGAAGTTTCTGTTTGTGGAATAAGAAATCTCGAAGGGCATGGGGCTGTTGTTGGAGCCTTTGTTGATGGTGACTGTGATGCTGTCCAAGGCGACGGAGACGAGAGAGATTGTTGGAAGCACGGGCAATGTGGCTGTGGAGAGAGTGACATAGCCCGAGGCGTTGGCGTCGAGAGAGCCTGACGGAGCGAGGTTCCAGAGGGTTCGGGTGCGGATGAAATAAGTGGCGCCTGGGAGCAGGTTGCCATATGTTGTCGCTGAAGAGGAGAGAGAGCCTGTGGAAGAGAACACGGAGGATCTCAGGAGAACGGATCCGAAGGCGGAGTCGGTGGAGATTTGGAGGTTGTATTGGCCGTAAGCATTGAGCCCTTTGTCGATGGAAAGGGTGATGGCGTTGGTGCTGACAACTGTGACGGACGGCGAAGGAAGCACGGGATAAGTGATGGTGGTGACAGCGGAACTGAAGATTTCATCAGATTCCGTGGAAACTTTGACCTTGAAGAAAAATGTGGTGTTGCCGAACAAGTTGGAATAACTCGTGGTGTTCGCTCCGAGGGTCCCTGTGCCGGAAGAGAAGACCGTCGAGAAATTTGAAGACGATGAAATCACCATGGTGTAGGCGAGGTTGGCGGCGGGATCCCAGATGACGCTCGCAGAACTTTGCGTCATGGCAAAGAACCTGACGCCGGACGGAGCAACGGGCGCGGGATAGGCCGTTTCTGTTCCGGTGCTGTAAAACGCGGAGGGCGAGCCCTGGTTGTTGTATTCCGTCGCGATCCAGTCGGCGGAGAGGGCGGTGTTTGCGATCCGGACCTCATCGAGGCGCCCGTCGAAGAATTCAATCCTTGAACTGCACCCTGCGCCGGAACACCCGGCTCCGATGGAGAGAGGAAGATCGTTTGCTCCGGAAAATGCGCCCGACAATGAATCCACCAAAACGCCGTCATAATAAAAATTGTCCGATGAGCCGGAATTGACAACAACCAACTGGTGCCACGCTCCGGTGGTCACGGCAACGGCGTTTGAAGTGATGTCCCCCGCGTGATGCCGGGAATAGAGTCCTGAGCCGTTGAGCCCGAAACCATAATTATAAGCCTGAGTGAGGGCCCCCTTTGTGGCGATGGATTTTTTTCCTGAGAGGGTGTCCGCGTTGAACCAGGCGACCAGGGTGATTTTGCTGGTGATGTCCAGGGACGCGTTGTCGGCGACATTGACCCAGTCCGAACTGCCGTTGAAATTCGCGCTCCCGCCGAACTGTCCCGCCGCGGCGATTGCCCCGTTGTTGGTTCCGTGGTTTTTGTTGCTCGTGCTGTCCTGAGTTGTGAGCGCTGTCCCGTTCGGGAAATGCCAGACGCCGATGTAATTGCTTTCCCAGACGGCTGTTGAGCTGGAAGGGCTCACGGTGATGGAAGGATTGGAATAGAACATATAATAGACCGTGTCCACAGTGTGAGAGACCGTCGGGATCTTGACCCAATAGGCCGCGTTTCCGGTGGCCGCGTTCCAGGTTTCCGTGTCAAAAGCGAGGTTCACCGAGCCGTTGGGGTCTGTGGAGAAAGTGATGTCATAGCCGTTATTGCTGAAGACCTTGCCGCCGTTGGCTTGCGTGGCGAGATAGGAGAAGGTTCCTCTGAAAAGCACGGGGAAGTTGGAGAGGTCTGAACCGGATATTTTGGTGTTGTCGATCACGATGGTCCGCCGATAGGCATATCCGTTGGGCCAGGCAGTCAATGTCACGGTGGAAATTGCGGAACTATACGAAGCTTCTGAATGGCTTGAGAGTTTTACTTTATAGAAATAGGCTGTGTTGGGAGACAGGTTTGAATAACTCGTGGTGTATTGGTTCAGGGCTCCCGTGCCCGAAGAGATCACGGATGAAAAGTTTGAGACTGAAGACAAAATCATGGTGTACTCGTTGTTGCTGATCAAATCCGACTGGACCGTCAGAGAAGCAAATGAAACGCCGATGAACCTGACGTTGGACGGGGGCGGTTCGGGAGAGGCGAGGACCGAGGTGGAGAGCACGGGAGTATATCCGGACGCGTTCAGGAGCAGGTTCGATCCTGCGGAGTTCCAGAGGGCGCGGGCGCGGATGAAATAGGCCGTGTTCGGGGCAAGACCTGAGGAACTGACCCTCACGCCGAACTGCGAAGAACCGAAAGTTGCGGTGGTGACGGCGGAAGAGAAATTGCTGACGGAGGAGAAGGAAACTTCAAACGGGAAGTTGTTGTTGTTCGCTCCCGTTGACACGGTGACGGTCAGACTGTCCAGCGCCGCGGACGAAAAGACGAGGACGGGAAGAACGGGGAGCGTGCAGGTTGAGAGGGAAACATATCCCGAGGCGTTATGCTCAAGGTTCCCTGCCGCCGCTCCGTTCCAAAGAGAGCGCGCTCTGACATAATAAGAGGCGCCGAGGAGGAGGTTGACATAGGCTGTTGAGGCTCCGGAGAGAGCTGAGGTTGAACTGAAGACCTGAGCGTTGGATGCGAATCCCGAATCCGTCGAAATCTGGAGGTGATAGTTCCCGCTGGAATTGTTTCCGGAACTGATGACGAGCGTGATGGAATTGGAGGACAGGGCTGTGACGGAGAGCGAAGGGAGAACCGGATGAGTGTATGTTGAAATTGAGGCATAAGTCGAATCGTCGGCGGTGGAGAGTTTCACTTTGAAATAATAGGGACGATTGGAGGAAAGGTTTGCATAGCTTGTGGTGTTTTGTCCGGAAAATCCCCGACCGGATGAAATCGTGACTGAGAAATCAGCCGAAGTTGAAAAAGCCATTTGATAGGCGTTCCCGGAAGCCAGGCTCCACGAGGCGCTGACCGAAGCAGAGGCGACGGCGAAGAAGCCGGAGTTGGAAACGGGAGTCATGGTGCTGGGGAGGACATAGTCCCTGATCCAAAGGTAATTTGAGGATGTTCCGGCGGCATAGACATGAGTTCCATCCACTGCCGCGATTCCATTCCCGTTGTCTATATCGCTTCCGGCAGAGGTATATGAAGTGGTCCATTGAACCAGTCCTCCAGGGGAATATCTCCGAATAAAAATATTGTAGTCTTGTCCCAGGTCTGAGCGGTTCTCCTGCCCTGTGACATACGCATTTCCTGAAGCGTCGACCGCGACGCTGTGCCCGTAATCTGCTCCATTCCCCGGATCATCATAAGAATCTGTCCACAGGACGGAACCATCCGAGGCGTATTTTCTGATGAAAATGTTATAGTTTTGCCCCAGGTCCGTGCGTTCTTCGTATCCCGTGACATAGGCGTTTCCTGAAGCGTCCACCGCGATGCCTTGGCCGTAATCATTCCCATTCCCCGGATCATCATAGAAATCTGTCCACAGGACGGATCCGCTGGCGGCATATTTCCTGACGAAAATGTTATAGTTTTGTCCCAGGTCGTCGCGTTTTGCATATCCCGTGACATACGCCTTGCCTGAAGCGTCCACCGCGATGCCCTTTCCGAAATCATCACCATTTCCAGGATCATTATATGAATCTGTCCACAGGAGGGTTCCATTGGGAGCATATTTCCTCACTAAAATATTATAGTTTTGTCCCAAATCCGTGCGTTCTTCGTAACCCGCAACATAGACATTGCCTGAAGCGTCCACGGCGATGCCGGATCCGGAATCATTTCTATTCCCAGGGTCGTTATACGAGTCCGTCCAAAGGAGGGTTCCGTCAGCGGCATATTTTCTGACGATCAGATTGTCGCGCTGTCCCGAAGCATAGAGATCTTCAGTTCCAGTCACATAGACATTGCCTGAAGCATCCGCCGCGATGCCCGCGCCATAGTTGCTTGAATCCGGGTGGTTATCCCGGGAATTATAAAACTTGGTCCACGAGACGGTCCCCGAGCTGTTCATCTTCCGGACGAACAGATTGTTCGAGACGCCTCCCGTGACGAAAATGTTTCCGGACGCGTCCCTTGCAATGGCATCGCCTTCAGAATCCTGATCCGTGATGGAGGATTGCCACCCGATGTCAGCCCCGAAGTTGGAAAGCGATGTCGCGGGAAGAGCGGGCAGGGCAGGTTTGCTGGCGGCCGAATTTGAAACAGAAGACAGAGCGTTCGTTTCCGTGGAGATCCAGGCGCGGAAATAATAATTTGGTGATATGTCCGCGTTGGATCCGTCAACGCCGATGTCGAGGCCGCCGATCGTCCGGCGTCCTTGGGTCCCGCTCGAGGCTTGAGTGCTTTGGACGATCTGGGCGTTGGAGAAGCTCCAGGGTTCAGAGGGGTTGGTGGAATATTGAATGTAATAGGATGACCCTGCAGGGAGAGTTTCAGCCCAGGTCCAGCGAAGAGTGACGGCGCCTTCAAAGGGGCCTGTGGAGGCGGAGAGGTCGGTGATCGCGTAATCGGCGCTGGAGAGGGTGACCGTCCCTGCGGCTGCGGACCAGGAGGAAGCAAGGTTGAAGTAATTGACGGCGCGGACGCGGAAAAAGAAGGAGGTCCCAAAGGACAGTCCTCGCGTGGAGATGAAAAGCGAGGAAGAGGTTTGGCTGGAAGTGAAAGGAACAAAATCCAAAGAGGTTGACACATTGGCCTGATAAAGTGTTCCGGACGGATTGCCGTTTGAGAGCCAGCGGAAAGTGATGTGGGTCGCATGAACATCCGACGGGCTGAAGGCGGCGGTCCCGGGGGCCACGACGAGGGTGGAGGTGGAAGCGGCGGCAAAGGTGTCGTCGGGTTGGGTGGATATTTTGACTCGGAGGGTGTAAATGCCTCCCGGAACAAGGTTGGCATAGCTGGTGGTGTTCTGGCCGACAGGCGTCAGGCCGGAAGAGAGGATGACGGAGAAATCGTTTGAAGTGGAAATCGCGACGGTATATGCGTTCCCGGAAGCAAGGTCCCATGCGGCGCTGGCGGAAGACTCGGAGACAGCGAAAAATCTGAGGTTGGAAATGGGAGTCATGGTGCTGGGGAGGACATAGTCCCTGATCCAAAGGTAATTTGAGGATGTTCCGGCGGCATAGACATGAGTTCCATCCACTGCCGCGATTCCATTTCCAATGTCTGAATTGCTTCCATCAGAGGTATATGAAGTTGTCCATTGAGCCAGCCCGCCTGGGGAGTATCTCCTGATAAAAATATTAAAGTTTTGTCCCAGATCCGTGCGTTCTTCGTAACCCGTAACATACACATTGCCCGAGGCGTCAACAGCGATGCCCTTTCCGGCATCCTCTCCGTTTCCCGGATCATCATAAGATGATGTCCAAAGGACAGACCCGTCCACGGCGTATTTCCTGACAAAAAAATTATCGTTTTGTCCGATATCTTCACGATTTTCGCTCCCTGCGATATAAGCACTGCCCGAAGCGTCAACCGCGATGCCTCGGCTATAATCATTCCCATTCCCAGGATCGTCATAGGAATCCGTCCAAAGGACAGACCCGTCTGAATTGTATTTCCTGACAAAAATATTATTATTTTGTCCGATATCATCCCGTTTTTCATATCCCGTGACATACGCTTTGCCTGAAGCGTCCACCGCGATGCCCTTTCCGAAATCATCATCGTTTCCAGGATCATTATATGAATCTGTCCACAGGAGGGTTCCACTGGGAGCATGTTTCCTCACTAAAATATTAAAGTTTTGTCCCAGATCCGTGCGTTCTTCGTAACCCGTAACATACACATTGCCCGAGGCGTCAACAGCGATGCCGGATCCGACATCCGCTCCGTTTCCCGGATCATCATAAGAAGATGTCCAAAGAACGGACCCGTCCGCGGCGTATTTCCTGACGAAGAGATTGCTCTGCTGTCCCAGGTCTGAGCGGTCTTCAGATCCCGCGACATACGCGTTGCCCGAAACATCGACAGAGATTCCTTGTCCGACATTGCCTCCGCCGCCATGGTTCGCAGGAGAATTATAAAACTTGGTCCACAAGACAGTTCCTGCGCTGTTCAGCTTCCGGACGAACAGATTGTTTGAGATGTTTCCCGTCACAAAAATGTTTCCTGACGAGTCCCGCGCAATAGCAAGCGCTTCGGGAGCCTGATCCGTGATGGCGGATTGCCATCCAACGTCAGCTCCGAAATTGGAATATGCCGTCGAGGGGAGAATGGGCAGGGCGGGCTTGCTGGCGGCTGAGTTTGAAACGGAAGACAGAGCGTTCGTCCCCGAAGATATCCAGGCGCGGAAATAATAATTTGGGGATATGTCCGCGTTTGACCCGTCAACGCCGATGTCGAGGCCGCCGATCGTCCGGGATTCCGTGGTCCCGCTTGCGGCTTCCGTGCTCTGGACAATCTGGGCATTGGAGGAGTTCCAGGGTTCAGAGGAGTTCGTGGAATATTGAATGTAATAGGTTGATCCTGCGGGCAGAGTTTCAGGCCAGGTCCAAAGAAGAGTGACGGCGCCTTCAAATGGACCTGTGGAAGCGGAGAGTGTGGAGATCGTGTAATCAACAGTGTGGAGTGTGTTGGTTGAAATCACAGCTGTGTATCCTGAAGCGCCGAAAAGCAGGTTTGAGCCTGCGGAGTTCCAGAGGGCTCTTGCTCTCACATAATATGATGTGCCGCTCATAAGGCCTGAAGAACTCACATGCAAATTCATGGAGGATGCGGGCAGGGTGGCTGTGGTGACAGCGGAAGAGAAGTTGCTGGTTGAGGAGAATGAAATTTCAAAGGGCGACGCGCGAGCGTTCAGGCCCGTGCTCACAAAGACCGTGATGCTGTCCACGGCAACAGAGACAATGGTGAGGTCAGGGAGAACGGGGCGAGTGGCGGTGGAGATGGGAACGGAATATGAAAGATCAGGATTTGTGGAAACCTTCACTTTGAAATAATACGTCGTATTGGATCCAAGGCCAGCGTAGCTGGTGGTGTTGATGTTTAATCCGCCGGTGCCGGAACCTGCGATCACGATGAAGTCCGATGATGTGGAAACAACGCTCGTATAAGAATTTCCGCTTGCCAGGTCCCATCTGGCGCTGAGCGAAGAGATGTCGGTGGCGAAAAATTTTACGTTGGAGGGAAGGGCAGGGAAAGCGTTCGCGTTATAAAGCGCGAGAACTTCAGACGCAGAAAGCGCGCGGTTGTAGATACGGACATCGTCCATTTGGCCGTCATATGGGAAACCTGCATTGCTCCCATCCCGCCCGATAGACAAACTCTTGTTGTGATTGGAAATGGTTGTTGTTTGGCCAAATGTATAAGATGTTCCATTAATATAATACGTGATGATTGTGTCTCCCACCGTCACGCACACATGGCTCCAGGCGTTGTTGCTGATTGTTGTAGGGTTTGAATTATATTGATTGGTATCACTGTAAAGAGTGAGATAACGCGCGGCTGATATGTACATAGCATAATCTCGTGTAGAGCCGTCTGATTTTGATAAGAAAAACTGAGAGACACTAGTTGGATATGCCCAAGCGCACATGCTGATGTCCCCGGATATTTGCAGAGAAGAAGGGTTCCCAATACTGACATATTGCCCCGATGCGCTTGTAAAGCTTAATGCCCCACTGCTCACGCCGCTCGTCCACAGGGGACCGTTCGTCAGCGTGCCGTTGTTGTTGTATCCCGAAGTGTCCACCGCAACAATCCCTGACCCATCATCCAATTTCCACCAGCCCACAGGGCCACTGCCCGTCTGCGTGGTGACATAAGCAGAATAATATCCGTCGCTCATGGTGGAGACTTTCACTTTGAAATAATAACTCGTGGCTCCCGTGAGCGAAGCATAGCTCGTGACATTTTGGTTGAGTGCGCCTGTGCCTGAAGACCAGTTCACGGAGAAATTGATGTCGGTGGAGAGGGCCATGGTGTATGAGCGGGCATCGTGAAGGTCCCACTTGATGCTCATGGAGCTGGAGTTCACGGCAAAGATGCTCACATGAGAGGGAGCCGCGGCCGCGATGAATGTGGACTGGACTGCGCACCAGGAGCTGTATCCGCCCTGAAGATCGCGAGTGCGGACTGTCCAATAATATGTTGTGTCGTCCATGACATTGGTGAGGTTCATGCCGTTCACATTGAGGGCCACGCGATGGTGGTTGGCCCCGCCGAAATAGGGCCACTTGCCTGCGCCTGTGGTGTCTGAGACGATGTAAGAGCGGAGAGAGTCTGTGATGTTTTGAGTGGCGACGCGGATTTCATAACCCAAAGAATTCACATTGCTCTCTGCGTCAGAGCCGTTGCCCCACCGCAACTGAAGCTGGGCGGAGGAGGAGAAATAATTGCTGTAGAAGCCGCTGGAGGGCGCGGAAGGCGCGGAGTTCGCTGAGCCGCCGGACTGGACGCGGTTGGAGGTGAAGATGGATCGTGTCCCCCCCGAAGATCCGATGTTCGCTAAATCCAGATCTCCATCATTGTCGGAATCAAAAAACCTTGTTCCGTAGGCAGTTATAGTATTGGTATATGTGATGAGCAATTGGAAGTTATTGCCGCCCTTGTTTTCATAAATTCTTGTCATTTCGCCTGAAGTAGACGCTCCCAGCACAATATCCAAATCTCCGTCATTGTCAATGTCCGCCCAATCCGCAGTTACGTTTGAAGAACCATAGGTGATCGTGGCGGCAAGGGTGAACCCGAAATTTCCGTCACCTTGAAACACCTTTACATTGTTCTGGTTTAAAGCAAGTAAATCCAATTTTCCATCATTGTCATAATCCGCAAAGACCGCATCCCGGTTGGCATTAACCATGGGGATGGAGACCATTTGGGAAAATGTGTTGTCGCCGTTATTTTTAAATGTGAGAAGATTATTGCTGATTCCATTGCACAGTGCAAAATCAAGCAAGCCATCGTTGTTGAAATCGCCCACCGCAATTCTTCCTGAATTATTGTTCGAAGTTCCAACGGGTGTTACTCCCGAGCTTGTGGACTGCCACACCTGAGTAAAGTTGCTTCCCCCATCATTTCCAAAAAGTCGAATGAAGCCATCATCCTCATAAGCCACCATTAAATCTAGGTCGCCGTCATTGTCAAAATCGCCAAAACGCATGCCGCCGTTGGAGGCCAAAGTGTCTGGGCCAGACCACACAGAAGTGAACGTGGCATTTCCATTGTTTTTAACAATCTTGAAATTATTTCCAGCATCGGCCCCAAGGGCAACGTCCATTATCCCGTCGCCATCAAAGTCTCCCCAATCCATGGATAAGTTAAGGATATCTGTGCCAAGAATTGAGAGTAGCGAGAATGAGCCATTTTTATTGTTGTTGGCAATTTGTCCCGCTGGTGAAGATCTTCTTGGCATGGCAACATCCATCCAACCGTCATTGTTGATGTCCACAGGCATTGCGTCGTAAGTGTTTCCTGTGAATGTTGTGAAGGAATTACTCGAAACAAGCGTCATCGGATAACTCGTGGCACCCGGCGACATGCCGCTGACATTCCCCGCCTCGTCGCGCGTCCACATCCTTATATAGTAAGTTGTGCCGAATGTGAGGCCGGTGAGTTCTTCCACCTGCACCGTGTACGGAGTAACGCCGCTTGTTGCGCGGCTGACTCTATAAACGAAATCGGGTTGCGCGGCGGAAGGATCCCAGCCTGTGAAGACATCTGATGTGGTGTATTGAACTGTGTATGACGAGCCGGCCACAAGATTTCCGCTGAGCGCGTCATCTCCGGGAGACACCCATGTGAGGCGAATGTTGGTGAAGGCGCTTCCTGGGAGAGCGGACAAGCTTGTGATGTCGCTGGGGGCTGTGAGGTCTGCAACAGAAGCGGCCCAGGAGATGCGGTTGCCCTGGTCGTTGTTTTCAAAATTGTCGCCATTCAGCACGCCGGTGGAAGCAATGTTGCTCCACGAAAGTCCCGAGCTCGAACCCAAAATCGTGTAGTTATATTTTGTGGTTGCGGGGCCTGCGTTGCCGAATGTGTTGCCGGTCAAGGTGAATGTGCTGGGCGTGACGCTGTTCAGTGTGAAGAGAGTGCTGACGCCGCCGTTGGAAGCCACCACATTGAAGCTGGAATAATCAATGGCCACGGCGTTGGGGCCGTTCAGCCAAATACCATTCGAGTCCATGTTGGTGAATGAAGAGAAGCTTGCGGTGAATGCGCCGCTGTCGGAGAAAGAATAATATTTGCCGGAATCGAGAGAGCCGATGATTGTGGGATTTGCAGTTGCCGATTGACCGCGCGCCACGAAGCCGCCTGTGCTGTCGATGGAGATTCTGGAGCGGTCGTTGTTATATCCTGAGCCGGTGGTGGCGACGAACTGAAGTTTTTTCTGCGTGGCGAGATCGTTTGTGGCGGCGATCAAGGCGAAGTCTGCGCGGTCACCTGAAGAAGCGGCGGCTCCGCCGATGTCGAGGTGGAACTGTGTGGGAGAGCCGCAGTCCGCGCCTGCGCTTGCCCCAATCGTGCAGAGAGTTCCGGTGGTGGAAGAGCCGGTCACAATCCAGTTGGCGCCGTTATATTCGATGGAGATGAGTTGGGAGACGGCGTTGGCGTCGGAGAGAGCGCTGACAGAAAAATTGGAAACAGACTGAGCTCCCTTCATGACTTTGAGATTGAGTGCAACAGCGCTGGAGAGGCGGGTGGCGTAATCGAGAGAGAGTGTGGAACCGGATACAGAATAATCTCCGTAAACTTGGAGGACGCCGGGGGTGGTGGAGTAGTTGAGGAGGTAAGTTCCGGCAGTGTCGAATCCTGACGTGACGATGCTTCTGACTTTAGAATCCTTAATGACAATTACCTCGGAGTATCCTGGATACACCCGTAGGTTGCCAAGTAAATTGTCTGCTGATATCCCTGATGAAGAATATCCAATATTACACGATGCGCATATATTTCCATTGGAACCCTGGTAATTGAAACCAAAACTCGTATTTGAAAAAATACTTTCAGAAGTAAACACATTATTATCGCTGTTGCCCTGAAAAGAGATGCCGTCTCCAGTGTTACTGAAAATTAAATTCATGGTCAATAAATTGTTTTTAGAATTCAAAAAGTATACTCCACCCGCCGTGTTTTTGTAGATATTATTTGATGTCAGAGTATTACTGCTACCGTCATTGAAAGTCATCCCACTTAGATTGGAGTATATGTTGTTGTTAATGATGGTATTGTTGTTGGATTGATCCTGTAGATACAGTCCTACATCGCCATTTGCATAAATGTTATTTGAGTCAAGTTTATTCCTGACTGCAGTTGTTTGCAAATAAACACCCTTACTGATATTTCGATAGACATTGTTTGAAACTATATTGGAATTTATACCCGCATATAGCCGCAAACCTTGAAAACAGTCTCTAATGGTGGAGCTAGAAACAGACCCTGTAGGGTTGCTTGGCACAAAATTAATGCCTTTTTTATCAGTTAGATTCGCTCCCAAATAAGCGAACTCGCCGTAGTTGATGTTGAAGTTCGCGTATGTTTGACTGTAGTTTTGTATATACGCCGTGTTCGTGTTCACATCTGTTCCCGACGATCTCACGAGGACATTGCGCGTCAGGTTGTTGATGCGGATGGGATATGTTGAGAAGTGGACGAGAGTCACGGGCGTGATGTTAAAATTATTCCCTGCAAGCCCGCTGATATAAACCGCTTCTGTGTCGATGGTGACCAAGTCGCCGTTCTGCCATCCCGTTGCATCTGCCACCGTGATGCTCTGATCTGAGGGAGTGATGTTTCCTCCGCCTTGTTTATATCCCGTGGTTGCCGGATTCTTGGCCGCGCCATAAACCGTGAAGACGCCGCCGTTGCTGACGATCAACCCGAACTGTCCCGCATAATTCCCGCTCGACAAATAGAGTTGCGCCGTCGTCCCTGACGGAATCGGGCTTCCTGAAGTTCCCATGTCCAGGGTGCCGCCGGAGTTGATGGTGATGTCACCGCTGGAAAGAGTGAGGATGGCGTTGTTGACGGAGCGGCTGAAAGAAAGAGTTCCTGTGATGCTCGTGGTGCTGGCGACGGCTGAGCTGATGTCGACGGTGACTGTGTGGCCTGAGACGATGGTGACGGAAGAAAGGTTCAGAGGAACGAAGCCGTCCACCCAGGTGTTGGTGTCGCTCCAGTTTCCTGTCTTCTTGCTCAATGCCCAGGTGGCGTGAGGCGCGCCGATGGTGGTGGAGACGAGGACGGGAGTATATCCCGACGCTCCGTGGAGGAGATTGTTGCTGGCGGAGTTCCAGAGAGCGCGGGCGCGGATATAATATGTCGCGCTGACATTGAGGCCCGTGGTGCTCACTTGCGTGCCGATGAAAGAGGAGCCGTATGTGGTTGTGGTGACATTGGTGAAGAAGTTGGGGGTGGAAGAGACGGAAAGTTCAAACGGCGTGTTGGCTCCGTTGGTTCCTGTGCCGACGACGACGGTGATGGAATAAGACGAAACGCTCACGAGAGAGAGTGTGGGCAGAACAGGTTTGGTGGCTGTGGAGATGTATCCGCTGTATGAGAGATCAGGGTTTGTGGAGACTTTGACTTTGAAGAAGTATGTGGTGTTGGCGCCCAAACCGGCATAGCTGGTGGTGACTTGGTTCAACGAGCCGGTGAAAGAGGAGGATGTTGCAACGAAATCTGAAGTGGTGGAGAGGACCATGGTGTATGAGTTGCCCGTGGCCAGGGACCAGTTGGCGCTGATGGAGGAGATGTCGGTGGAGAAGAAGTTTACATTTGAAGGAACTGCAGGAACTCCATAAGATGTATATAGATTTGCAACCTCAGATGCTGACAATGCACGATTATAAATGCGAACATCATCAATAAAGCCGTTAAAGGCAACCGCCCCACCTCTCGAACCCAGATAAAGGTTATCTCCTGTTCCGCTCAGAGTTCCTGTGATAGAATTCGAACCAACACTTGCTCCATTAAAATAATATGTCACGGTATATCCATCCCAGGTATACCCGATATAATTCCATGCATTTATTGCAAAATTGGAATAACAGTTGAAAGGACTTTGGGCTACTGTTCCGATAGTATTTTTTAAATAGACATAAATTTTTTGAGAGTCACTTGATGGTGTCCTTTGGATTAAGTCACCGAACGGACTTGTCCAGTACCCATTGCTATAAATATCCCCCGAACCTGTTCCATTCACCCACATAAAAACAGATTTTTGGGTGTAGTTGGTGAGGCTGGAAGAGTTAGTGATTCCAACATAATCATTAACCCCATCAAATTGAACCGCCCCACTGCTCACGCCAGATGTCCATGTTGGGCCAAGCGTGAGCGTTCCGTTATTCCCATACCCCGAAGTGTCCACCGCCACAATCCCTGACCCGTCATCCAGTTTCCACCAGCCCACAGGGCCACTGCCTGTCTGTGTGGTGACATAAGCAGAATAATATCCGTCGCCCATGGTGGAGACTTTCACCTTGAAGTAATAACTCGTCGCTCCCGTGAGTGAGGCATAGCTCGTGACATTTTGGTTGAGGGCGCCTGTGCCTGAAGAAGCGTTGACGGAGAAATTGATGTCGGTGGAGAGGGCCATGGTATATGAGCGGGCATCGTGAAGGTCCCACTTGATGCTGATGGAGCTTGAGTTCACATTGAATATGCTCACATGTGAAGGAGCGGCGGCGGCGATGAATGTGGATTGAACTGCGCACCAGGAGCTGTATCCGCCTTGCAGATCGCGAGTTCTCACGGTCCAATAATATGTGGTGTCGTCCATGACATTGGTGAGGTTCATGCCGTTCACATTGAGAGCCACGCGATGATGGTTGGCCCCGCCGAAATAGGGCCATTTGCCCGCGCCTGTGGTGTCTGAGACGATGTAAGAGCGGAGAGAGTCCGTGATGTTCTGAGTGGCGACGCGGATTTCATAACCCAAGGCGTTAACATTGCTCTCAGCATCAGAGCCGTTGCCCCACCGCAACTGAAGCTGGGCAGAGGTGGAGAAATAATTGCTGTAGAAGCCGCTTGAAGGCGTGGAGGGCGCGGAGTTCGCTGAGCCGCCGGATTGGACGCGGTTGGAGGCGTAGATCCCGTCCCCTCCATTTCCACCAGATGTATTAACAATGTCGAGATCTCCATCATTATCAGAATCCATGAGTTGAATGCCCACAACATAGCCCACTCGAGATTGGGATATGAGATTAAAATTGTTTCCACCACGATTTTCATAGACATTCAAACTTGCAACACTACTATTGCTGCGGGCGACAATATCCAAATCTCCATCATTGTCGATATCAGCCCAGTCCGCACCTTCCCCGCCGAATCCGTCGCCGGTGATTGTGGCGACTGAAGTAAATGAGAAATTTCCATCGTTTCTCCACACTTGCATTTTGACTGGGTCATAGACCAACAGGTCGAGATCGCCGTCATTGTCATAGTCGCCTGTCACAACATTTCTGGGATTTTCCCCGCTTGCAGAAAGAGTGGCCGCCTGGGTAAATGAGTTGTCACCATTGTTTTTAAATATGAGGGTATTGTGACTTGTGTTATTGGGCATGGCAAAATCCAGATAACCGTCGTTATTAAAATCTCCGACAACAAATGCTCTCCATAGTGTAATTGTATTGGTAGATTGCCAAACTAGACTAAAACTGTTGCCGCCATTGTTTTTATAAAGACGCATAAAGTTGGAATCATAAAGCACCATAAGGTCCAGGCTTCCGTCGTTGTCAAAGTCGCCAAAGCGAGCGTTATATGTTCCCAAAGTGTCCGGAGCCATCCACGTGGTTGTGAATGTGCCATCTCCGTTATTTCTCATGACACGAAGATTGTTTCCCACAGATGCTCCAAGGACGACGTCAAGATATCCGTCACCGTCGAAATCACCCCAGTCCATTGCCGCGTTGCCTATGTTTGAACCATACAAAGCGATCTCTGTAAATGTTCCGTTCTTGTTATTCCGCCAGGCAGCAGGCTGTCCGCTGCTGGAGAAACTTGAGCCCGCACCGATGTCCAGATATCCGTCATTATTGAAATCTCCAGGGACCGTGTCATATTTGGTCCCGAGTGAAGCAGTTAACGTTTGACTCGAATAAAACGTCATCGGATAACTCGTGGCTCCCGGAGACATTCCGCTCACATTCCCCGCCTCGTCGCGGGTCCACATCCTTATATAGTAAGTCGTGCCGAATGTGAGCCCCGTGATTTCTTCCACCTGCACGGTGTATGGTGTGACGCCGCTTGTCGCGCGGTTCACTCTGTAGACGAAATTGGGTTGCGCGGCTGAAGGGTCCCAGCCTGTGAACACATCTGATGTGGTGTATTGCACGGTGTATGAAGACCCCGCCACCAGGTTGCCTGTGAGAGCGTCGTCGCCAGGAGACACCCATGTGAGGCGGATGTTGGTGAAGGCGGAGCCGGGGAGGGCTGACAAGCTGGTGATGGCGGATGGGGATGAGACATCTGGGCCGGAGAGGGTCATGGTGCTGGAGAGGTCGAAATAGGCGGAGTCGTTGCCGTAATAACTGCGGGCTTTGACTTTGAAATAATAGCTGGTTTGTGAGAGGAGCCCTGCGGTGGTGACATTGGTGACGAATGTTCCGCTGGAAGTGACGGCGCCTGTGAAGCCGTTCCAGGTGGAGATGAGGACATAATAAGTCGTGAGAGTATCTCCTGGGTTTCCGTTGGCGCTCCAGGCCACCGTGATGGACGAGATTCCCACGAATGTGAATGTGGATGCGGCAAAACTTGGGATGGCGGGATATGTGGTGGAAGAAATGGTGGGGCTATATGAATCATCTCCCGCGGAGGAGAGTTTGACCTTGAAGTTATAGAGCGTGCCTGGCACGAGGTTGGAATAGCTCGTGGTGTTTTGATTTGTCATGCCGATGCCGGAAGAGGCGACGAGAGAGAAATCTGATTTTGAAGAGATGACCATGTTATACGCATTGCCGACGACATTGTCCCAGATGAGTGATGCTGATGAGGCAGTGGTGCCGATGAAGCGGACATTGGCGGGAGAAGCGGGAATGGCGATGGCGAGAGACTGCACGGCAGACCACGCGCTGGTTTTGAATCCGTTGTCGCGAGTGCGGACGCGCCAATAATAAGTCTGCTGGCCCTGGACATTGGAGAGGTTGAAGCCCACGGAGCCGTTGGCATAGCGAGCGTTGCCGAAGAGGGGTGACGCGCCTGCGCCTGTGGTGGGAGAGACGACGAAATGTCTGAGAGAGTCCGTGATGGTTTCTGTGGCGACTTGCAGGTCATAATAAAGCCCGTTGGCGGAAGTCTCCGCGTCGGCGGCACCGGACCACCGCATTTGGAGCTGGGCGGCGGTGGAATAATAAAGAGTGGAGAATGTGTTGGGCGCGGAGGGCGCAGTGTTGGCGGCCGAGCCGGATTCCACATGGTTGGATTTGTAATAATAAGTTTGGCCGACAAATTCGGGGTATATGAAATCCACATCGCCGTCTGCATCAAAGTCACCGGGGATCAGCCCTGCAGCCGTTCCTCTTCCGGACAGGATTGAGGTTGTTTGAAAATTATTGCTTCCCTTGTTTAAATAAATTATCGGAGAGATGACCCCGCCGCCTGAGAGGATGTCGAGATTTCCGTCGTTGTCAAAATCAGCCCATTTTAAAACTGGGCTCGCGTCTGTTTGAGGAGCCGACCAGACGGAAGTGAACGTGAAGTTCCCGTCATTCCTGAGGACCGCAGAGGTGACGCCGCAACAGTTTAAAGCGGAAATGATGTCCAAATCTCCATCATTATCATAATCGCCGACACCCACTAAAATGACATCAGAGGATGCCTGCGCGGCTCTCGTGAATGTGAGATCGCCGTTGTTCTTGAAAACATATCGGCCCAACGCAAAGTCCAGATATCCGTCATTATTATAATCACCCGGCAAAATGGATGTTATGCCATTCCCGATGCTTGTTTCTGTTGATGCCCAAACCATGGTGAAGTTTCCATTGCCTTCATTGCGATAAACTTTCGTCGGAGTTTCCACAAAATCCAGGTCTCCATCATTATCAAAATCTCCCCACTTGGCCGCGCCAATATTTTGTGAATTTGTTGTGTCAAAAGGGGATGACCATGCAAGAGAGAAAGTTCCCCCGTCGTTTCTAAAGATCTGAGTGAAAGCATTTGGGCCGCTGAAATGAGATTCAAGGAGGTCCGGGTCTCCATCCCCGTCATAATCCCCCATGTCTATTTGCCCGATGAAATTAGATTGCGGAGCAGTCCAGGAAAGAGTGAAACTCCCATTTCCATTGTTTATCCATGTTTTTGTGAATCCAGCGGGACCAACCTCAACGAGATCCAAATCTCCATCGTTATCCAAGTCACTGGCGATTGATCCGACGGGGGTCGCAACCCCGCCAAACATAGAAATTAATTCAAACCCATGAGCATAACTCGTCGCTCCCACTGACATGCCGCTCACATTCCCAGTCTCGTCCCGTGTCCACATCCTTATATAGTATGTCGTGCTGAATGTGAGACCCGTGATTTCTTCAACCTGCACTGTGTATGGCGCAATGTTTGCGGTGGCGCGATTGACCGTGTAAACATAAGCATATTGGCTCCCTGTGGAGGCCCAGCCCGTGAACACATCGGATGTGGTGTATTGCACTGTGTATGACGAGCCGGCAACCAGGTTTCCGCTGAGAGCATCATCGCCAGGAGACACCCAGGTGAGACGGATGTTGGTGAAGGCGGAGCCGGGGAGAGCGGAGAGACTTGTGATGGCGGACGGAGCTGTGTTGGGAATGAGGGTGCTGATAACGGTGGTGAGGTTGCTCTCAAGGCGCGTGCTGAAAAGGCCGTTGCCCTGGTTGCCCAAGTCGACGGCGGTGATGCGATAGTATACGGTTGAACCTTCGGCTGAAGCTGTGACTGTGGAGGTTGGACTGAGATAATCCACCGTGGCGACATGAGTGACAAAAGGATCGGTTTTGGAGTTAAAAGAATATGTGGCGCGATAGATCCAATATTTGTCGAGGTCGTTCACATAAGTTGGAGCCAGGGCATCGACCCAGTTGAGCGTGATGCTGGTGGCGTTCACGGAGAAGAAGCTGACGCCTGTGGGCGCATTGGGCGCGACATCTCTGACGGGCGCGGACGAGAGGCGGTTCACATTGCTGGCAATTCCCCAGGTGGACCAGTTGGAATTGTCGTCGCGGGTTTTGAGAGCGAAGAAATAAGAAGTGCCAGGGTTCAATCCCGTGAGGAGATATCCCTGCTTGGATCCGACGGAAACGGAGGTGGAAATGTCCGTAATGAATGTCACGGGCGGAGGCGAGGCGAAATTGGAAGCAGTGATTTGGGTTGATGAGGCCAAGATTCTGAAGAGGCCGCCTCCGATGTTTCCAGTCAATTCGTCGTCTCCGGGGGCTGTCCAGTTGAGCAGGATTCTGCCTTCGGAAGAGTCGGTCAATGCGGTCAGGTCGCTGACTGCGGCGGGAGAGATGGCGTCGTTGAGAGTATATCCTGTTGCGGCGTCGGGAATGCCGGACCAGTTGGCGGCCTCGTCCATGGCCCAGATGCGGAAGAAATAGGTTGAAGAGGGCAGAAGGCCTGTCACGATTTTGCCTTGAGGGGTTGTGACGATGGATTGCGTGGGAATATAGACATGGAAAGTTTGGCCTGCATCATTCAATGAAGAAGTTGAAGGGTTCAGAATCCAAGTGGAAACCTGGATGGCGAACTGAGCGGGGCTGGCGAGGTTGCCTGTGACGGGAGCGTCGTCGCCGGGAGAAATCCAGGTGAGCTCCACCTTGTCGGAAGCTGTGACCGTGAGCTGAGTGAGGCTGGTGATGGTGTCGGGGGCCGTGACATCAGAGGCGTCCCAGGCGATTTTGTTGCCGAGATCATATTCAAAACTCGGGCCGCCCCTGTTTCCGCTCCAGTTGGTGAAGGTCCAGTTTGGATTGTTTCTGGCTCCCGCGTTCACGCGCACATTGCTGGGGCTGGCGCCATCGCTGTCTCTGAAAGCAATGCCGTCCCATGTTGCGGTGTTGGTGACGCTGGAGAGCTGGATGAGAGTGCGTGTGGAACCGGCTGACATGCCATAATCAAAGATCCCGTTTCTGAGAGTCATGGTGGACGGAGTGGAGATGAACTTGAATCCGTCTGTGTCGATGTGGGCGATATAGAAATCCTGGAGCTGGACGATGCCGGAACCGGAGGAGAGCAAAGTGTAATAGGTGTTCGAAGAATCGATTCGGTCGATGATCGTGGGATATGCGGCTGTGCCGATGGCCTTGAAGGTGCCGGTGCTGTTGATGGTGAGGCGCGAACGGCCGCTGTTCCAGGTGGAATCGACGCTGTGAAAATAAAGTTTCTTCTGGACATTGGCGTCGCCTGCGGCGGCGATCAGGGCAAAATCCAGGCGGTCATCCTGCTGGGGCGAGGCGGACGGCGTGAATGTCAGGTTGAACTGAGTATTGGTGATGGGGACAGGATAATTCACAAGACTGCCGGTGAAAGGAGCGATCATGTCCGCGCCGGATTCCGTGCCGTCGATGTGCCACTGTCCTGAACGATATTCGATGACGATGATCTGGGAAACGGCGAAGGCATCGCTTGACCGCGTCACGCTTGCGCTGTGTCCCGTCCCCATCATCACTTTGGGAATTGTGACGGTTGAGGAATAAAGCTGATTGGCATATTCAAGAGAAAGTGTGGAGCCGAAAGTATTATAGTCCCCCCACAGGTGGACTTCCCCGGGAACTTGATTGTGCTGATAGGAAAGAACATAGGCTTCCGGAGTATTCATTCCGGAGGTGGCAATCCCGCCGCTGTTGATCTTGTTATTCTTCAGGATTGTTATTCCTCCGTATATCGGATATATTTCGTTGAGAGAGTTGGGCTTGCTGTTGCCGAACTCATCATAACCCAGGCTGTTATTTGCATAGGTATGTTGGATCCCTCCGTTGGCATACAAGCCGTAATTGCTGTTATTGTAAAGCTTGTTCGCAATGAAGACATTGCTTCCTGTGTAATACTCCTGGTATATCCCGTTAGAATTGTTGAAAAACAGATTGGAAGCCAGCAGGTTTCCGGTGGTTCGGATATAGACGCCGTTGGAACCGTTATACGCCACATTGGAAATCAAAGTGTTATTGGAACCGCCGTATAGATCGATGCTCCCGATGTTCGAAGTCATCGGGATGCGGTTTCCAATCAATGTCGTGAAACTGCCTTCCACATCAATGTCATCAAAATTGTTAAAGAAGGCAACATTTGAAATCAGCTTGTTGCGGACGCTTGACACCTGGATCCCCAACGAAAACAAACAGCAGTGAGAGTGGACCTGATTATAAGAGAGAGTGTTTTCCACGGAATTATTGACCAGGCCGATGCCCAGGTTGCCGTTGTTTGCATAGATTTGATTTGAAGTGAAAAGATTTCTGAACGAAGTGTCAAGATAAACTCCGCGATTCGCGTTGGCAAATATTTGGTTTGAAGCAAATGTGTTCGAGGCAGACAGAACCATATAAATTCCGTCCCACGAATTCCCATAGATGAGAGTGTTTGAAAAAGTGTTTGTTGAGGATTGGTACAGATACAGCCCGGCATAACCTTCGTGGATTGATGATCCGTCTATGGAACCGAGGGAGTTGGTTGTGAAAGTCACTCCCCACTTGTCATTGACTTGCTGTCCCAGATACGCCATTTCGGTGTTCCTGATTTTGAAGTTGTTTTGAGAGGTCTGGTTTTTATTGAGAAGATATGCGGGGAAACCCGAAGCGTTCGCGCGGATCACGACATTGCGTGTTAAATTCGTGATGCTGCAGGAAGAAAAATGAGTATAGGTTAAAGCGCTGTCCAGATTGATTTGGCTGCCGGAGATGGAAGCCACAGCCCTTTTTTCAGTTGCGATGCTGTTATTCCCGCGTTCCTGTTCCGCCACCGTGATCCAATCCCCCGCTTTCCAATCCGCGATGTCCGCCGCATTTGCCGCAAGGATGGAAACGCTTCCGGCGGCAGATTGAGACAGGAGCCAGGCGGCATTGTTTTTGGCGGCGCCCTGAGTGAGGAGTGTTCCTCCGTTGTATACCGTCAGGCCATAGGGATTCGCCGTGGAGGTTGAAGCCAGGATGAGAGAGGCCGCGTATCCCGCAGGAACGGCGGAACCTTCAGACCCCATGACGAGAGAGCCTCCTGACATGATTTCAACCGATCCTCTGGCTGTGAGGGTGACGCTCGATGTCGGTGTTCCCCAGGTGAGCGTGCCCAAAACCTTGACGGCAGTGGAGACGATGTCATCTCCCACCGTGACGCTTTGGTCCAAAGTGACAATGTGCGCCGCGGAAATCTGGACCGTGTCGCCTGAACCTGGGACAACGCCTCCAACCCAGGTGGCCGGGTTTGACCAGTTGGATGGGCTCGCGGCCGGATTCGACAGGATCAAAGTTCCCCTCGGCACATAACTTGTGGCGCCGTTTGAAATGGCGCTCATGAGCCCCGCTTCATCCAAAGTCCAGAGGCGGAAATAATGAGTTTTTCCGGATGTCAATCCATTGATTTGATATGTGACCGTGGACCCTTGAACGACCGAGGCCGTGGCGATTGAGACTTGAGCGGTGGTTGGGGACCACAATCCCTGAAGGTTTCCGTTCGCGCTTGTGGAAAATTGGATCAGGAATGTGGAGCTCGTGAGCACACCGGCATATCCGTTGTCCCCCGGCGAGGTCCAAGTGAGGATGGCGGTTCCTGCGGCGCTCACGCTTGAGACGCTCAAGTTTGTGACGGCGCCGGGAGCTGAAACATCATTCACATAAGCCGTGCCGCCCGCAGAAAGAGCAGACCAGTTGCCTTCAGGGTCCGAGGTCCAGGCCCGGAAATATTGGACTCTTCCGCTCAGGAGATTGTTCACCAGATATCCCTGAGTGGTTCCTGCGGAGACTCCGTTTGTCGAAATGGCGACCTGGGCATTGGCTGTCGACCATGGAATTTGGTCAGGATTTGTCCAGCTGGAATATTGAATTTTATATTGACTGCCGCTCACGAGCTGGCCTGACCAACCATCATCTCCGGGACTTGCCCATTGGAGCTGGACCGTGTCATTGGTGTCTGTGAGAGCCGTCAGGGCAGTGATGAACCCGGGACTTGTTGCATCCGCAATCCAGGAGATCTTGTCCGAATGATCAAAATCAAAACTTTCTCCGCCTCTTGTTCCTCCCCAGTTTGTGAAGGTCCAGGCGGGATTGTTGCCGGCGCCCGGGTTCACGCGAACATTGCTGGGACTGGAAACATAAACGGCGTCGCTGTCTCTGAAAGAGATTCCGTCCCAGGTTGCGGTGTTGGTGACGCTGGAGAGTTGGATCAGGGTTCTGGTGGAACCGGCTGACATGCCATAATCAAAAATTCCGTTTCTGAGAGTCATGGTGGAGGGAGTGGAGATGAACTTGAATCCGTCTGTGTCCACATGCGCGACATAAAAATCCTGCATCTGAATGATGCCGGAGCCTGAAGAGAGCAAAGTGTAATAGGTGTTAGAAGAGTCGATTCTGTCGATGAGGGTGGGATATTGAGCGGTGCCGATGGCTTTGAATGTGCCTGTGCTGTTGATGGTCAAGCGGGAATGGCCGTTGTTCCAGGCTGAGGCGGCGTTGCCCATATACAATTTTTTCTGAATGCCGGAGTCTCCTGAAGCGGCAATCGTGACGAAGTCCACAAAATCTCCGTCCTGAGGCGACGGCCCTTGAGTGAAGTTCAGAGTGAATTGCGATCCGGCAGGAGACCATCCTCCGGGTTGGCTGCCCGAGAATGTGCCCATGAGACCGGAGACAGTTCCTGATGCCAACCAGACTCCGCCGGAAAAAGTGATGGAAACATATTCCGATTGCGCTGCGGAATCATTGGTGGCGGTCACAGTGGCTCCGTGCCCCAGCCCGCGCATGAGTTTGGGAGAGGTCCAGGTGGAGACATAAAGCTGATTGGCATATTCCAGAGAAAGAGTGGATCCGAAGGTTTGATAGTCCCCCCACAACTGCACGAGGCCGGGGGTCTGGTTGTGAGAATATGAAAGAAGATAATTATCCGAGCGGTTCAATACCGAGGTGTCAACGCCATTCGATGGGTTAATCCTGGAGTTTTTGCTGACCGCATTTGCCGGGCCGGAATAATCAAAATAAATCTCGGATGACGAGTTGGGCAGGCTGTTGCCGCTTGCATCGTAACCCATCGAACAATTGACCAGGGTATCGTTGACCGCATTGTTGAGATAAATGCCGTTGTATGTGTTTCCATAAATCTGGTTTGAGACGAGGATATCACTGAATGAGTAGTAAAGATGTATACCGCCGTTTCGATTTCCATATACCAGGTTGGAAGCCAAGATATTGTTGGCTCTTCCGCTCGCTCCCCACAATAAGACGCCTTGGTTGGTGTTTCCGAATATCTGATTGGACCTGATCGTATTGTTATTGAGCTGACTGCTGTATCCATACAAAGTTATGCCGTAAACATTCGCATAAATTTGGTTGGAACTGAAGGAGTTGTTGTTGACTCTCTGTCCTTCAAAATATATTCCAGCTCCTGAATTGTTGTGAATTTGGTTGGACGCGAAAATGTTGTTGCTGATCTGACAGGAACCTCCGCCATAGAAAAAGACCCCTGCTCCCCCGTTTTCATAAATGTGATTTGAATCGAAGGTGTTGGAATTAAGCTGTCCATTGGTTCCGCTGAAATAGATGCCGTAATTTGAAAGACCATTCACCTGATTGGAGGTCAGGGTGTTGTTATTGGCCTGTCCCGAATCAGCATTAACATAGATCCCGTAAGAAGCTAAATTGTTGTAAACCTTGTTTGAAGCGAGGACGTTATTGTTGACTTGTCCGGACTGACCGTTAAAATAGATGCCGTAATCTGTATTGTAATAAAGATGATTGGCGGTGAATGTGTTGGATGTTCCCAAAGTCAGATAAATTCCGTTTGCCGAGTTTCGATATGCCAGATTGTTGCTGAAACTGTTGCTGGAAGATTTTTGCAGGAACAGGCCGTATTGGCCTTCATGAAGCGAAGAGTAATCAACGGTTCCGCGCGCGTTGGTGGTGAAGGTGACGCCCCATTTGTTGGTGATGTTTTGGCCCATATAAGAAATCTGCGCAAAGTCCAGATTGAAATTCGCGAGGGCTGTGACATTGTTGTTCAAGATGTATCCTCGATACGTTGAATCCGCGCCTTTGATCACTGCATTCCGGGTGAGGTTGGAGACAATGGCGGGTGCGGCGTGAGTATTAATCAAGGCGCTGTCCAAGGTGATTTGGGTCCCCGCAATGTTCGTGATGGTTCTTTTTTCTGTTGAGGGACCTTTCGCATATTTCCCCACCGTGATTTCATCGCCGATATTCCAGCCGTCAATTTCCGAAGCGCTGTTGATGGAGATCGCTGTGTCTCCAAAGCCCGCGGACGCAGAAAGAGTGGTCGTATAATCCCTCGCCGCGCCCTGAGCGATGAGGGTGCCGCCGTCATAAATCGTGAGGCCATAGGGGTTCGCTGTTGCTGTGGAGTTGAGCACCAACGTCGCAATCCTGTTGGCCGGAATCGGAGAGGCGACACTGCCCATGAGCAAGGAACCGCCGCTCATCACTTCCACGGATCCGCGAGCCGTCAGGGTGAAATTGTCCGCAGGCGGAGTTCCCCAGGTGAGGGTTCCCAAAATTTTGACTGCCGTGGTGGAGATGTCGTCACCGACGGTGGCATTTTGGTCCAGCATCACGATGTGTCCGGCATCAATGCTCACTTTGTTGCCGCTCACGGGCACGACATTGCCCAGCCAGGTTCCTGGACTGCTCCAGTTGCCGCTCCGGGCGCTGGTGATGAGCGCGTTCGTGACGGTGATGAATGTGGAGATGCTTGCCGTATACCCCGAAGCGCCCAAGAGCAGATTGCTTCCTGCGCTGTTCCAAAGCGCGCGGGCGCGGATGAAATAAGTCCCCCCGGTGGTCAGGCCGGAGAAACTTGAGATTCCAGACAAGACATTGGAAGTGCTGACGGGCGTGACGAAATTGACGCTCGTGGAATAAGAAATTTCATAGAGGCCCTCTGCATTGTTGCCGCCTTTGGCGACGCTCACCGTGAAGCTGGAGAGGGCTGTGCCGACGAGGGAGATCGCGGGCAACACGGGTTTGCAGGCGGTGGAGATGGAATTGGCGTATGTTGTTGCGGAACCATAAACGGCGCCTGTCCTGAAATAATAAGTCGTGTTGGAGTTCAAAGATGCGATGGATAAGGCGGGCAGGACATTGTTGATCGTGGACGAAGTGAACACGATGTTTTGCGGCGCAAAGGCGCTGTCGGTGGAGGCGTCGAGCGTGTATCCGTCGGGGTTGGAAGCAGGGCTCCAGGCGACGGTGACGGAGGTGATCGACACAACCGTGACGCTGGAGAACTGCGGCGGGCCGAAGACCCAGTTTATGTTGTTGCCGGAATTGACCGACGAAGAATCTGCGTATATGGTTTGGCCGAGCGATGCGTCGGAATCCTTCACATCGACATTGCGGACCTGCTGGGTGGCGCCCGAAACAAGAGCGATTTTCCAGCGCGTGCCTTCGCTTGCGCTCCGGAGCCCCACTTTTGTTCCTGACAAAGATCCCAGGTCAAGGCGGCCCGTGACGGTGACGCTGGAGTTTCCGGTTGCAAACTGAATTGTGGATCCAGGCGTGAGAGCGGAGAAGGTGGAGGCGGTGATGCTCTCCAGAAATTTAACTCCGTTTATCCAAGTATTCGTGATGGAAAGATAAGCAAAAGTGTTGGTGGAGGCGCGGATCGTTTGTGTTCCCGTGCCGTTGAATGTGAAAGTGCTGGTCCCCGCATTGAACTGGGCGGAACCGGTGCTGGTGAAGTTTCCCGCGATGCTGAAGGAAGAGTTTTGTGCGTTGAAGGTTCCGGAAGAAAGGACCATATTGCTTGCAATTCTCCACTGGCTGGAACCGGCATTGAATGTGAAGGGGAGAGACGGGTTGAAGGTGAGGTTGGTCGCGGACACGCTGGGGTTGTTGGTGTTGGCGTCCAAAGTGAGGTTCCCGCTCGCGCCGTTGTCGGTGACCGTGAGAGCAGTTCCATAAGCATGGGTGCCCGCGGCCATCACAGCCTGGATGCCCGAATTTCCATTCACATTTGAGATTTCAACACCGGAGCCGGCATAAGATCTTGCCGGAATTATTGTCGTGTTGTCGTCCAGCCAGAACTTCGTGATGATGTTCATGCTTCCTGCGGAGTCAAAGATGACGCCCCGGTTGAGGATCACTTTTCCGAAGCCCGCCTGGTTGATTGAACCCGTGACAGTGAGAGTGGAGCCAGGGACTGCATACAAAGCGACCGCAGTGATCGTGAGGGTTCCCCGGACACTCATTTGTCCGCTGAAACAGGCGTCGTTGCTGGAAAGAGTGGCGGTGCCGAGGAGGTTGAAGTCGTTGAAATAACACGGGCTCGTTGTTGTGGCGCTGAGACGGGTGATGGTTTTGCTTGCGCCGATCATGTTGATGGTTCCGGTCCCCCTGTCCCACGGGCCCACGGGGACATTGATCGCGAGGTTGCCGCTGAGCGTGAGGGTGGAGCTTCCAGAGTTGAAGAATCCGTCGTTGATCGTGAAATTGCCCAAAGATCCTCGGAGCGTGATGGAAGACGCGTTGGCGTTGAAGGTTCCACTGCTCACCTTGAAAGGTCCGTCTATCGTGAACGTCGATGTCCGCGCATAAAAAGTTCCGCAATGGATGCTTATGCTCGAAGCGGTAATGGAAAAACTCGAAGTGTCCACGGACCCGGGATATCCTCCGATGGTGGAAGTGCTGAGGGTGAGGGTGGAGACTGTGATGTCGGAATCCAGTTTGCAGGCGCCCGCGCCGTGAGAATCAAAAAATGCGGCAGAGCCTGTGCTGGGAACTCCCACGCCTCCCGGCCCGCCGGAAGCATAGGACCAGTTGGCGGCGTTGCTCCAAACTCCCGGAGCAGAAGCCACCCAATAGAATGTTCCGCCCGAAAAGAGCCAATTGACATTGTTTCCGGAATCGGTGCAGGAGCCGGAGCAGTATATGGGCGCGCCGCTGGAAGCGTCCGAATCCGCAACATCGACATTCTGAACCTGTTGAGCGGCGCCGGGAGTGAGCGTGAGGTTCCAGCGGTTTCCTGGGACTCTGCTTCGGAGCCCCACTTTGGCTCCTGACGTCGGGCCCAGAGCCAGGCGGCTCGTGACGGTCAGGCTGGAGGTCCCGGTGTTGAATTGCAGAGTGGTTCCGGCAGAAAGCGCGGTGAATGTGGAGACCGACAAACTGTCTTTGAAGCGCACGCCGTTCACGGAAGTGTTGGTGATGTCCATATAGGCGAAGGTTTGGGTGGAGGCGGTGATGTTTTGCTGAGCGGAACCGTTCAGGGAGAAGGTGCTCATGGCGGCGGCAAAAATGCTGTCGGTGCTGAAGGTCACATCTCCGCCCACAGAGAAGATGGTCCCGTCGCCTTCGTTCGCGGGAGCCGTGTCCGCGGCATCGATGGTTCCTGATCCGATCACCACGAGGTCTCCCGTGAGAGTGACTTCATACCCCTTGGTGTTATAAACATCGCCCATATTCACCGTGAGACTGGCCGCGCTCAGATCGCTCCCAAGAGTGATCGTGTCGGGGCTGGCGCCGATGATCACATTTCCCAGGTCCTGGTTGTTGCTGGTGAGAGTGAGGTTTCCCGCGAATTTGATTTTTCCCGTTCCCGCGTCTTTGGTGAATGTTCCCGGAGCCAGAACCGTGTGGCTGGTGATGACGAGATTATTGTTCGTCCCCTGAATGAACGAGCTCCCGCTCTGCGCCGTGAGGTTATAAAAAGTCGCCGGCCCTGAAAGTTCCAGAGTGTTTCCGCTTGCGAGAGTCATGGTGGACACACAGTTCACGCGCGACATATAAATTTTATTTCCGTTCAGGTTGATCGGAGTTCCCTGCAAGGTGAACCCGCCGCCCGCTTCGCCCTGCAGAGTCACGCTGTTGGCGGAGTTGGAAACTTTGATGGTCCCGGAATTGACGAAGACAGACCCTGTCCGCATCGTGATCGTCACAGATTGTCCGGACCCGTCCAGGTCCAGCTCTCCGTTGACCGTGAGCGAAGACATCGTCACGGGCGCTGTGGCTGTCAGCACGCTCCCAACCTTGATGTTGACCGCGTCGCCGGAACTTGGAACGATGCCCCAGGCCCAGGTGGCCGGATCATTCCAGAGCCCGTTGCCCTGGTTCACATATGCGGCGAGAGTCTGGGTGGAAGTGGGGAGCGTGTATTCCGGTTCAGTGGAAATCTTGACCTGAAAATAATAATAGACATTCGGAGAAAGCCCGGAATAGCTTGTGGTGTTCCCATTCAGAGGCCCGGTCCCGGAAGACAGGAGCGTGGAGAAGTTGGAGTTGGTGGAGAGGATCATGGTGAAGGAGTTCCCGCTATACTGGGACCAGTTGATGCTGATGGAATCTGTCGCGACGGAAAACACCTGGAGTCCCGGCATGGGAAGAAGGATGGAGGCCTGCGCGCGAGCGAACAATCCGAACAATGCGAGACCCGCAAGCATGAAGCGCTTGCAAGCTGATTTTTTTTGGAAAAGTTTTTTTAGAATGCGCATTTTTATCAGGGCGTTTTAATTTCCTTATATATAACGGTTTCCCTGTAACAAATGCGTATAAATTTCGTAACTTTTTTGTAACATTCCTGTCACAAAATCGTCAATAAACGGCTTAATTTGGAGATTTAGGGTCTGGCGGAGAGGACGAGAATTTTGGTATATTGCTTGTGAAGTTTTCGGGCCCGTAGCTCAGTTGGATAGAGCATCTGCCTTCTAAGCAGAGGGTCGTGCGTTCGAATCGCGCCGGGCCCACCCCACCTTTTTATTGTTCTAAATATTTCTTTCTTTTCTGCGGAGAAAAACGCTCGATGGCGTATCGAAGCATGGTGCGCGGCATGGAGGAGGCGTGACGGTCTAAAAATTTTTCCTCAGATTCCTCGGAACACCTTTTCCCCACTTCCCTCAGCATCCAGCCCACCGCCTTGTGGATCAGGTCGTGTTCGTCTCGCAGGAGGAGTTTTGCGATCTTGAGCGTGGGAGCGGGGTTCTGATTTTTGATTTCATAAAAAGTGGCGATGATGGAGATCCTCCGTTCCCACACATTGGATGAGCGCGCAATCTTTTCAAGGACCGCTTTGTCTTTTCCGTCGAGGAACGCGCCGACAATTTGCTCCGCGCTGGAATCCACCAGGTCCCAGTTGTTGACGCGCTTTGCCATCCTCAGATAAAAATCATAAATTTCTTTCCTCTTCGCGGGTCCGGATTTTTGAAATTGTCCGACCAGGATCAGAAGCGCGCTCAGGCGCTCTTCATGAATTTTGCTTTCCAGGAGCGATTGAATGTCGGACAGGGACAAGTCCGGATATTTTTGGACAAGTTTTCTTTGCTGCGGAACCGTGATGCCGTAAAAAACGTCGCCTTCGCCGTATTGGCCTTTCCCCGTCTTGAAAAAACTTTGGCATATTTGAATTTTCTCCGGATTTTTTAAAGAAAGGATTTCTGAGCGAAAGAGATTGAGGCGTGAAGGACTCATGCGGAAATTATATTAAATATTTCCGTCTGGAATTTAAAGGGTTCTTCAGTTATATTCAATGGATATGACTGCGCCTCAAAAGAATAAAGCGGTTTTGATCGCTGGGCTTGGAGCATTCTTAGCCGTTAACGCGTGGGCCGATGTTGTTTCCCAGCTTGATCAGGCCAAAGCTCTGCGGGCGAAAGGCGCCTATGAACAGTCGATCCCGTTTTATCAGCAGGCGCTCGTCAAGGATCCCGATAACGCGGATGTTCTGATTGAGTTCGCGCAAACCGCGGCCTGGGCGGGGCATTATGACAAAGCGTTGGAAATATATGATCAGGTCCTCAGGCTCCATCCCAACCATGCGGATGCCTATATAGGGAAGGCGTTCGTGCTCTCCTGGCAGAAAAAATTTGACGAAGCGGAAAAGAATTTTGAGACGGTAATTGCGCTTTCCCCGGATTATGAAGACGCCTATCTCGGCCTGGCTCGACTCTATGCCTGGAAAGGGAATTTCAAGGATGCCGCGGCGCTTCTGGACACCTTCACGAAAAAAGAGAACCATAAAAATGATATCAGCCTGATCCTCACTCTGGCCCGAGCGCAAAGGGACGGAGGAGAAACGAAAGAAGCGATCGTGAATTACCGCCGCGCCCTGGCGGTTGATCCCTCAAGGCAGGACATCCATGCCGAACTGGGGCAAGCCCTCGCCCAGGCGCAGAAACTCGACGACGCCATCACGGAACTCGAGAAAGCCATCGCGGTCAAGTCTGCCAATGTCGACGATTTCGTGTCTCTGGGTCGGGTCTATTCATATAAAAACCGGCTGGACGATTCGAAGCGTCTCTATAAGGAAGCCCTCGCAAAGGATCCCAACAACCTGGACGCGCTGAACGGCCTGGCCAGGACGCACGGATATGCGCACGAGTGGGAAAATTCCCGAAAAATATTTATGGATGTGCTTAAAAAAAATCCTTCGAACATCGAAGCGAGGGACGGGATCGAGCGCCTCAACCGCGCGAAGGGGCCGGAATTTGACGCCAGATATAATTTCTTCAGGTCCGAGACGAATGATCCGGAAAGCGCTCCGCAGATTGAATCTTTGGATTATGGCCCCGACGCGGAGTGGACGATCCGCACGGACCCGGACACGGCATTTTTTGTGCGGACGGGAAGGTTCGTCAGTCTCGAGAACAACCTCGACAGAAACATCACCCGAATCCGAACGGATCGGACCGAACTGGGGCTCGGAAGCCGGCTATTCCTCCCCGGAAAAATCCGCTTTGTGGGCCGGGCTGATTGGATCCAGTTCAAGGACAATGGAGCGAACCAAGTCACGAGGGACGGCAAAGTTTCCGTTGGAGCCGGGTTCGCTGTGCTCGAGCGCGAGTGGGGCCGCCAACTTTGGAGCGCGTCTTTGTCGCAGGACGCTTTCGTCAGAAAACTCGCGGGAACCAACACCTGGGACCCCTCTCTGATAAACGCCTATGCGGTGGCCGACGACATCAGCTGGACAGATGAGATTTCCACTCTTTTACAGGGCGGTCAGGATTTTTATCCGTATCTTTCTTCAAGCCAGGCGGACACCCTTGGAAGGATCCGATATCGCCCGACAAAACTCCCCGCGGTCCTGGAGTTTCAGGCGAGATATCGAAGCGAGCCGGACCACTGGAACTATACCGGATTCCTGACCGTGAAAACTGAAATCTTCAAACCCTGGCTCCGGATGGAAATCAAAACATCCCTCGACCGCGACACTTATGTCGGGACCACGGGATATGGGCTCGGCGGGCTCTTGACCTGGAAATTGTCGCCCCGTTTTTCGCTTTATCAGACCGCGGCATACCGCAGAGACTTCGGGTTCAAAGGAAATTCGCTGTTCGGGAGCGCGCATGTCGGATATGATTTTTAAGCGCCTTGTTTTCGCTGTCGGCTTTGCTCTTTCCGCGGCCTCGGCGGAAGCCGGGAAATTTGAGAAAGTCCTGGACTGGAACGGGACGGAGATTGAGTGGACCCTTGAGGGAGGTTCGTTCATTAAAGATGGAAAACTCCAGGAGCGCTCTAAAAATATTGCCGTGCCCCCGGTCCCCGCGGGATACGAGTTCCGGGCCTATCTGCTCTGGAGCGGAGAAACGGGGCATCTGGACGAATCGACGAAAAGAATAACGCTCGCAAATTCTCAAGGGACCCGAGAAATAAAAGCGCAAAAAATATACAGCGAACGATCAACGGGGATCATTTATACGGCTGTCGCGGATGTCACAGACTTTTTGAAAAAATCCAGAGGGCCGATGGTCCTCTCAGGCCTTCGCTCCGACGCCATGGATTACGCGCGCGGAAACCAGTTTTCCCAGGCAGGATGGACCTTATTCACTGTGCGGCGCAAAGGGACGGCTGGCCCCAAAAAAATCAGATTTTTTGCCGGAACAGAAGCGGTTGCTCCGGGAGAACCCTTTGAGCTCCCGCTATGGAATGAACCCAAAGCCGCGAGGATCATGAGGCTTGGCGTTTCCGGGGGCCACGGAATTGCTGGGAACGCCGGAGGAACTCTCGTTAACGGAAAGTCCGTCTCCGGCGGCGACGACTGGCGGGGCAGCAGCGGGGAACTTTGGGACTGCCACATTTATGACCTGTCGAAATGGCAAAAAAAACGCGCCTGGACAGCCGCATTTGACCCCCTCCTTGAATGGATTTTTCCCTCTTGCGCGATCGCCGAATTCCTGTTATATTGAAAAGATGAAACGGCTGAGCGGGATCCTGCTTTTTCTCCTGATTTTTGGGCTGAATCCCTCTCAAAAACTGTTCCGCGGCATCGCCACGAACCTGGCGTTCGCCGACAGCAAAAGCGATGATCAAAAAGCCGCAGAAGAAGCGGCAAAAGAAGCAGAAAAGGCCGCACAAGAAGCCGCAAAAGAGGCAGAGAAAGCGGCCAAAGAAGCTGAAAAAGAAAAGGAAAAAGGGGATGACAAAGACCCCAAAGATCCCCCCACTGTTCCTGAACCTTCGACCGCAGTTCAATTCGGCGCAGGCGCCCTGGCCATCCTGACCGCGGCCTATCTCATCAAACGCAAACGGAGCAACGCATAAGCGACACTCTGCGGTGGCTCTGGATTTCCTGGCGCGAGAGCCAATATTATAGCCACGCATTCCTCCTGATCCTTTCCTCATTCATCGCCGCGATCGTTCAATACCAGCGAACCCCGCAAGCCCCCCTGCATCCAAAAAGCAAAATCATCCATTTGACCGCGGGTCTCGTCCTTGCCTGCGCCGGGCTGTATACGGGCCTCAACGCTTTTAAAGTTTGGGGCGCAGTCCTTTTCGTTTACGGCTCTTCGGCGTTCATCCTCGACGAAAAAATGCAGAACAGCCTGAAAACTTTCCTGATGCTCTTCGCCTGCGCCGTGCCCTTTCCATTTCTGCCGCAAATCCTCTATGCTCTCCAAAGTTCCGTGACAGCCTGCTCCGCCGCGCTGTTGACGCCTTTGGGCATCGTCAGAGAAACGCAGGGGAACCTGGTGATCCTTGGAAACGGCGAATCGATTTTTGTCGCAGAGGCCTGCAGCGGATATAAATCGATCCTGATTTTTTTCACTCTGACCCTCCTGGCTTCCTGCTTGCTTAACTTCAAGCCCAAAGAGCGTTGGCTGATGCTGGCGCTTTCCCTTCCCTGCGCATGGACTCTCAATCTCGTCAGGGTCGCGTGCGTCCTGACGATCGGGAATGTCTGGGGAGCAGGACGGGCATTCGCCGTCTGGGAATTCAGCGCAGGCATATTTTTTTATATGATTGGGATGATCTCCATGGCGGGAATATTCTTGACGCTTAAAAAGCATCTGAGAGGCGCTCTCCTCATCCTGCCCGCGTTCATTTTCATTTCCGTCTGCAGACTCAGCGCCGGCCAGAATTATACGGACACGAGCGCATACACTTTCACCTCACACGAAGGGCGCTGGCAGACGGTCTCCGACCTGTTTCATCAATCCAATATGTCGCGGCTCCCGATGCGGCTCGGGTCCTGGAACGGAGTGAATGTCCCGATTTCGGACCCTCTCCCCTTTTATCTCCGTCGCTACAGACACGATAAAACAAAGACTTATCTTTATCTCCAGCCTGTTTATGGGCGCGAAGAGACAGCGTTTCACACGGCGGAAGTCTGTTATATCAACGCGGGCTGGAAGATGGATGAGCGGGGATATAAAACGCTTTCGGTCCGGGGACAAAATCTCCAGGTCCGATACGCCACTGCGATTTTCGGAAACCACCGCCACCTTGTGCTTTATTGGTATGCCTGGCCGGCATCCCGCAGAGCGATCACTGATGGGTGCCTGATGTTCCGGATTTCCGTGGAAATTCAGGGTTCTGAATCTGCCGCGCTTGAGTTGGCATCCGATTTCATATCCGAAATGTCCCGGGCGCAGTTCGGAACGGCGTCCGCAGAGGTCCAAAAAATTCCCAAACCCGATCTCTCCGTTTGGAAAGCAACCATTAAGTCTTCCATATCCAAGTCTCAGACTCTTCCCCCCGAACTTTCCCATAAAAGGGATTTGGCTCTCTCATGGATTTTGGGCCAGCTCGTGCCCAATGGCGTGGTGAGGAAACCCTCGGGAGAGAGGCGGAATTTAATTTTAAGTTACCGCTCAGACCCTTCCTCGCCCGACTATAAATATGTGTTCTCCAAATCCGCGCTTTATGACAACGCTCTGGCGGCGATCGCGCTCACGATCTCAGGCCATGAGGCGAGAGCGGCGGACATCTTGAGCACGGTTGAGAGGATTTCCGACGAGAATGGGGATCTCTTTTTCTCGTTCAACACACACAACAGCTGGCCGAACGCGAAGGATTTTGACGGAGCCGTTGTGCGGACCGGAGCTTCAGCCTGGGCGGGATATGCGGCCTGTTTCCATCTGGCCTATCGGCTCATGAAAGACCCGAACCTTTTCACAACAGACCGAGGCGCCCTGCAGATTTTGAAATTCGCGGAAACCACGGCAAACGCTCTCATGAAGAGGCAAGTCACAGCGGAGGGCGACATAAGAAAAGGATTGGTTACAGGAGGGAAAGGTTCTTACACGCTGAGAGTCAAAGACGGCAAAGTGACGGAAGAATTTGTGAACGGCGAAGTGACCTGGTGCAGTGTTGAGCACAACATCGATGTTTATTTTTTCCTCACCGCGCTTGGGCGGGTGTCCGGAGACGCGAAGTGGACCCAAAAAGCCGATGAAGTCAAGGCCGCCCTGATCTCCTCGTGCTGGAACCCAAGGCTGAAACAGTTCAACCGGGGCATAAACATCCTTCAGGCAGACAGGTCAGAAGCCCTGGATTGCGCCTCATGGGGAAGCGCAGCGCTCTTGTCTTTCGGCGAGACGGAAAAGGCGGCGGCGGCTCTCAAAAGTATGGTCAAATTTAAGAGTCGGGATTCGGGACGCTGGGGGTTTAAACCTTATTCTTCCGGGACTGTATATGAAGAACCTGCCGCGCAAAAACATTTTTTTCCCGACGGAAATTCCGGTTTATGGCAGAACATAGGCATGGTTTGGCCTGAAGGAACATTAGGCGCTGGGCTGGCCTGCTGGAAAGGCGGTGACAGGAATCAAGCGCTTGCCATCCTTAACGAAATCGGAAAACTTCAGGATGAAACAGGAGGGATCGCCTACGCCACGCGGCAATATAAATTTCAGTTTTCAACTTCCCCATCCGCCGCTTCCGCCGGCTGGTTTCTCATCCTTGCCGGAGTCCTCGAAGACCCCATCGCCGACGCCCTGTTCTGGGACAGATAAAAAACTATTCGTATCTCAGCGCTTCAATCGGCGAGAGGAGAGACGCCTTCCTCGCGGGCCAAAACCCGAAAAGGACGCCCACGCTCGCGGAGAAAATGAAAGCGAGCAGGACGGAATCCATCGACACGACAGCGGCCCAGCCAGCGAACTTCGATAAAAAAAGCGAGACGGAAACGCCGAATATAATCCCGCAGATGCCTCCCAGCGTTGAGAGGACAGCGGATTCGATCAAAAATTGGGAGAGGATCGCGCGCCTTGGAGCGCCCACGGCTTTCCGGAGGCCGATTTCGCGCGTGCGTTCGCTCACGGAGACCAGCATGATGTTCATGATGCCGATGCCGCCCACGAGAAGCGAAATTGCGGCCACGATTCCGAGCAGGAGCGTGAAGGTCTGAGTCGTTCCAGAGAGAGCGGCCTGGAGGTCCGCCATATTGCGGATTTCGAAATCGTCGTCTTTATAGTCCGGCAGATGATGTTTCCTCCGCATCAGGGCCTTGATGTCCGCCATCACTTGCGGAATATTTTCCCCCTTGTCGCACTCGACGAAAATGGTGTTCAAATAAATCATCCCGAAAGCGCGCTTCATGGCGGTATTCAGAGGGATCAGGGCCATGTCGTCCTGGTCGCGGAACCCCGTGGAACCCTTGATGGGGAGCACGCCGATGACTTTGAAATTGATGCGGTTGAGCTTGATGATTTTGTCGACGGGATTTTCTTTGCCGAAAAGATTGTTGATGACGGTCTGGCCCAAAAGAACCACGCGCTCTTTCCTCTGGTCTTCCTGGTCCGTGAAAAACCGTCCGTAATAGGGCATGGAATTGCGCATAGAAGCATAAAGAGGCGTGGCTCCAGTCACCTGCGTGTTCGCGTTCTTGGCGCCATAAACCACCTGAGCGTTGCCCTGAACATTCCCTTCGGCTCTCACGACATGAGGGACCGAGGAAACCAGTTTAACATCGTCGAGCGTCAAGCGGCTGACAGACCCGGACGCGCTCCTCACCCCTCCGACATTCGGACTTTCGGGACGGATCATGAGGAGATTGGAACCCAGACTCGCGATGCGGGATTCTATGGCTTTCTGCGCTCCCTGCCCCACGGCGAGCATGGCGATGACGGCCGCGACCCCGATCAAAATTCCCAGCATGGAAAGAGCGCTTCTCACTTTATTTGAGGCCATCGCGCGGATGGCTGAGCCGCCATATTCTTTGAACTGGGAAAGGCTGACGGGCACTGAAGGCCGAGACGGTGCCGCGGCCGTGATTTTGGGTTTAACCGCCAGGGTTTGAACCGATTTTGAGCCTCTCTGGCTGTGTCCAGCGTCGTCGGAAACCACCACTCCGTCTTTCAATTTTATGATGCGCCTGGCGTGTTCGGCGATGTCCTGCTCGTGCGTGACCATAATCACGGTGATGCCGCTTTTGTTGAGGAGTTCCAGCTGGCGCAGAATGTCTTCGGCTTGATCTGAAGCGAGGTTTCCCGTCGGCTCATCCGCAAACAAGATCCTGGGACGATTCACGAGGGCGCGCGCAATGGCCACGCGCTGCTGCTGCCCGCCGGAAAGCTCGTTGGGCTTGTGAAGCATACGGTCTGTCAAGCCCACATCTTTCAGAAGTTCTCTGGCCCGCTCTTCGCGGTTGGGGACAGCGGAATAAATCATCGGGAGGATGACATTGTCGAGCGCGGAAGTTCTGGCCAGGAGATTGAACATCTGGAATATAAACCCGATGGTCTTGGAGCGTATGGCGGCGCCTTCGTCGTCGGAAAGTTGGGAAACATCCAGGCCGGTCAGCAGATAAGTCCCCGCCGTCGGACGGTCCAAAAGTCCCAGGATCTGCATCAAGGTGGATTTGCCCGAGCCGGAAGGACCCATGATCGCGACGAACTCGCCTTCTTCGATCTCCAGATCAATCCCTTTCAGGATCTTGAGTTCCTCTTTTTCTTTGCCGATCCAATAAGACTTGGTGATGCCTTTGATGTCGATGATGGCCATGAAATCAGGTTATTGCGCTTGCCGCCTCTGTTTGGGAGCTTGTCCCGAATTTCCGTTTTGGGGACGGCCGCCCATCGTGAGCGGGCTGGTTTGAGGCCCCTGCTGGGGCGTATATTTTCCTCGGGTGAGCAAAACTTCGTCGCCAGGCCTGAGGCCCGAAAGGATTTCAATTTTATCGCCGCTCTCAATGCCGGTGGTGACCTCTTTCTGAACGGGTTTACCGTCGGGCCCGGGGACAGAAACTTGTTTGCCGCCTCCCTGAACTTCGCGCACGGCGGAGGCAGAGAGCAAAACGGCATTCTCCTTGCTCCTCATGATGAAACTCACATTCGCGGTCATTTGAGATCTCAGAAACGGCGGCGCGTTGATGGGCCTGACTTTCACGCCATAAGTGATGACATTGGAAACATTTTTGCCTTCATATAAGATGTCCGACACGGCGCCTTTGATCGGCTTATCGGGATAAGCATCGAGAGTAATTTTAGCGTTCATACCTTTTTTGATGTGCCCGATGTCGGACTCGTCCACCTGGGCGATCACGATCAGACTGTCGCTCATCGCATAAAGAACGGTGCCCGCTTCCACAGTCTGTCCTACGACGACGTTTTTGAGGATCATGGCGCCAGAGAGAGGAGCCAAAATCGGAGTCGCTTTATAATCGTCTTCCCAGTGTTTATAAACTTCCGGTCCCTGGGCGCGGGCGGCGTCCAGAATGGCGGCCCTGTCGCTAGAACTCATCCAGGCCAGCACTTGGCCCGACTGCACGCGGTCACCTTCATCCGCCAGAAGTTTTTCTATGCGCCCTGAAATCGGCGGCTTGATCTCCACGCGGTTGAGAGGCAAAACAGACCCCGTCGCTTCGATGCTCTCCTGGATCGGCCCTTCGGTCACGGTCACTTTGCGCGCTCCAGGCTCCTGTGTTTTGGCGGAATTTTTTTTATAAAACAAATATCCCCCAGCGGCAAGGAAGATCGCGGCGGCGAGAACTGCATATTTTTTCTTGTTCATATTATTCCCCTAATTTTTTGCCGATGGCGTTTTCCCACAAGGCTTCCGAGACGGACAAATCAAGCTGGGATTGAATGGCGCGCCGTTCCTGATTCACGCGGTCAGACGCAATGATTTCCCAGTTGTCATAAGTCAAAAGCCCGCTGTTATAGCGCACATCCGCCTCTTCATTTCTCTGACGGGCGGCTTCCAGCAAGGCGGACTGAACCTTGAACTGGTCAACGGAACCCGCGAAAGACGACCATGTGCTTTCAATTTCTGAAATGGCGTCGTTTTGGATGGCCCGCAAAGTCTGTCTGGCTTTCTCGAGATTGTTCTGGGCGGCTGAAACAGCAAAAAAGGTGTCGGTGGGCCCCCCCACGAAAAGAGGATAAGACAAAACTCCCGAAAAGCTCCAGCCGCTGTTGGCTGAGGGAAATTCCTTGTTGTCTGAGAGAGAACGGGAATAATTCGCCGAAAGTTTCGGCCACAAACTGCTTTTCGCGCTCGAGAGAGAGACTTCGGAATTTTTCAGAACGGCAGATTGGACCGCAACATCCGGGCGATTGAGAGTCAGAGGTTTCGCATCATCGGGCAAATCTGGGATGTTGGCGCCGTTAAAGGTTCCGGTGACACTCAACACCCGGAAAGTTTCAAGCCCGAGCTGGGCGCAAAGAGATTTTTGGGAAGCGCGCAGGAAGCGGAGAGACTGTGAAAGATCGGCATCCGCCTGGAGAAGCTGGGCCCTGGCGCGGAGCATGTTGCCTTTGGATTCTCGGCCGGAATTATAGCGCAAGGTCACGAGCTGGGAACTTTTTTGCCTCATTTTTTGAATGCTTTGCGAGACCTCCACGCTGTTTTGGGCATAAAGGAGCTGAGAAAACGCGCGTCTCAAACTCAAGCGGAGCTGAGCGGAAGTCTGCCATAAATTCGCTTCAGAAAGATCAATCTGGGCTTTGGCGCCTCTTATTTTTGAGACGCTGGAGAGGTTCAGGAGGTCCAGGCTGGCCTCGGCCCTTGCGCTCCAACCGGAGCTGTCAGGAGAACTGTTGCTCCCGCTTTGAGTATAAGCGTTCGACAATCCAACCTGCGGCATCAACCCGTTCCAGGTTTGTTTATAGGATGCGCGGCTGGCTTCGCGTGCAGAAGATGATGCGGACAGAGAAGGATTTTGGCGCAGGGCAATGGCAACGGCGTCGGTCCAGGTTAGAGGAGAATTGATGGGCTGATCAGCGCTCCGAACATTCGAGGCCGTCCATAAAACAAGGGAAAGGACAGCCCAGGCTTTTTTCATTATTTGCCGTTCCAGTTCGTCTCCCGCATTTCCCACTTCTTGTTTCTTTCATCAACGATTTTCTCAAATGCGGGCTTCTGCTCTTCGGTCAGGAGTGAGCGGACCTGGGACTGAACTTCTCCCCGCATCTGCTTGAATTGAGCGCGGGCTGTGCCTCTGAACTCATCCATCTTTTTGTGCCTGGCGTCCAGAATTTCAACGACTTTTTGGTGCTGGTCGGGCGTGAGCCGGAGTTTGGAGTTCAGTTCGTTCAAAAATTCCCTGCGGCGGGAATCGTGATTCGCCTGCCAGTTTTGATTTTTCCAGTGACAGAAATAATAATGAGAGGACACGCCCATGGCCGCGGCGCCCACGAGAATTCCCAGGATGAATGAAAGGGTCCAGCGCCGTTTATCACTCATTGGACAAGCCCTCCATCAAATCCTCGTCGCTTTCAAGCATGGCCAAATCCACTTCGCCTGAACCGACATCATTTTCATCCGTGATGTTCACCTGTCTGGCGATTGAGCTCACGGCCTGGGCTTTGGGGTGAGGCAAAACCGCATAGCCCGCGACGACGGCAAAAACACAGGCCGCGGCCATGGCTTCCCACTGCACGGCGCGGAGATCGTCCAGCCAGGACTTCCAGGCTTTTCCCAGCGACCCTTTTTCCTCGATGCCGGCCATGACGCGGTCGGAAAAATCGGAGGACGGAGACGCTTTGAAACGGCTCATTTCCGAGGCAATTTTTTTATACAGATCTTCATCATTCACGGGATTCACGCTCCTTTAGACGGTTCCGGGACGGATAATGTTACATTCATTTTATGAGGTGATGGCTCTTCGCTTTATCGACGAGAGATTCCCTGGCCCGATAAAGCCTTATTTTGACGGTTTCAAGGGAAATTTCGAGGGTTTCGGCAATCTCATCATAGGTGAGGCCTTCCTGTTCCCTCAAAACCAGGATGATTTTCTCGTCGGGCGAGAGCCGGTCCAGCAGGAATTTTACAGTTTCGCGCTTTTCGACGTCGGTTGTGAAGGACGATTTGTCGGCGAACAGCCAGGAGGAGTCTCCCGTCTCAGAGGTCATTTTTTCGAGCGACTCTTCGCGCTGGGCGCGGCGCTTCTTGATCATGTCGAGGCAATGGTTGGAGGCGATGCGATAGAGCCAGGTGGAAAACTGGGACTGGCCGTTGAAGCGGGAAAGGTTTTTATAGGCCTTGAGAAAGGATTCCTGAGCGGCATCGTCGGCGTTGCTGTCTCCGACCATCCCCGCGCAAAGCCGGAAAATCTTGTCCTGGTGGCGTTCGAGGATATCGCGAAAGGCGGAAGAATCGCCGTCGAGGACCTTTTTAATTGACTCGCCGTCGGTCATTATTGCCGCAATTTCGACGCCGCGTCGACAGCCTGCGCAAGATCTGAGACGGTTCCGTCCAACTGCATTTCATAAACCGCCTTCAAGACCCTGCCCATCTCGGGGCCGGGCTGCCAGCCATGCTCAAGCAGGTGACGGCCCATCAGGATGGGGTCCGGACCGCCGCTTTTGAGTTCAAGAATTCTGAGCTGTTCCCGGAGCCAGTCCGCGGCGGGGAACCCCGGGTCCAGTTTGAGCGTGCGGCCGAAATAGTCCGCCTCCGCGACATACAACAGCTCGTCGAAAGACGCGGGAAAAAGGCGGACGGCCAGGCGGCGGACCGTGGCGGGTTTGATTTCTTCGCGGTGTTTATAAAGATAAAGAGGATTCAAATGTTCAATCACGAGGTTGCGGACTTTCTTCTCCGTCTCTTCGCTCACGCGGAGGGTTTTTAAAAATGATGAAGCAGGCCTCATGCCCTGTTCCGAATGAAACGGACTCCGGATTCTTCCATCGGGGTCTTTGCGGGTGGTTGAGGGCTTGCCGAAATCGTGGCAGAGGGCGCCGAGCAGGGTTGTCCAGGCGGAATCATCGTCGAGATTTTCTCTCCGGACAATTTGCGCCGCAACATCGGTCACCATGCAGGTGTGGATCCAGACGCTCCCTTCCGGATGCCATTCGGGTTCCTGGGGACAGTTCACGAGGGCTTCCAGTTCAGGGTGGATCACTTTTGACACCCCGAGGTTTCGGACCGCTTCAAGGCCGATGGAGGGTCTCCGGCTTTTCATCAGGAGTTTTTTCCATTCTTCTCCGACGCGTTCCTGAGACAGTTCTTTGAGGGTCGGGGCGATCTTCCGGCATATTTCGACGGTGGCCGGTTCAATTTCAAACTCAAAGCGGGCCGCGAACTGGCAGACCCGCAAAACCCGGAGGGGGTCTTCTCCGAACAGATTTTCGTCGGTGGCGCGGATGATTTTATTTTTAATGTCCGCCATCCCGCTGAAAGGATCCACGATTTCGCCCGTGAGAGGATCTTCCAAAATCGAGTTGACCGTGATGTCCCTGCGGCGCGCGGCTTCTTTGACGGGCAGGTCGGGATCTCCGGTCACTTCAAAGCCGCGGTGACCGAGGCCCCGCTTGGAATCTTTGCGGGGAATCGAGATATCAAAGGTGATGTCTTTGAAAGACGGATGGACGACGCGGTGGATGCAGAAGGATTTTCCGACGGTGTTCACGTGCCCGAATTTTTGAAGCGCGGATTCCATTTTGTCGGCCGGGACTCCGAAAACTTCGATATCGAAATCCTTCGGAGTTTTCCCCATCAGTTTGTCGCGGACACAGCCGCCCACGAGGAACGCGCGCCCTCCCAGAGCCTTGAAGGCCTGGGCGATGCCGGTTATGACTTCTTGTTCCGTTTTATAAACCATGGGATCCAGATCCAGACCAAAATGCTTGCGCAGTGAGACAGGGGCAAACTTCTTGCCGCCTCCCAAAACTGGCGGAGGGGGTCCACGGCGAGCCAGAGCAGATTGTCTTTGGGCTCCGCCTTCACGCGGACGAAAATTTGGTTTGCGTTGTCTTTTTCTTTCCGCAAATGTTCGATCAGGACTGTGTCAAGCTTTTCCCGGGACAGGGCGCGCCAGCCCGGGAGACGCGTGACGTTCCAGACATAAACCGTGGAACCCCAGCCGTGGTTGTCCGTCACGCCGGTCATGATGAGATGCTTCTCGCGGCAAAGAGCGAGTATTTCCGAGCGCATGGACGGAGGAAAATCCATGGAAACGGGAGGTGAATTGATGAGCTCAAAACCATGGATCCCCCAATTGATGAAGAAAGGTTTGGTCTTCCACTGATAAAACCAATACTCCGGGAGAGAAGCGATGACGAGGGCGTGCGAGCTCTTCATGACGGACAGAAATTTATGGGTGCCGGGAATCGAGCCGTCATAGGTGGAATTGCTGATCTCATAAGCGTTTCCGATCACGGCGAGGTGGCAGTTCTGCAGGCTGACTTCTTCTCCTGAAAGCGGGATCGTCCCCTGGCGGCCCTGCGCGTCAAAATTGATTTTGGCCCGCGAAACGCCGTCCACGCGGTTGTGGTCCGTGATGAAGGCGGCGTGGAACCCGGCCTCATGGTGCCACTCCAAATTTTTTTCGGGAGTGAACGCTTTGCGTCCGTCCCAGGAAAAGCTCGTGTGGCTGTGAGAGTCATAAATCAAAGCATCAGGATCCAAAACCGTGAGACTGGCCATGGGCCTGTGGACCAAAACGACCGCGGCGGCAAAAAGCGCGAGGAGGAAGTTGTATAAAACGAAAAGGAAAACGCCCCTGAATATCGACGGAAAACGATAGCCTTCTTTTTTGGATTGGCGGACGAGTGAAAAGATCCAGACGGCGTTAAGGGTGAGGACAAACGCGATGTGCTGGTTCAGGCTCAAAATCGTGAGGTGGTCCGACAGGTGAAGGAACGGCGCGAAGAGGGTATATTGCCACGGATAGGCAAGGCCCACGCCCGGGACGAACGAACCGCTGATCACTTCTCGGACGGCTTCAGGATAACGAAAAACCTGCCCGAGGATCAAAATCAAAGTTGCGATAAGCGTCAGCATGAGATCACTTATTTTATTAAATTTGATATCATTAATATTCTGAATACACAAAAAACATATTCCTTTGTCCTCATTCTGTGGCTGGCGGGATTCCTCGTTCTCACCCTCGGCCTGAAACGTCAGATTTCCGAAATCTTCCATAACCAGGACGCGATCGAATCCCTGCAGACTTCGCTCGACAAGGGCGCAGAAGAGTCTCTCAGGCTTTCCAGCGAGACCCGAGCCAAGGCGAGAGAGCTCGAAACTCTCCTGGGGCTCGTCAATCTCCTTCCCCAGGACAAGGGGTTCCTCCGCACCCAAAAAGTCATCTCCGATGAAGTGAGCACGCTCCGGCGCAAAATGAGCCGGTGGGTGGGCAAAGACAAGGTCTATATTTTGGTCGACACCAAGGCCAACAAGCTTTATCTTAAACAAGGCCTCAACCTCCTCCTGGACGCGGACTGTTCCGTGGGACGGGGCGGGCGATTGACGGACAAGGTGACGGGACGCACCTGGGAGTTCGTGACGCCTCTCGGAGAATTCAATGTCCAGAGAAAAATCGAAAACCCTGTTTGGACCAAGCCGGACTGGGCCTTCGTGGAATCCAAAGAGCCGATCCCCCCGCCGGACGATCCGTCGCGCAAAGTCGAAGGCGAACTCGGGGCCTTTTTATTGAGCCTGGGGGACGGTTATCTCATCCACGGCACAAAAAATGAAGCGGCTCTGGGCACCGCGGTGTCACATGGGTGCGTCAGGCTCGGAGCGGACAACCTCAAAAAAGTTTATGAAAGCGTTCCCGTCGGAACGAAGGTGTATATTTACTGATGAAAAACGCATCTCCCGCTTTTGTGCTGGCCGCAGGCGTTCTGGTCCTCTGCGGGCTTTTCGGGCTGAACTATAAACTTTCAGGCCACCTCGCTCTCCAAAAACAGATGATCGCCTCGCTCGCAAAAGAAGCGGACACCATGAACGAAGCGCTCACGGACATGCGTTCGGTCAAGGCCATGAAAGAGCGGGACATGGCGCTTTTCACTTCCGGGATGAGCTCCATCGCCCAGACGAAAAAGGCCGTCTATGAATCGGGCCTCGCGCTCCAGGAAGAAAAGCGCCTCCTTGAAAAACAGCTCGAGATCATCACCACTTCCATCCGCGTTGACCTCGAGAACAGCAAGATTTCCCTCATGCGCGAAGACCACTCTCTGGCGGATTATCCCGTGGTGTTCACCTCCACTCACGCCGTGACCGACGCCGTCAAAAAATCGGGGCTCAGGATCATATCCAAAGAAAGGTTCGCTCATCCCGAACGCGGAAAACTCGAGGAGAAAGACGGGGTCCTGACCTGGATCCCGCCCCAGGTGGGCCAATCTCTCCGGAGCAACGCGCTTGGCGAGTTCGTCATGTTCACCAATTCCAATGTCGTCATCCACGGCCCCTTCAAAAAACTCGCCGAGCATCAGGCCTATCCCCACGCCTGCCTGGGATTGACGCCCGCGAACGCAAGGAAACTTTATCAGAGCAGTTTCATCGGCACCCGAATCCTTTTTGTGAAAGACTCATCTAATCAAGCAGGCACGGCACCCTAACGGAGGAACACATGATCGTCATCACAGCGGCCACAGGCAACATCGGTTCAAAACTGACAGAAATCCTTTTATCCAAAGGCAAGAAACTCCGGGTGGTGGGACGGGACGCCAAGAAGCTCGAAAAGTTTAAAGGCGCAGAACCTTTTGCCGGAAACGCCGCGAACGCGGACGAAATGACGAAAGCCTTCACGGGCGCGGAGTCGGTGTTCATGCTGATCCCCCCCAAATATGACGCCGAAGACATCCGCGTCCACTATAAACAAGTCGGCGAAGCTTATGTCCAGGCGGTCAGGAATTCAGGCGTCAAAGAAATCGTTTTTCTCTCGAGCATCGGGGCGCACACGGACAAAAACAACGGACCGATCGCGGCGCTCCATGACCAGGAACAGAGGCTGAATGCGCTCAAAGACGTTAAAACGCTCCATCTCCGCCCGGGATATTTTATGGAAAATCTCTTTTGGGGAATTCCCGTCATCAAGCAAAGCGGCATCAACGGAAGCGCGCTCAAAGGCAATGTGCCGCTCAACATGATCGCGACCCGGGACATCGCCCAATACGCCGCGGTTCGGCTCATGACCGGCATTGACCGGACCACTTCACAAGAACTGTTGGGAGAGCGGGATGTGACGCTTGAGACCGCGACGGAACTGATCGGGAAAGAAATCGGGAAACCGGATTTGAAATATGTGCAGTTTTCTTATGAGGACGCGGAAAAAGCCATGATCGGCATGGGGATGGGCAAGACGACCGCGAAAATCATGAACGAGATGAACAAAGGTTTCAACGAAGGACTGGTCAAGCCGACGGAACGGAGAACGAAAGACAACACGACCCTCACTTCGATCGAGGCCTTCGCGAAAATATTTGCTGAAGTTTATAAACACTAATCAAGAAAGGGAGGTGATGATTCCATGGGTCCTAAAGGCGGATGCGGCTGCTAAGTAATCAGTGAATTATTCTGCGGCAATTATTTTGGGCCTGGTCGAAGGGTTGACGGAGTTTCTTCCCGTCTCTTCGACCGGGCACTTAATTATTGCAGGGCACTATCTCCATTTCGAGGGCGAAGCGGCAGGCGCTTTCGAAATTTTTATTCAGCTGGGCGCGATTTTGGCCGTGGCGTGGCTTTATCGGGAACGGTTCATCAAACTCTTCGATTTTAAAAGCACCGACGGGTTCGAAGGGGTCAACGGCCTCAAACTTCTTTTCCTCACCACTCTCCCCGCTCTGGTGTTCGGCGCGGTCCTCCACAGTTTCATCAAACACCATCTTTTTAATGTCTTCACCGTCACGCTGGGCCTGGGACTGGGAGGCATCGCCATTCTGCTCACGGAAAAATTCATGCCGTCCTCCAGGAAAATCGGGCTGGACATGCTGAGCGCGGCCGACGCTCTCAAAATCGGATGTTTTCAGTGTCTCGCCCTTTGGCCCGGAGTTTCCAGAAGCGCGTCCACGATTTTGGGCGCCATGGGCATCGGGATCGACAGAAAAACGGCGGTGGAATATTCTTTCTTCGCGGCGGTCCCCGTCCTTTGCGCGGCCAGCGCTTTGGACCTCCTGAAAAGCCGACATGCCCTCCGCGCCTCAGACATCCCCTTCTTCGCGGCAGGGTTTGCAACCGCCTTCGTCTCGGCCCTGCTTTCCGTGAAATGGTTCGTCGGCCGGGTGAGCGGCAAAAACCTGAACGCGTTCGGGTGGTATCGGATCCTCCTGGCCTCGGCCCTGATTTTCCTCGGAAATTCCTTGACATTTTGAGACGGGCTTTGATACGATCTTAACCATGAAAAAACAAACAGCCAAACTCGCATTCGCCGCTGCCGTTCTCCTCGGAATGAAGGTTGCCGCGCAGGCCCAGATCGGCGCTGAAGTCGGCATCGGAGTGAACCAGATTTATCCCTGGGGCACTGTCGGATACAAAGGCGCCGCCCTCGACATGAGGAACGATCTCAACCTCGGCCAGATCAACACCTATATGGCCCGCGTGAAAATTGAACTGCCCCTCTTTTTCCCCAATCTTTATATGATCGCCAACCCCATGAAGTTTGAAGGCACTCAAGTGCGGACAACCTCTTTCCAATATGGCGACAGGACTTTCAGCGCGGCTTTGCCTTATACCACCACCCTCAAGCTGGACCATTATGACCTCACGATGTTTTATAGCGTGCCGATGCTTAAAACCGCGACGGACGGGATCCTGAATGTGGATTACGGCATCAACCTCCGCGTGATTGATTTCAAAGGCGAGATCGTTCAGCCGGACAGCGGAGTTTCCCAGTCCAAATCCATGGCCATCCCCGTGCCCATGGGATATTTCGCGCTCCAGGTTTCCCCCATCGATTTCCTTGAGATCGACGGAGAACTGCAGGGCATCGGATACGGCTCGAACCGTTATGTGGACGCGATCGGCCTGGTTAAAATCAAACCCATCCCCCTCTTTTTCATCGCCGGCGGATACAGTTTCCAAAACATCGCCGTGAACCAAAGCGACCTCGTCACTGACCTCCGTTTCGGCGGGCCCGTCGCTGAAATCGGCATCCAGTTCTAAATAAAATGCCCCCTGCCCTTCTGAATGTCGAACAATCCGATCTTCAGACGCGGGAACTGATCACAGAACTCTGCCGGCTTTTTTATCACAAAGGCTGGGCAAGCGGGACAGGCGGCGGCATCTCCATCCGGCGCGACAATCAGATTTATATGGCGCCTTCCGGCGTGCAGAAAGAGAGGCTCAGCATCGAAGATGTTTTCGTGCTGGACCTGGAAGGCGATGTGCTTCAGCCGGCCAAAAACCTCAGCCTCAAAGTTTCCGAATGCAAACCGCTTTTCATGCACGCCTTTCACCTGAGGAACGCCGGAGCCGTGCTTCACAGCCATTCCCTCAACGCCATGGCCGTCACCTGGCTCTATGACACCCATTTTCGAATTTCCAACCATGAAATGCAGAAGGGCATTGAAGGGACAGGCGCCTTTGACACGCTTGAAGTTCCGATCATCCCCAACACCCCCAAAGAGCATCAGCTGAGCGATGCCATCGAGCAAGCCATCCGCGAGAATCCCAAAACGCAGGCCGTCCTCGTCCGAGGCCACGGGGTTTATGTCTGGGGCAAAGATTGGGTCCAGGCCAAGACCCAGGCGGAATGTTATGACTATCTTTTTGAAGCCGCGGTGAAACTCAAACAGCTCGGACTCGACCCTCTGAAACTCAAAGGAGACCAGTGATGAAAGCGACCTGGAAGGACACCCAAATTGAGCTGACTCCCGAGGAACTCAAATCCGAGGGAATTCATTATGAAAAAATTTCCGCGGAAAATTATCAGCCGGCCCTTGACCGCATAAAATCAGACTGGAAATACAGCGCTCAGGACATTGTGGAACTTTCCACCCAAACGCCGAACCTGGAATCCATCTGCGCCAAGTTTGACAAAGAACACCTCCACACCGACGACGAAGTGCGTTTCGTGCTCTCCGGCGAAGGGGTTTTCGACGTCCGATCCTCCAACGACCGGTGGATGAGCGTCTTCGTGCAAAAGGGAGATTTCATCCTCGTTCCCGCCGACCGCAACCATTTGTTTTATCTGACCGAAAAAAAACATATCCAGTGCGTGCGCCTCTTCAAAGACAATCCGAGCTGGACGCCGGTCTATCGCCGGACGGTGAGCGCTTAATTTGGCTTCCGGGCTGAAAGTCGTCCCGCCCGTATCGGCAGAGTTCGCCGAAATCCTCACGCCGGAAGCGCTCAAATTCACTGAAAATATCATCGCGAAATTTTCAGCCCGCAGAGATGAACTTTTGCTCGCCCGCGATCTCCGCCAAGCGCGCATCGATGCCGGCGAAATGCCGGACTTCCTGAAAGACACCCAAACCATAAGACAATCTGATTGGAAAGTCGCCCCCGCCCCCAAAGACCTTCTGGACCGCAGAGTTGAAATCACGGGGCCATCGGCGGACATCAAAATGGTGATCAACGCGTTCAATTCCGGCGCAAGCGTTTATATGACCGATTTCGAAGATTCTCAAACGCCCACCTGGGAAAACACCCTCCAGGGCCAAATCAACCTGAAAGCGGCTGTGCGCGGGACCCTGAAATTCACGAACCCCGAGGGAAAGACTTATTCGTTAAATCCAAAGACCGCTGTGCTGATGACCCGTCCCAGAGGGTGGCACCTTCCTGAGAAGCATGTGCTTTATCAGGGCCAACCCGTTCCGGGCGGACTGTTTGATTTCTCTCTTTTTTTCTTCCATAACGCCCAGGCGCTCCTGAGCAAAGGTTCGGGCCCCTATTTTTATCTCCCCAAGATGGAAAGCCGGCTCGAAGCGCGCCTCTGGAACGATGTCTTCAATTTCGCGCAGGATGAACTCAAAATCCCCCGGGGGAGCATCCGCGCCACGGTCCTGATCGAAACGATTTTGGCCGCCTTCGAGATGGACGAGATTTTGTATGAACTCAAAGACCATTCCGCGGGCCTCAACTGCGGCAGGTGGGATTATATTTTCAGTTTTATAAAAAAGTTCGGCAAGAATCCGAACCTCATTCTTCCGGACCGCGGGCAAGTGACCATGGACAAGGCCTTTTTAAAGTCCTATGTTGAACTGCTCATCCAAACCTGTCACCGCCGAGGAGCCCACGCCATGGGCGGGATGGCCGCGCAAATCCCCATCAAGAGCGATCCCAAGGCGAACGAAGAGGCGCTCGGCAAAGTCCGCGCCGACAAGGAACGCGAAGTGAAAGCCGGACACGACGGCACCTGGGTGGCTCATCCGGGACTCGTCGCGGTCGCGAAAGACATTTTTGACGCTCACATGAAAACGCCCAACCAGCTCCACATCCTCCGCGAAGACGTGAAGGCATCGGCCTCGGACCTCCTCAAAGTGCATGAGGGGACACTCTCCGAAGACGGCCTCCGAAAAAACATATCCATCGGGTTTCAATATTTGGACGCCTGGCTCAAGGGCACGGGCTGTGTGCCGCTTTATAACCTCATGGAAGACGCCGCAACGGCCGAAATTTCGCGCTCGCAAGTCTGGCAATGGCTCAGGCATCAGGTGCCGCTGAAAGAGGGCGGAACCGTCACGGAACCGCTCGTCAGAAAAATCATGGACGAGGAACTCGCCAAACTCAAATGCGATCCCAAAGGGCTTGCGGGAAAACTTTTTTGGGACATGATGACCAGTCAGGAATTCAAGCCGTTCCTCACACTGATCGCGTATGAACACATCCAATAAAAAAATAGAATCATTCGTTTTTACGAAGACTCGCTCGCCCGAGTGCGGGGCTCGCTTGGATCTCGCGAAAGCGTATGCCAGTCTTTCGCTCGATACAGTCTTCGTAAAAACGAATGACCCTATTTTTTTATAAGAGAGGTTTAATCGATTGCTAAACGAATTACAGATAGAAAAAGAATGGAAAGAGAATCCGCGGTGGAAAGGGATCGTGAGGACCTATTCGGCGAAAGACGTCGTGCGCCTGCGGGGAAGCGTTGAAATTCACTGCACTCTGGCCAAACTGGGCTCGGAAAAGCTCTGGAAACTTTTCGGCGCTCAGGATTATGTTCCGGCGCTCGGCGCCATGACGGGCCTTCAGGCGGTGGAGATGGTGCAGGCGGGATTGAAAGCGATTTATGTTTCGGGCTGGCAGGTGGCCGCTGACGCCAATTTCGCCTGGCAGACTTATCCGGACCAGAGCTTATATCCCG
>JAKFYJ010000048.1 GCA_021730935.1 Elusimicrobiota bacterium
TTTGGAGCGTGAGCCGGCACCCCAATTATTTTTTTGAATGGATCGTCTGGTGGGGTTTCTGCATTTTTAATCTTGGATCGCAAGGCGGGTGGATTTCATTTTATTGCGTGGCGCTTATGTTTCTCTTTTTATATTATTTAACCGGCATCCCGTTTTCGGAAAAGATGTCGCTCAAGTCCAAGGGAGAGGCGTATCTCAAATATCAGCAGACCACCTCGGCGTTCGTGCCGTGGTTTAGAAAATCATGATTGACCGCCTCATCGAAAAAAAGCTGGTCCCCGACAAAATAATCAGGATGGGGATCCGGAGCCTCCTGGAAAAACGCCTGAAGGACGAGCGCAAAAACGCCGGCAAACTGCCGCAATTGATCGCGTCCATGAAGGCCAGCCCCATTGCGATTCTCCCCAAAGACGCGAATGAGCAGCACTATGAAGTCCCCGCGGATTTTTTCAAGCTCGTTCTCGGGCACCGGATGAAATACAGTTCGGGATATTGGTATGAAGGGACTCAATCGCTGGACATGGCGGAAGCGGCGATGCTCGAAATTTCAGCGGACCGGGCGGACCTCACTCAGGGGCAGAAAATTCTCGAACTCGGATGCGGCTGGGGCTCTTTCAGCACCTGGATCGCGGAATCGTTTCCCCACGCGCAAGTCCTGGGCGTTTCCAATTCCAGGAGCCAAAAGGAATTCATCGACAAACGGGCAAGCGAAATCGGGCTCAAAAACCTGAGCATCCTCACCGCGGACATGAACTCGTTCGACACCACGGAGACGTTTGACCGCATCGTCTCCGTTGAAATGTTCGAGCACATGCGGAACTGGGAGAAACTCCTTGAAAAAGTTTCTCTCTGGCTCCGGCCCGGCGGCCTTTTCTTCATGCACATTTTCACCCACCGCGACCTCACCTATTTCTTCGAAGACAACGGCCCCTCAGACTGGATGACCCGATATTTCTTTTCCGGCGGCATGATGCCGGGAGACGGACTGCCCTATCATTTCCAAAAAGACCTCAAGATCATCCGACACTGGTTCGTCCCCGGCACGCATTATGGGAAAACCGCCCGAGCGTGGCTCAACAACCTCGACAGGAACAAAGCGAAAGCGCTCGAAATCCTTGCAAAGACCTATGGCCCCGCTGAGGCCGCAAAACATTTTTCCCGCTGGCGGGTTTTCTTCATGTCCTGCGAAGAGCTGTGGAACTATGCGATGGGCACCGAGTGGCAGGTGTCGCATTATTTGTTTAAGAAGGATTGATTTCTTCTCTAAGAACTTTGATTTCCTCTTTCAATCTTGAGAGGTCAACACCCGCCGAAGCATAACGCGATATCATATCGGATATCATTTGAACCCTGGACGTGACGCCGACTTCCCTCGAAAGCGCCCTTAAATAAGATTCCCAATCTGACAAAAATTTCGATTCCAGCCTGGCCAATTCAGACGCGCAGACAGAATGTTCTTTGCGCGCGCTGTCAAAATTTAAAGGATGCGCGGCAAACAGCGATAAGATTTGCGCAAGCGCTTTCACTCGATTTCCAACAGGCATTCCCTTTGATTTGGAACTCCAATACCATTCCATTTCTGCCTCAAATAGATTGCGGATACGCTTGTCGCTCACGGCATTGCCTTCGGACATGCGGCGGCTCTGAATGTCTTCAATCGCCCTTTCAGCGCTCATTTTTCGGTCTGCCAATTCCCGAGCCGTTCCTGCAGATTCGCGTGAATAGTATTCAAGTTCCTGCTCTGATTTTTTAAGAATTGACCCCGTTTCCCTTGTCACAATCTCCGAGTCAGAGTCGGGATTAATGTTTCCAAATCGGAACGAGAGCGTCATGCGGTGGTTTCCCTGGCTCGACCCGAAACCCACGCCTTTCAGGGGCATCAAAAATCCATAATCCATCTGAATCGCCCCAATCCGATACGATAAACCAAGAGCGACCTGACTGAAACTTCTCGGTCCTGCTGAAAATGACCCTCGGAAACCAAGGTCCCCCCTCGTGAACCGGGTTGAATCCACCCACTTTTCGCATGCCAATGCCGCGAACGCTTCACGGTTGAGAGAACCCGCCGACTTCACTGCGTTCAATTGTCCCGCCAACGTGAACCTTCTTTCCTGATACGCGATTCCCGAACGAATCACCATGGGCGCGGAATCCCGGCTGGATCCCGTGAGCGCCAGGTCCGGTTCATTGATGTCCTGGACCATCGCCCCGACAGTATATTTGTCATTGGCTTTCCACAGGATGCCCAGGTCCAGCCCGGCGTTGGATTTGGAATTCCCCCCCGCGTAAATGGAGTCAATGCCCGAAGCGTCTATGAATCCGGAATTGTCCACGGTCCCGACGGGAGCGGTGAACTCACGCGAAAGATGTTTCACTGCGGCGCCGAGAAATATCTTTCGCGCGAATTTCCGGCCATAAGCGAAAGACAAGGCCCTCTCTTTATAAAGATTTTCCGCCGTGAACTGCTGCCAGGAGAGTCCGATCGTTCCAATCCGCGAGGCGAACGGATGAGCGTATGCCCCATAAGAGTTGCTTATTTTTGAGCCGTCGGACAAACCTGTGTTTTCCAAACCATAAGACGCTGAAAGTTCCTTGCGCTGAACCTGCGCGAGCCCTGCGGGGTTGTAATAAACCGCATGCACATCGTCCGCGATGGCGGTGAATGCTCCGCCCAACGCAGTTGCCCGCGCTCCAATGCCGGTCTCTTCAAATGACGCGCGGACGAGCGGCGCGGCTGAGAAAACGGTTGAACACGAAAGGAAAATGGCCGGCCAAAACTTTTTCATCTGGCCACCGCCACAGTCCCGGTGAAAGTCTTGTCGCCGATTTCGATCTTATAAAGATACACTCCGCCCTGCACGACGGCTCCGGAATCGTCCGTGCCGTCCCAGGCGAGCACGGAACTGTTCCCGAGGAAGGAATCAATTTTTTTGGCGTCCGCGACTTTCACGGAACGCCGGTCAAAAATCTGTCCGCTCACCGGAGCGTCCGTGGGGTTCTCATAAAAGAAAAAGATTTTGTCGTTGGACCCGTCATTGTTGGGCGAGATTGTCCTGGGATAAACCGAATTCAGCTGAGGCCGCGAGGCCGGATGGACGAGGCGCAATTGGAACGCGCCGCTGTTCTGCACTGACAAGGTGACGCCGTTATCTGAGTTTTCCAGTTTGGTTCCGAGCTTGATCCACTGGAGGCCGTTGAACCAATATGATGAAAAGGATTTTTGAGCGTCCTGATCTTTGGGCAACTCGACGGAGAATATCGGAACCGGTCGGGGAGAAGGAAGGGAAGGCGCGGCGGCCAGAACCTTCCCGTTATCATCGGTTTCATATCCAAAAGTGATTTGGATGGGCTGGATGAACGATACGTTCCGGGCGAGGTTCCCGGTTTGCGAACTGAAGGCTTCCATGGACACGGATTTAAAGACGATCCCTCCTTCTGCAGAGGAATCCTGTGAAATAGAAATTTCCATGCCCTGGCGATCAAGCTTGTCGATCTGGGAGTTCGGAACGGCGACGAATGAGAGCTGGTCAGCAAGCATGAAGATGCGGCTGTCCAGAGGATCGGCGGCGATGACTTTCGAATATGGAGATTTCGCGCCTTCAACATCGACAGCCCGAACTTTATAAAAGACCGGACGGCTCCGGTCGACGACATCAACAAATCCCTGCGTATCAGAGTTCACTGAAAAGAGCTGACCGCTTTTCTGGGACGGAGTGTTCAGTTTAATGATTTCAAGATGATCCAGCTCCGTGATGTCCATCCCGGTATTGTCGAGGCGGAGCGTGGGCCAGTTCCATTGGATGTGGAATTCTCCGGCTTGAGACAGATAACGGCTTGACGCGATCTGGGGCGCCTGGGGCGCGGAAATTCCGCTGTGAATGATGGTCAAGGTGTCTGAGAAGACTTCCGCTGAATTGCCGAAAATGTCCTGACCTTTAACGGACAATATCCACTGGCCGGCAGGCACGGTGAGGGGATTCACCTCAAGCCCATAGAGCGCGTTGGACGCGGCGCTCCTTGAGACTTTGTCATTTAGGGCAATGGAGGAGCGTCCTTTGGGATCGTTTATTTTGTTTAAAAAGACGGAGAAAACGGGTTCGGGATCAAAATCATCGACAAGGGTGAATGACGCCCGGATTTTTCCCTTTCTTAGGTTGATATAGGCGGCGTCCTTGTTGGCCAGGGTCAAATCGAGCGCGGGCGGATTTGAGTCGACGATGACCGTTAAAGATTTTGAATCTTCCAAGTTGCCGAGAACATCCTCCGCGAAAACCGTGACGGTTCGGGTTCCGCCGGAAAGATAAAGGGTTGCGCTGACATCCGTGGTGAAGCTCGATTGATCGATGGTGTAATAAAGCGTTTTGAGTCCTGATCCGGGCTCGGAACTGAGCCCATCTGCGGCTGACAAGGTGACGGCGGTTTGCGTTCCGATGATCATTTGAGTCCCGAGAATCAGTTGCGGCGTTCCGACCAGCGCTTGGCTGATGGGAGGAGTGAGGTCCGCCCGGATTTTTATGGTTTGCGGCGCTTCGGCGTTCCCCGTGAAGTCAACGGAATAGAAAGAGAGGATATGATCGCCTGTGGAAAGGGAAAGGGCATAGGGCTGGGTGGAACCCAAAATCTCATTGAGGGTGCCGTCCAGAATTACGACAAGCTTTTTCAGTCCGCTGGCGACGCCATATTTAACCGGATCATGCGGGTCAAGGAGGATCAGGGCATTTGAGCTTGTAAAAATTGTTCCGCCGCTTTGGAATTGGCGGCCCTGCAGCGACCATTGAGTCACGGGCGGCGTTGCGTCCAAGGCCACGAGAAGAGTTCCGGTGCTGAAATTTTGGACGCGGTCATAGGCCCGTCCGTCCAGCTGGTGAAGGCCTTCAGAAATGACGCTCAAGGTCACAATGGAGTCCGGAAACACCTGATATGGCAAAAAGTCCCTTGCGATTTCCATGCGTTCAAACCCTGACGCGGCGCCGCCGGAAACGGGCTCCTGCGCTTCAAATCGGATTCTTGTGCTGGAAGTATAAAAGACGCCGTTAAGGGAGATCTGATTCCCCCCTTCAAAAGCCAATCGGATGACAGGCGAAGAAGCGTCGACATAAAAAAGCTGGGTCTGAAGAAGTTCATTGTTCCCGGCGTTGTCCTGAGCGAAACAGGTCACGGTCTGTGTGCCTTCCGCAAGCATAAAACCGGAACTGCTCTGGACCCTATATGGAGTTGAGACGGATGTTGAAACAAAAATCCGGCTCACCCCGCTGGCAATGCCCTGTGGCGCAGGATCAAGAGCGGTGTATTGGATCGGCCTGGCTCCGCTGACAAAGGTCATGGTTCCGATCGTCACTGAGGAGACTGAAACATCGAGGCGGCTTGAGGGAGGCGTCCCGTCTGCGATTAAAGTTTTAATTTTTATGGGTTCGGCATTGCCGAGGCGGTCCTGGCTGTTGAACAAAAGCTGCCACGAATTCTCTGAAAGCGAGAAAGGGTCAGACGCGTTCGAGGGTGTGACGCAATTTTGAGGGTCCGTGCTGAGGCAGATGACGAGCTCGGATTTCTGCACGCCGCTGGCCGCGCCATAGATGAGCGGATCGAACGCGTCGAGAATTATTTGGGAAGCCGTGGAGACATAGGTGTCTGAACCGTTGGCATAGAACCCCGGACCGGAAGAGATTTTCAAAACGCTCACGGGGCTCAAATTATCGACGGATATTTTCACCGACTGCACAAATTCGTCATTTCCAAGGACATCGCTGCTGAAGAACGACACGTCGTGGGCGCCGTCATTGGGCATATAAAACGTCGCGCGCAGTGAAAGGTCTGACTGGAGCGTTGCCGAGCTCAAAGTCTGATAGCCCTGATAGTCTGTGTCCAGCTTTATGGAATCAACGCCCTTGCCCAAACGATCTCCCGCAGCAAAGAGATCGTCTTCCGCGGAAAGAACCAGCGGCGTTGCGGCTGTGATATAAGTGATTTGGGAATCTGTCATTTGAGGCTGTCCGATGAAGAGTGATGACCTTGGAGGCAAGGCGTCGTGGATCACTTCGAAAGGCGCAGTTTCAGACGAAGTCACATTCATGAACGGGTCCTGCGCCGTCACAGACAATGCCCAGAAGCCTGGAGGCACCTGCGCCGGATAAACCATATCCCCATTCTGAACGGGGAAGGTGTCGCGGACGATTCCGGAATAACTGCCTGCCCGGATTGAACCCGGAGGAGGCGGAACAGGAATCAGGAACGCGCGGGTCGTGGGCGCGGCACCGGAATCATCGAGGGCGCTGAACTGGATGGTGATCGTGTCTCGGAAAGCGATGAAGGAATCGCCGCCGAGGGGCTGTGCAATCGCAACAGAAGGCCCGTCCGAATCCATGATGATTGAAACGGTGTTTGTGCTTTCTTCATTTTGAGCGCGGTCACGGCTGAAATAAGACAGGGTATGCGCGCCTTGCGGAAGCGTGAAAGGCCCGACATAAGGCTGTCTCGTGCCGCCGTCCAGAATAAATTCTGTGGTGTCAACGCCGGAAGCGAGGCCGTTTATCAGGGGATCTGCGGCAGTCATAGAGATGGGCGTTTTCACCCCAGCCAGATAGGAATTGCTTTGCAGTTGGATTGCACCAGGGATCGACAACAGGGTCACAGCGGGAACAGTGTCAATCAGGAATGTCTCCCCCAGAGCGATTCGGGAAGACGGGAATCCATAACGGTTTTGGAGGTTGACAGAGAAGGCCGCGCTTCCGTAAAAGGCGCTGAAATCCGATGTGTTGTCTGAGACCCAGGTCATGCCGTCCGCTGACGGATTTGAGAGGGGAATGGGCCAGGTTTGATTGTCCGGCGTTTTCACCTGGAGCGAGGGAGGAGACCCCAATTCTTCGGAAGCGGCCAGCAGGATTTCATGAGGGCCGGCAGAAATGAATTGAGGGAATGATGTTTGAGCTGAAAGATCGCTGAACGGGGCCGATGTGTCCGCATAAACATCATAAAAAATTGAATTTATTGCGACAGACTCATTTCCCGCCTCATCCATGAATTTGACATATATTTTTTTGAGGCCGGAGGAACCCTGCAGTTTCCATGGCTTGATTTGCTGATAAGCTTCCAGCGGCGTAAAGTTTGTCCCGTCGCTGCTGAAGGCCATGCGGAGGAACCGGTTCGTGTGCTCGTTGAGAGAGTCCGTATCGAGCAGACTGATGTCGAGCTGAACATCGGGAGTTTTGACGACCTGGGCTCCCGCGTTGATCAGGAAAGAGCCGACGGGAGGCAGAGGATCGTCGAACAAAGTGCGGGTGGAGACGACATTGGACATGGCGGAAACATTGCCGAAATCGTCCACGGCTTTGAGCGCAAAATAATAGGTCGTTGCGGGCATGAGGTTCCCGACGGTGACGGATTCGGGAGCCCCTGCGGTTTGAGGAAAATTTGAAGCCGGCCACGGCGCGGCGTCAGAAAAATTGATGATGGGGAAAGTCGCATAGCGGATATCATAACTTGCCGCCTGTCCGGAATATCCGTCGTCCCCCGGAGCGGACCAGCGAAGATCGACGGAGTGAGTCAAGAGTCTGCCCAAATCAAGATCTGTGACATTGCCTGGCGGAGTCACATCGGGATCAATAGTGAAGTTTCCCTGAGCTTCAATTGTATTGGGCCAAGAGGGGTTGCTCGCAATCACCTTCCATGTGAATGTCGTCTGTTGATAAACGGGATGCGGAAATAACATGGATGTGTTCGTCCCCATGTCCGAATTAAAGAAAGGGTTGCCAATGCCTTGAGTTATTGTGGCGATGATGACGTGATAGGAATGTTGGTCGATTCCCTGAGGGTTGGTGTAGCCTGGGCCCCAGTTAAGAGATGGCTGGCGGGACACAAGATAAGGATTGTTTATTGGATTTATCGCCGGTGGAATGCGAAGATCCGGAAATGTCGCCACCGTGCTCCATTCTGAGGCAAGCGTGTTCCCAATAGTATCCGTACAGTTGTTAAACCCTCGATTTACAAAACCGATTCCGACATCAGGACGGTTGACGTCAATCAATTGATGCCTGCAAGTTCCTTGCTGTATGGTCCCTTGCGCACCGCTGATATACCCTTTACCATCGGAATCTGTTCGGGCATAATCGAAATAACCCGTCCCGCCGGAGTCCGGCATATTATTGATTACTTTGGTTAGATCCCTTGTGGGGGCAGCATCGAAAGAGCGGATGCCTCTCATGATCATGTCGAAATGTGAAGCATCCGGGCCGACAACATCCAAATAATAGAAGCCTCTTTCTAGATGTATCGTCCCATTAAAAGGACTGTTTGACAGGCTCCAATTCGTGGGGCCTGTCAGGGACGCTGTAAATATTCCGTTGTTGACGATAATCAATTTAATGTCTTGTGCGCCTGGTGAATAGAAATAATACAAATGCCACGGCGGTGGAGGATTTCCGACAGTTACATGGTCATCGAAGTTTTCACCGATTTGATAATAGCCATCCGCCCCGCCACTCACGTCATTGTCACCACCAAATATTCCGTTGTAATTTTGCCAAACTCTCAATTGATATGAACCCGCGTTTATGATTGGGGTCACGAAATTAGCGTCAATATATTGTCTCCCGCTGGATTTGTTGGTTAACGTCTGAACGGGAGAAGACCAAACTGCAGTTCCGGACATATCAATCACGCTGACGTAATTATTCATTGTTGTCGCATTCGGAACATTAGCATAGAGATGAAGAGTCAGACTTTGAGCAAAGCCAAGGGTAAAAGGTAATCCGTCAGTGCCTTTAGTCCAAACTTTTGAAGGATAATTGGCGTTTCGTTCAGCTATTGGGATAGATTGAGATTGGGTAAAATATGCATCGATTCTCGAACGAACAGTAAAGATTTTTGTTTGAACGGCAAAGCTCCACGAGCAAGAGAAAATCGCACTAATAAGAATTGCTAGTTTTTTCTTCACTTTTTCCTCAAAATGACCGCGCTCTTCGGGGGGCCCTGGGGATTAATGATGATTCCGGCCTGGGACAAATCTGAGAGGTTTCCGGCGGCGTCTTTGAACTTCACATAGACTTGCTTGAACACACCCTGGTTTTTGGGGATGGGATATCCGCCGGCGAGGGGCAGAACCAAAGTCATTGTGGAAACGAACGGGGTTTCAGAATATGTGGCGCCCCCATCAAGGCTGATGAGGACGGCGGAAGGGTTCCCGCGGCCGAAGCCTGTGAAGTCTGTGGCGGTGAAGTTTAACGTCACGAGGGTTGACGTGGCATAATCCGCACCGCCGTTGATTCTGACATTCCCGATCGGGGGAAGGGTGTCAATTTCGAAACCTTGAGAGCCGGAGATGGAGTTTCCGGAATTGCCGGCGAGATCTGTTCCGGCCCAATGCCAGAGAGCGGCATAGGCATTTGAATTTGGGGCAATGGTGATTGCTCCGGTCCAGGTTTGAGAATCAATTTGGATGAGAGGAACCGGGAAATTGCCGTGGTTCGCGATTTCATAACTCAAGTTTGCGGACTGCACCGCCTCTGATGCGGTCAATGTGATTTGAGAAACGCCGACGGACAATGTTGACGAAGGCTTGACGGTGATCGACGCGCTGGGCGGGATCGTGTCTATGGTGAATTGGTTTCCGGAGGTGATTAGTTGACCCTCATTTCCGGAGAGATCAGTCCCGCGCCACATCCACTGAGCCGAACCATTCATGGATCCGTCAACCACAAATGAGCCGGACCAGCTCAAAGTCCCGGCAGAGATCAAAGGAACAGGATGGGCCTGTCCATTTACGATGAATTCAAGTTGCTGACCTTTCAATGGCTCCGAAGCAGTGAGGCTGACAACTGGATTGCCTGATTTAAGAGGATACGAAGGATTGACCAGGATCATTGCAGTGGGCGAAGATGAGTCGACTGAGAAGTTTGAAAGAATTCCGGCGCGGTTCCCCACGGAATCAGAAATCAGGAAGCGCAACTCATGGACGCCCTCAAAAAGCGGACTGGAAGGTTGATATTGCGCTGTAACAGCCGACAATGATGTTTGAGGGGTGACATCCTCTCCGTCCAGAAATAATTGAGCCCCGGAAACATCGACCGAGTTTTGTGTGTCGCTAAACCCAATGGAGATGAGGGGCTGGGGTTGCGACAGCAAGGCGCCCTTGATCGGAGAATACACACTGATGCTGGGAGGCGTTCTGTCCGGGACCAGGGTCTTGAGAGAAACCACATTGCTCAATGCGCTCCCGTTTCCTGCCGCGTCAAAGACTTTGACAGCCAGATAATAATGCGTGTCCGCATCCAACCCCTGAACAGTGTAAGATTCGTCAAATCCCGCAGGGTTTGGCGTAAGATATTGAACCGCGATTGTTGCCTGATCAAAATTGGCTGAATTGAGTGCAAATGTTGAATAGGCAATCACATATCGCGCGGCTTGTCCGATACCGGCGTCATCACCGGAAGAAACCCAGCGCAGAACCAAGCCGGTGTCATTGAATGCGTTCTGCACAGAGATCACAACAGGATCGGGAGCCACAGTGTCGTCCAAAGTGACGGATTTTATGGGTTCCTGATTGCCGACGGTGTCTATGCTGAAATAATCAAGCTTGATTTTGTTGCCTGACACCGAAGTTTCTCCAATAAACGGAAGGAAAGGGCCGCTGTCCGTGCGAAACCAGGTGGAACGAACACCCGAGGAAAATCCGTCTTGGAGCGGGTCAACGGCAACAAGAGAAAATTTAACCGAATTGACAGAGAGCGTCCTTTGGACCGTTGTCATGGGAGCAACAGCATCAACGCTCAATGTAACCGGAGCTGAATAGAGTTTGGTATGGCCGTCGGAGGCAATATTCGTGAGCGTCATCCTTTGTGATCCCCCAAGGAAGGGACTGCTTGGATAAATTTGAAATTGTCCAAGATTATCCGCAGGCCCGGAGTCCTTGAAGACGCTGTTGCCATAAAGCTCAACAACGCTGTCCGGCATTGCGAAGCCGATCAGGGTCACAGTCGAGGAAACCACGGTTCCAGAAGACGGGCTTGAAATATAGGGGATCGATTTTCCTTGAACAAGCGACACTGACAAATCCTTCGACTTTAAGCTGGTTCGAGTGATGCCTTCGCTGTTTAAGATCCGCGTGGCTGTGGCATCAATCCGGTTGGATCCCTTGATAAGTGAAACTGCTGCTGTAAATTTGCCGTCACTCCCTGCTTTTTCATATGCCGAAAGCGCTCCGTTAACGAATATATTTACGACCGATGACGGCTCCGAGGTTCCGCTGATTTGCAGAGTTGAAACGGTCACAGACGCGGGCACGGGATCCAAAACAGGAGGCTGGATGTCTTGAATAGCGAAAACGTAGGAAAAATGGGTTACAGGGCTTTCCACCGTCACCACCTCGTCAGGATCAAGAACTCCATTCCCGTTTGCATCATAGGTGATCCTGGCGTCAAGCGGGTCCAGGCTGCCGTCATCCTTGATGGAATAAAGAGTCAGCTGTCCGGGATCCGTGCCCTTTAATTCTTCGGGGAGGAAACGAGTCACCAATTTTGCCGGACTCAGCACATTCCCTGCAAAATCTTTCTGAAAGCGGATTCCGGAGGGCTGCATTTCGAAGAGCGCCCCGATGGGCTGAGGCAGAGACGAACTGATCAAGACTTTCGCGTCAGAGAATTTGACAGGCGTGATGGTGACGACCGTGGATATATCCAAAGAGTTAGATGGAAATTCCAGATACGCTTTGTTATAGGGCGCACGAGCCGTCACAGGGAGTCCATTTCCGCTAACCTTCGGAACGAACGTTCCAAGCGTGACCTTGTTTATAATCTGAGAAAGTCCAGAAGCGTCCTTCATTGTAAGCTGAAGATCATATTCCCCGTTCAAACCCGTTACATTCCACAATCCAAGAACGCCTCCTGAGGTCACAGGTTGGCTCGACGTTTTTATCAATCTCCAGACGTCTTCCCCGCGTTTGGAATAAAAAAGACCGTATCCCTCAAACCCTTGAGAGAAATCTGAGACATTTCCGCGGATTTCAACAAATGATTTTGGTGCAGATCCAGGAACTAGACTTACTGTAAATTCATCATCAACATCAATCGGCGCCCCATTTATGTCCGCGTTCCCGTTCGAAATTTTAGATAGATCCAGATTCACCGCAAGAGAATCGTTCGGAGTGCCGTCGGGATATTGAAGTTCAATGCTCCATGCAGAATTTCTTTCGTCAATCGAAACGTAAGGATTGTCCACGGAAACACCGGAAGGATTTTTCCAGAAGGCATATCGATTGACGATGGCCGCATCCGTTGTCATGTCCACTTGAGGATAAGACGCGGAAATGGGATTGGACTTGAGGCGCTGGAGAGAAAAATCATATGGGGATTCGAGCGTAAAATTCTGCGGATTGGAGTCGTCATTAAAGACCGCATTTTGTCCGATGATCTTGCCGCCGTGCAATGCGGAGTCATCGTTCAAAGTCCAGGGCTGACTCGCTCCGGTTTCCGCCTTGATTTGAGGAAACCCGTTCACGCTCGTTACAGACAAGGCCACATTTACATTGTCCACAGGGCCTGTTGCGTAATTCGGTCCAAGAGTGACATTCCTTCCCAAAAGTTCAGACTGGAAGAGAGAGAACAATCCGTCCGGAGCGCTGCCGATCCACAAAGGATGCATGGCCCAGACGACATCTGAAATGTTTTTTGAGAAGGGTCCGAAATCCTGCGTGAGGTTTTGGGAGGTCTTATAGCTGATTTTCACGTCGTCAACCGTGGGGCTGAGGTCCCCCGGCATCAGAAAGAGGTCAGATTTCCACCGGATATAACGTTTAAGCGCCGCTGTGATGGAGCTTCCTTTGTTGACGGAAATTTCCGGATCCCAATTTATTGCATCGTCACTCACTTGCAGATAATATTTTCTATAAGGATTTTCTCCAAACGCGGCCTGAAATGTCCCCCAATTCTTTAAAAATAAACCCGCATCGATGGGCTGAGAGACATAAGTGCCGGAAGAAACATAGGGACTGGTGATAATGCGGAATGTGCAATCTTTAACATATGACAACTCCCATCCCTTGTCACATCCCGGGTCTCCTTGCCACCGCAACCGGGCAGATCCTTTTGGATACAAATCAGCAGAATAGGAACCCATCATATAAGAACTTTCCCCAGTCCAAACCGGAGCGCGATTGTCAGAAAGTATTGCCCAGTATTGGGTGTTATTTTCTAGGAATATCCCCAAAGTTGTAAAATCTGCCGACAGCCAATCCTCCAGGTTTGCAGTTGGTTGGACATCCAATCCAGTTATAGCTGAGTCTAAAGGCGCTCCAGAACCGTTGTCTTTCCGAATTTCAATTCTATAAGAATGACCTGGAAAGACCGTATAGTAAAAATCAACATTGCGGATTTGTTGTCTGCCCTTTGCAAATGAGAAGCTTTGAGCGTGTGTGGCGGTATAACAATCTACATATATCGATGGAACCCCATTCTCATAGGTCGCTTGGAATTGAGAATCTCCATCGGCAAGGCGAATCGCGCCGTCACCAAGAGTGGAATCAACGACAATGTTATCCTTAAGTCCGCGGACAAAATCCAAAGCTGTAGAATCGGACCACAACTCATTTTTATTAACGGGGATTGTTTCCTTCCCGCTCACTGACACATTGCTCGTAAAGTTTTGAGGAGGATTGTAAGTGCCGCTCGCTGTCGCGGTCCAATTGTAATGCGTTTCTCCCTGCACTATTGAGCCATTTGCAGGAAAATTGATGGACGCGTTTCCTGCTGAGACCGCCCCGTTGTCCACTGAGATTGAGATCTCCGCGCTGACTGCATCAGAAGAATCAGAGGCGGTCAATTTAACGACATAAAGACCTTTAACATTATTGGAAAAATCAACGATAAAATTCTGATTTGCAAAGATCGCAGCGCTGTCCAAAAGCGTTTGAATGACCTGGCCGCTCAAATCCGTGACCACAAGGGTGGCTGTGGAATCTTTGTTGACGCGGCAAGTGATTGGAAGGGGAATTCCGGGAGGGACTGATGCGTTCAGAGATTCGAAGCGAGTGATTTTAAGCTGTCCGCCGGCGCTCACGCTGACCTCCAAATCACATTCTGCGCTGGAGACTCCCATTCCGTCGGTATCACGAGCCGTAAGTCGAAGCTTATAAAGCCCGCCAGGCACAAGCTTTTTGCTCACTCCGTCTTTCCCGTCCCAAAATTCATTATAAAATGACCCAGAAGAGTCGGCGTTCTGCCCCAGAAACTCTCTGCGGAAAACGATTGGGCCGAAAGCATTCGGACCATTCATTTGAAACATTTCCAAAGTTGAGTCCGTCTTCTTCCCGCTCCCCAGAGTCAAAGAATATTGGATTGACAATGTTTCCGTCCCTGAAATCACATTGAACGCTAAAGGTGGATTTGATTGAATGGGTGCCAAAATTTGAGCAACAGGCACAGAAATGTCGGCCAGAGGATCAATTTCTATAACTTGGGATGCGAAGCTGGTCCGGCCGAACTTATCCCGGGTCACAAGAAGGATCGTGTGTCGGGATCCAGGAGCATAAGCGGACACGTCCAGAGTTCCTATGACGCTGTTCAAGACTGATCGATAAGAGACATTGGAATCTGGATATTGAGGGTCTCCGGCACTTTGGTTTCCAGCCGGAACCGAAATCGGATGCCAGATACTTGTGTCCGGAATGGCGGGATTATTTTCCAGTAAACTAAAATCAATGTTATCCCCCTCTCTTATCCAAAGCTGATAACTCTCAAATGCCGCGGTGTCATTTACAACTGGATCAAGCGCGATCCCTTTGAGAGAAACAACTCCAGCCACCTTGGGCGGAAGAGACCCCAGGGGAGAAGCGGGAAAAACGATCTGAGCTGGGAGCATGTTTTTAATCACACCAATGGAAGCGATACTCTCATTCCCCACATCATCGACTGATTTTAGTCTGAGGATATAGGCGCCATCGGCTAAAAAGCTTCCGGCTGCCGTGCCATCCCAGATATAGTTCCCAGTCGTCGTCAATCCGCCTATGACCGGGTCCGTCTTCAAAGTTCTTCCAAGCGTATCCTGAATTTCCACTGACGCGAAACCGGGCTCTGAAAGCGTATAAAAAAGAGTGACGCTGTCAGCGTTGCCGTCGCCGGTTCCCAATGGCCCGTCGTCCGGGGAGAAGATCGCATTATCAAGATATTGATTCACAACAACGGGTGCAACGCGGTCAACCCTGAAATCAGGCAAATCTAACGCCGTCTGATTTCCGGCCTGATCCATGATGCGAAGAACGGCGTGATAACTCCCATCCGAGAGGAAATTGCCCTGGGCATCTTTCAGATCAAAATCCAAAACATAAAGCTTTGCTGTGTTTGTGACGCTGAAGGACGACGCATGATTTAAGACAGACGTCCCGTCCTGGGCCCTGAACTCAAGCTCAATGTTCACCCACGGAGACAAATTATCCAACAAATTCAATTTCGCGCGGAGGTGGTCATCCTTCGAATTAAAAACACTCTCGTTGGGATGCGAAGCAGGGAAAGCCACAAGTTTGGCGGAGACAACCTGAGGAGGAAGAGAATCAATTGTGATTGTTTTCTGAACCACTGTCCGATTACCCGCTTTGTCAGAAACAGAGCCTGTCAGGAAATAAATCCCATTGGGAACGATTCCTCCGGAATCATCCTTTCCGTCCCATATAAAATTCCCGAACGTCTGGGTGGAGGTCAAGGGATCCACGAATGTTTTGACCGCGAGGCCGTTGGAGCCGCGGACGATCAAGCCGAGGTCCAACAAGGGAAACGGGAGATTATCAAACGCATTTAAATTGATGGCAGTGTGCCGGGCCGCAGCAGAGTTTATCGCTTCAGGAACCACAGTCAAATTGAAGGTTGGAGATGTGCGGTCGATCAAAAATGACGGCAGATTGGGACTGATGTTTTTGGCGGTCAAAAACCCGTCGAGGTGATCATTTGTCCCATGTGTGATTGTGACGTCCGTTTGCACGTCCGCATTATCATCAAAATCGTTTCCGGAGGCGGGCTGAACAATATGGATTTGGCTGACATCAACATTCTTCGCTTGAAAATTTTCCTTTCCATACGTGCTCGGAGGGATAAGCGTGATTGAAATGGGATAGGCAATCGAAGAACCGACAGACACAGTTCCGGAAGATTGCTGAAAGTCCTGTGAGAGATAAAAATCATTGTTTAGAATCTGTGCCGTGCCGAATCGGGGACCGATAGGATTTTCATAAAAATTCTTATAATGAATGGTTCCACATCCGAATCGAACTTCAACTTTCTCACCTGCAAAAACGTAATATGTATATGTTCCGCCGTAAGTCCCCCCCATGTTATACTCCACAATTCTTCCACCTCCAATGTTAATGTTGCCGCACGTCCAAGAGTACTGCCGAGAAGATATTGTTTGATTAATATTTGGAATGCCCCAAGGCCCTTCAAAGGACGGCTCAACTGTTGCATTGGCCCTCACAAGCCAATTGAAAGGCTGAGAATCGGAAAATCCGAGGAGCCCGTGGATCCGGTCCCGAGCCTCCATTCTCACCAGATATTCCCCTTCAGGGATGGGGGATCCGTTTAGAGTTCCATCCCAGACAAAATGATAGGAAGAAGGCCCTGTTTTTGTGCCGGCATTGTCCACGATCGAGTATGTTGTATTTGTTGTCAGGTTTGTGAGAATGAGCCTGACTTCACCGACGGGGATGGAAAACGTTGAACTAAAAACCATCTCTCCGACCGAACTTGAAAAATGAGCGGGTTTATAACTCAGTCCCGTGACAAGCGGTGCAATCCCATTCGCAGACTTAAATTGGAACGATGCTTGCGCCGGATTCAGACTGTTTCCAGAGAGATCGAGGATCGCATTCGAAAATGATACAACGTAAATTGTTTCGGGATTAAACGGACGATGATCGATGATGACCGATTGACCTTCCGGGTCGACAGTAATGGACTGAATCGGAACAACCGTTCCAGTCGCGTCGGTGATGATGAATTTGTCCATGGTCAATGTGCTTGAATCCATCAGTTCGCTGAATTTCACCTCGATTTTTTGAGTAAGTGAAACACCTTGCGCACCCCTCTGCGGATTTGTTTCAGAAACGACCGGGGGGATGATATCCAAAACCACATTGAACCGAAGAAACTCATAAGGTGTGTTCTTCAGATAGGAGCGCGGATATGAACTGATGTTTCCATCAAGATCCTGTCCGTCGAAATAATATAAGACCTGACCAGCATTCATCTGCCGCCTGATGTCACCGTAATAAAAAGCTCCGCCCTGGAATGTTGAAACAGCCGTCAGAAAAATTTGATCGAACGATCCTGAGCCGACATTTTTATAATGAAGAACCGGTCGCGGTTTGATCCCGATTCGCGTTCCAGCCGGATCAGTGATTTTAACCTTGACCCGTATTGGATGATTGTGGGTTTGAGCATGGATGGGAGGGCTTTCAAAAATCAATTCCTTTGAGGGAGGAAGAGGCATTTCATCTTGAGCGAAAATTTGAGAAAATCCGGAATGGGATCCAACAGCCAAAACCTTGTTTGATGAAGGAAGATAAATTGCCGCAGACTCCGGATTGTAACCGTAGGCACGATACTCTTCCGCCATGTCGCCCACCAAAGCCCAACGGCTCAGGGTCGGATCATAAACTTCGCTCTTAAGCCCGGCTCCGCCAACCGCAAGAACTTTGCCGTCCTTCAGCAGAATGGCCGAAAATTGCCCGCGATTATAATTCATGGAATCAGCGATGCTCCAGGAATTTGAAACGGGGTCATAAATTTCGCTTGGGGCTCCGGGAACCAGAACCCTGCCGTCTTGCATCAAGACGGCGGTGTGAGACTGTCTGGGATATTTCATGGACGGCACTGTCAGCCAATAGCCTGCGGACGCAATATAGACTTCGCACGAACTCATGGGGTTGCTCGACATCAGATCGCTCCCGATGCCCCCCGTGACCAGAACATTCCCATTGGCCAGCAATGTGGCTGTATGCAATAATCGGGGTTCTTTCATTGAGCCTGTGTATTTCCAAGTTCCCGCCTTCGCATCGTATATTTCGCAAGTGTTCATCGCAGAACCCGCAAAAAAGCCGAGAGGGGGCGCTTCCCCGCCGCTTTCAAGGACATTCCCATCGCTCAACAATGTCAGACCATACCATCTGTGAATTTCGTTTCTTGTGCCCGTCCCGGACCATTCTCTAAGGGCTGGATTATAGATTTCCGCCACATTATGGACCCGTCCGTCCAGACTTACGTTGTAGCCAACCGCCAATATTTTTCCATTTGCAAGCGCGACACTCTTGTCGAGCCCTTCCTCTTTTGGAGAGGGGACTGGAACACAGCTTTCCGAGTTTGGATCATAAATTTGAGTGGTCGCGCCGCCCCCCAAAATCAAGATGGTTTGATCGGGAAGTGGAAGCAGCTGAGGATTATAAACTTCTGTATATAAGCTCCCGCTCCTGAACCAGGCTCCCGGAGAAGTCAGAGGCGTGAGCGTTGTGAACGAATAATCCGCGGAGTCCGTGCTCAGGAGAGAGTCATTTTCGCTTCGCACACGGAGGACATAAGCGGTCCCAGGATCCAGGCCATAAAGGAGAACTGAATGGTTTCTTGTGAGTTGAGGATCAATCGCGGTTTGTGATTCGGAAGGATCGTTAATCCCATAATCGATCTGGCTGGAGGACAAATCGTCCGTGTCCCATGTGACAAGCACTGATTTGATGGAGATTTCGCTGAATTTAACGTTCGTAATGACGGGAGCGGTGTTATCAGGAGGACTTGTTGGAGGGTCGTTCGGTTGAGCGGGATTCCCCATGTCCGCGGATGTCCTGAATGTAAAAGTATCGGAGATTACAGAGCCGTCCGGCGTTTCCGATTGAATCTGATACAGATAATCGGTGTTCGGATCAAGATAAGACAAATAGACGGAATGATATGTGGACAAAAAATCAGCAGTTCCCGCCACGCGTTCTGCCGTAGAATTTTTCCCAAAATACACCAACTGATTTGCGGGGCGGTCCGTGGACCATTCAATGACTGCGCTATAATCCGACACAATGGAGGGCACGTCCCCTCCGGTGATTGAGGGAGGATTGGGTCCGCAATGGCAGGGGTTTATCGAGGAGGGGTTCGGGACATTGATGTCGAGCACGGTGAAATCCATGGAGTAATTGCTCCCGCCCGGCGTTGTGTTCCCGTCGCCGTCGGTGACCTGAATTTCCAAAGTATAAGAGCCGGGCAAGAGCGCATTGCCGTTGGCGTTGCGTCCATCATAATCGAAAGTAATGTATTTCTCCCAGGGCAAATCGTTTCCCGAATACAATGTAACGGGTGATTTCCATATAGGGGTGTCGCGGATGTTCCCGCCGGAATCATAGACTCTGGCGCTATAGGTGACATTCTGAGTCCGATTTTCAAGGATCCTGAAGTGGACCTGGATGGGAGAGCCGGCTCGGAACTGAATCCTGTCGGCGGCCAAATCTTTGACGAGAGGGGGCAGGGACTTTGAAACAGCCATGAGAAGGCCCGCGACCTGAGAAGCCGCCGCATTCAGCTGATCATAAACAATGTTTGGAGAATCGACCTGCGCGGCATCCACATTAAGCGAAGGGGGCAAAGGATTTCCAAGTGTATAAACATCTGTCCCGGACCACCCATAAGATCCCCAATTGCTGTCAAATTCGGTTCCGACATATTTATGAGTTGGATTTTCTTTCCAATATTGGCCTGCAGCGCTGTTAGTATAAATCCAATCCTTAGGATAAGTCCAGCCTGACAATTTAGTTTGAACCGACAAGATGATGGATTGAGGATCATTATCGTGATAATATTTTAATGAGCTGTCTGTGAAAAAATTGATGGTGTTTGTATTTGGCACTTTATTCCAAGCGCGCAGTTCCAAACGGTCTCCCGGAAGTCCTCCGTGAAGAATGTTGGCGGAATGTGAGGGAACAGCCTGATCTTCAATGAGATGAACCATGAGCCCCAGATAATAATAAGCCGATTTTGTTCCGAAAAAGCTGTCCCCAGTGACAAAATCCAATGATAGATATCGAGCCCGCATGTTGTCATCCCAATCAGTGTAAGGCCCGCCGTCAAAATCCAGGGCGTGGCCGGTATCTCCATATCTGGGATCGGTATATGGAATGTCAAGAATCTGGCCATGAGCGTTCATGTCGTCGGCGAGCCCAGAAGACCAATTGCTGATCCGATTTCCGTAATAGGAGGTGACATCAGGATATTCCGAGGGATGATTTGAAGAAATCATGGAAATGGCGCGTTCTGAAATCTTGTGATGCGTGCTGTCGATGTCAAACCCAAACAATCCGACGGATTTCCATGCCCAGCTTTGGCTGGCACCAAATACGAGGAAAAGTAGCGCAAGCGCTAATTTTTTCAAGGCCTCTTAACTCCAATAAGTTTAATATGCTCAATTTCTCCGCGTTTAATTCTCTCTAAATCCAGACTTCCCAGCCTATAATCCGACTCATATACTTCAACATAATAGGTTCTTCCGGTAAGCTTACGTAAAGAAAAACAGGCCGCGATGCGAACGCTTTCATCCGAATCATTTCTTAAGACATCTTCCAGGGCTGGAATGGCCTCGGTCACATTATGGTCCCCAAGAGATCTGGCGGCTTTGTATCTCACGGTGCGCAGTTTCTTGTCTTTAAGCAACTCAATCAAGACCGGACCATATCGAGGGTCCCAAGTGTGGTCCATTGCCGTGACGGCCCAAGTCTTGGAGCCATCATTTTCCTTTTTTGCCCAGTCCATCAAATACTGCGGATCAACAGCGTCGGGATTGACGAGCATGGAGTTGACCAAGGCCAAACCGGATTGAGAACGGACTTCCGGGTCCGGATTGTTTTTAACTATTTTTTTCAAGAGGTCCGCAACTTCAGGATCCCTGCTTCCTTTGATTTGATCTGTGAGGGCTTTTTTTCTTTGTGAGGTCGTGTTGGGATCGTTCAGTTCCATCAATGTCAGACGGAGGAAATCGCCTTTGAATGCGGAGAGGTTCAAATCAGGTTGAGCCTGCACATTTCTCATCATTTCCTTCAATGTTTCCTCGTCTCCGATTTGTCCAAGCGCGGTGGACGCTTCAGTCCTCAAGGGGTCAAACCCCAGGGCGTATTTGAGGGATTGAATCGTTCGATGATCTTTAAAGCTTCCGTACATCCGGATGATCGCGATGATATTTTCAATATTTTTTTGAGCGGTTTTCGCTTGTTCCTGGCTCATCCTTCCAAAATCTTCGCTTTTCCAATTTTTAATCTGCCCCACCTTTGAATAAAAAATTCCGTCCAGATATGGGATAAGAGTTTTATCCTTTGAATTGGCCAAAACCTCCCTCGCAACCAGATATTCGGAATCTTCCATTTCGTTGGACAGGATTTGAAGCTCAGGTTCGGAGGCGGGGGTGACATTTTTTAAGGCCCGGCTGATTTCCTCTTTAATCTTTTGATCGGGGGCTTGTTTTAACTGAACAAACATCCTCTGGAGATGGTCCGCCCGCTTCTGTCCGGAAACACAGCCGAAACTGCCTGTGATAATCGGAATGAACATTAGCATGACAAAAACTTTGTTCATTAATGCCTCTCCTATTGGAATTTGCTTATAACACATTCTACGATTCGGCCGGGCGCGTGAAACGGCCGACTTATGTCCACCTGTGTAGGAATTGGTTTTGGGTGCTGATATTGTAACTTTTTGAATTAAAAAAGTCTTAAACTTTTTGTAAAGTTTTTGTAACAAATTTCGACGGAAATCAGCGGAGAGACTGGAGGTTGGCCTTGAGGGCGGAATCGGAAGGGTTGAGGCGGAGGGCGGCCTCCCATTCTTTGCGGCAAAGGGAGGTTTTTTTCTGCATGTAATAGATGTTTCCGAGGTTCTGATGGGCGTGAAGACTGTTGGGCTCAAGGGCGAGGGCGGACTTGAATTGCTGTTCTGCGGCGGGAAGATTGTTGAGGGAACCATAAATCTGGCCCAAGCGTAAATGGCCCAGGAGCATGTCCGCAGGATTTTTGAAATTCCTGACGGCGGACTCAAATTCCCCCAGGGCCAGATCAGGCCTGTTCTGACGGAGCCGAATTTCTGCCAGGTTGAAATGGGCGGCGCCTTCCCCTCCGTGATCAATGGCCTTCTGAAAAGAGTCCGCGGCGGACTCCAAATTGCCCCGGTTGCCCTCCGCGGCTCCGAGCTTCAAATATTCCCGTCCGAAAGCGGGGTGATACCCCATGTTCAGATACGCCAGGACATAAAATGGGATCAGGAGCAGTCCATAAAGTAAAACGGTTTTAAATTTTCTGGACTGGAATGCGCGATAGATTTCGTTCAACCCATGTCCTGCAAAAATAATGAGGGGAGGGACGGCGGCATAACGATATTCGGCGGTCACGAGGAACGCCAGCGCGTTGAGGACATAAACAAGGAAAAGGATGTGGACCGGCCCCAAGCCGAAATTCCGAATGGAGAGAACAAATCCGAGGAGACCGAGAGGGACAACGACGCCATAAGCCAAAAACGGAAATTTAAAGAAAGGAAAAATTTCTTTATAAAAATAGAAATGATAGTTGGACGGGATTTCGTACCAGTTCAGGAACGACGAGGCCTTGTTCATCATCATGCCGAGCCATTGAGCGGGGCTGGAGCGGATGAACATGACGGTTTGCGCGAGCCAAAATTGAGACGATTCGTCGGACGACAGTTCCCTCCCGGCGCGCCGGCTGGCCTCTGCCCTGAAAAATTCACCCTGGATTTCGGGGCGGTCCGGGTCCAGTGCCTTTCCTTCCGGGACATTGCCGATATAAAGCACCATTCCGCCGGACGCGGCTGGAACCACGGAAAACTTTTTGACGACGAGCCCATTGCGGACGATGACCGGAGCCAGAAGGAGTCCGAGCCCCGCAAGAAAGAAAACGGCCGTCCGCCAGCGGGGAGACGGGCTCTTGAACCAAAGATATGCCGCGAAGAGAGGGACAGCCAGAAGGATGTTGGGACGGAAAAGGGAGGATGCGGCCAGAGAGAGTCCTGCGAAAAAGCTTGAAGAAAGAGAACCTTTTTGAACTGATTTAAGGATCAAAAATAAAGCGGAGAGATTGAAAAGTCCGATCCAGGACGCGGTGGTCAAAGTTCCTTCTATGAAGATCGAAAAAGCATAAAAGGCGCTGATGAAAGCGGCGATGCCGGCGGAGGAACGAGACTCAAAGGACCTGAGACAAATCAGGAAAACCAGACCACAACTGATGGACCCGGCAATGGATTGAAGGATGAAAACAGGCATGAAGCCGGACCCGAAGATGAAATGGATCGCCGCGAGAGCATAAGCATATCCGGGGCTCAGATATGTCGGGCCAAGGGACCTGCTGAGCCAGTCGCCGGAGAGAATTTGATTCGCCCATTGGTCATATAACCCCGCATCGACGAGAGCTGTGTTGAAAAACGCGTGCGGGCGGACGGAATAAAGATAAACCAGCCGAGGAATCAAGGCGCAGAGAGCGGCGGCTCCGGCCAAAGACCTGTCGCTGGTTCGTCCGTCCCGATCCTCAAAAGAATGCCTCGCTTGTTGGGCCATCGCACAATTATTCTATATTTTCGGGCGGATTTTATATACTAACATTCAAAGATCGCGACATGAACTCCATAACCAAAAACGCTGTCGGCCTTTTCATGATCCAGATGGTGGTGAAAGTCCTCTCCACGCTCTGGACCTTTTATCTTGCCCGCCGGCTCGGGGTTGCGGGATACGGTCTTTGGGCCAACATCCTTGCGCTCACGGCAATTTTTGGAGTTCTGCAAGGTTTCGGCATTTTGAGCCTGGTCGTTAAAGACGTCAGCCAGGACAACAAAAAAAGCCGGGAATATTTTGGAGCGTCTCTCACCATCTATTGCGTCAGCTCCGCGGTCTGTTTTCTTCTCGTCATCATCTCGGGCCTCGTGCTCAAATACCCTTCGGAAAAAATGATCCTCCTCGCTCTTGCGGCCGGAACCTATCTGGTCTATGCTCCGGCGCTGGCCAGCCAATCCATCCTTTACGGCCACGAGAAATTCCTTTATTTCAACATCGCCTCCACCTGCGCGACCGTGCTTTACATTGCTCTCGGCATCAGCGCCGTGGAACTGGGCTGGGGCGTCAAAGGCGTTTTCATGGCTCTCTGCGCGCAATACGCGGTGCTGAGCGTTTTCCTGTTCCGGAGCGCAGTCAAGCGATATGGATCCCCGATCCTTGAGGGAGCCACCCAGCTCGGCGTCCGCCTCGCGAAATTCGGGATCCCATTGGTCTTAAGTTCGGTGCTGGTCGAACTCATGCTCCGGAGCGACCGCATCCTGATAGAAAAATATCTCGGCGAAACCTCGCTCGGCCTTTATCACGCCGCTTTCAACCTTATTTTCCTCCCCCGCGAGGCGTTCCTGATCCCGCTCGTCACGGTCATCTATAACCGTCTCTGCGCGACCTATATTCATGACAGGGCGGAGTTCGTGAGGGTTTTTCACAAGGCCAATTCTATCCTCCTCATCCTGATCATCCCCATGACGGGAATCTTCATCTGCTGCGCGGACCCGCTCATCCGTTTTTTCTATGGAGCGAAGTTCATCGGAGCGGAAAAAATTCTCCGGCTCCTGGCGGGCATCATCGCGCCCCTCTTCTTCGTCTCCCTCTGGCAGAACATCTATATCATGCAGAACCGCACGCACCGCATCCTCATGATCAGTCTGATCGGGGCGGCCTGCAACATCCTCCTGAACCTGATTTTCCTGTCGCATTTCGGGAGCATCGAATCGAGCGCCGCCGTCGCCGTCGCCACGCAGTTCATCCTCCTCTTCGTCATTCTCTGGGACCTGCGGAAAGAACATCCCTTCCACTTCAACGGCAAGGGCGCGAAAATCCTGCTTTCCGGACTCCTCGTTTTCCTCCCGATGTATTTTTTGCGCTCTCCCAGCCGTTTCTTCCTCTGGATTTCCCTCTCCGCCGGAACAGCGGCCTATGGACTGCTTTTGTTTTTGTTCAAAATTTTCGACGAAGAAGAGCTGGCATGGATCCGGGACTCCCTCGCGCAGTGGCGGAAAGTTGAAATAAGAAAAGGCTTAAAGTAGAATTAAACCCGTCAACATAAAAATTCAATGACGAAATCAAAATTTTGGCCCGCGGCTGTCGGCGTCTTTGCGGCAGTCATCTTTATTTTCGGCTTCTTCCGAGCCAAAGACCCCTATCGCTGGAGCGGCGGAGCATCCGCCGATTCCCAAAGCCTGGGAGGAGCCCTGCATTTCGCCCGCGAAGGGTTCAAAGCCCACTCTTTCTGCAATTACTGGCACCCGGGTTATCTGGGCAAATCTTACGGGGCGGAATCCGCCGTGGGATATTACACCCGATATCCTCACGGCATGAACATGCTTCAGGCGCTCGTCATCCGCCGGTTCGGAGAAAACAGGACTTTGCTGATGCAGGGGACCGTTTTCATTGCCGCCGCCGCCCTGATCTTCATGTATCTCGTCTTCGCTTATTTCTTCACTCAGCGCACCGCCTTCATCGCCACCGTTTTCATCGGCAGTTCTTTGGGTTACCTCCAGTTTATCGACTGCCTGGACCCCTATTTATATTCTGAGTTTTTCCGTTTCGCGATCCTATATGTTTTCCTGCTCTCCGAACGGTTCCGGGAAAAGTTCGGCGCGCTGGCCCTTTGCACGCTGGGCGTCTGGGCCCTCATTTTCATGGAGACGTTCAACTCTCTGGACTACATCATGTTCCCCCACGTATTTATCTTTTTCTATTTTCTGCTCTCTCCCCGAAAAATGCCCTGGGGCCGCATCGTTTTCCTGGGGTCCGCCTCCGTGATCTCCTTCGGAATTCACCTTTATCGCGGACACGCCGTCCTTCAGCAATACGGGATTCAGGCCGGGCCCGTCCTTTTCAATTTCTTCCAGGAAAAGACTTTGCCGTTCCACAAAGGGTTCGGCCATGTCCTCTCGTTCCTCACCTATTTTTCACGGACGATGGAAACTTATATGGTCCGGGACAATTTCGGATTGGGTTTCGGAAGTTTTTTTATAATGATGACTCTCATTTTATTCCTGCGGCCTCTGGAAACCGAACCCCGGTCCGAAGGGTTTCAAAAACTCGGGTTTTCCCTCCCGAAGGCCCTCACCGTCCTTGCCGTGCCCAGCTTCATCTGGTGGATCATTTTCCCCAACCAAACCGCTTCGTTTTTCAACACCCCCATGCACCTTTATCCGATCGCCGGCGCTGTCTTCGGGCTCGCCCTGGACGCCTGCCTGACCGCGCTCGGGAGGAAATCCTCCTCCAAAGCGTTTAAAACGGCCGTCGGGTTTGCCATCGCAGGGATGGTCTGGTCCCCCATGCTGATCACGGCAAAATATCTCAAAGAATATCCCAACCGCATCGACCCGACGCTTCGGACTTATTTCCTGGCCTTCCCGGGCATGCCCGGCCCAAAGCTTTGGGAACTCCTCCGTATCTGCCAAAAGATCCGTTCCGCCACGGAATATGGAGACATCATCCTGACCACGACGGTCTTCAACCTGGACGAACCCTTCATGGAATATAACGCCGACCGGCGGATGGATTTCGTGGGCGGGACCACGGTGTCCCATCTGACCAACAAAATCAGTGAACTTAAAAAATACCGCGAGGAAGGCCCTAAAAAATTCAAAATATTCAATCCCCGCCTTAAAATTTATGCCCTGGTGCAGTCCAATGAATGCTCGGAGATTAAAGAATACCTCGAAAAGCGTTCATCCGGAACCCCTTTGGAAAGCGGCTGGACCCTATACCTTTGCGATTGATCCTTTCTGCGTTCGCTGTTCTCTTCCTTGTTCAAAACCGGACTATGGCGCGGGAGTTCTCTCAATATCGGTTCAGCCCCCGAGATTTTTTAAAGTATCCGGCGCGGCACCTCCTTGCGACGGTCTTTTTCATTCTTTCGGTCTTGGGCCCGGGGAGGATTTTGCTTGTCGCGTTTTGGGACGCCAACGCATTTCCAATCGGGCTTCAAATCATCTTCTCATTCGCCCTTGGGACCGCTCTTTTCAGCGTCTATATCTTCGCGCTGGGCATCCTGGGGCTCCTGACGGAGCTTTTCCTGCTTCTTTATCTCGTGCCCGCTCTTTTGTCGGGCGCGCTCGTGGCGTTCCTCTTCGCCGTTCACATCCACCCTCAGGCGTTCGAATCTTTGAGCCTGGTTCAGCAGGGGCTGATCGGATTCCTCGTTTGGGGACTCGGGAACAGCTTTCTCCAAACCTTTTATCCGCCGACGGAAATTGATTCGCTCACCTATCACCTGGCCCTGCCTAAACTCTGGCTTAAAAAAAAGAAGATGTATTTCGTCCCCTATATCTTTCAGAATTGTTTTCCTCTCTATATGGCGATGTTCAACAACCTGGCGGTCAAATTCAATGTCGACACCCTTGCCAGTTCCATCCACTGGCTCCATGGAGCGGCCCTCACCGCGCTGGTTTTCTTCTGGAACCCCGGGCACTTCGACTTGAATGCCCGCCTCTTCGCCGCGGCCTGCATCGCCTGCCTCCCCGTGATCAGCCAATCCAGCACGACCCCCAGAAACGACGTCAGTTGGGCCTTCTATGCTTTCCTGGCGATGTTCATCATCAACCGCGGGGCCGCAGGGAGTCTGCCCCTCACGCTCCTCGCGGGCTTGTTCGCCGGATTTTCCGCGGGATCCCGATTCCAGGGACTCCTGATCTGTTTCGCAATCGGGGTTGCAAGCTGGTTCTCCGGGAAATTGAATTTTTATGAACTCCTCGTCTTTCAGGGGACCGCCGGACTCGTCTGCCTGCCGTGGTATTTAAGAAATTTCATCTGGACCGGAAACCCGTTTTGGCCTCTTTTTTATTCGGCGTTCGACAAGACAGCCCCCGAAGACAATTTTTTTGCCAAGCACCAGGCCCATTTCTGGCGGTCTCCGCTGGACGTCAAAAGCTGGTTCAAAGACTTCAAGCTCGTCTGGCACCCGAACTTCATTCAGCCCGCCGGACAATATTTCCTCTTTCCTCTCCTCGCCCTGGCCCTTTTTGGACCGGCCTTCTGGAGAGAAAAGGATTTTGTATTTCTCGGCTGGGTCGGATTATTTTATATCCCGGTCAATCTGACTCTGGACGAAATATGGTGGAGATTTCAGACCGGCGTCATTCCGGCAGGGTGTTTATTGCTGGGCTGGCTTTTTTCTCAGGGCCGAACGGCTCCGGACGGATTCTTTCAGATCCTCTCCTGGTCGGCGTGGATCGTTTTTGCGCCCGGTCTATTTGAAAGGTTCAGGACGTTTCCGACAACGCTTCTCGGGCTGAGGAAGAAATCGGACATATCCTCGGACGCAAGGCAGGTTTATCTCAGGGAAAACCTCAACATTTATCCCGTCTCGGAATGGATCAACTCCCAGCTCCCCGAAACATCGAAGATCCTGATCTTCGGCAATCCACAAGGGTATTATCTGGACCGCCCCTATATCGACGGGTCCCCCAAAAATCAGGCGATCCTGATCTTTGAAACAATGAAAGATTTAAACGAACTGAGGGAAAAGTTGTCGGCTCTCGAAATCACCCATATCCTGTATTTTGACGATGTCGGCAGTGTGATGTCAAACACCGGCCTTCGGCTCGTCGAAGAAAAAACAATGATTTTAATGGAAGGGCTTCTGAAAGAATGCTGTCTCCGGCTTCAAACCTTGAACGGTTTCACGGTCTACGAACTCAGATCAAACGGCGGCTGAATTTAACCTCGGGGCTTATTGAGGATCAGGAATAAGTGCTGGGCACGGCGGCGGAACTGCTTTTGGGCGTCAAGGCGTGAACCCAAGGATGGTTCATGATCGTTTTCTTGACGGCGATCTGCAAAAGATTGTTTCCTGAGCTGAAATTGCGTTTAAAGTCCTGCCACCCTTTCGTCCTGCGCAGTTTTCTCAAAATATAAGACGGGCGCATATAGAATTCCAGCATCGCGCGTCCCACCCAATAGTTGAGCTGGGAAGAAGTCAGTTTGCGCGTGCGCAGGAGCGGTTCCGCGCCGTGGATGATGTGCCCCGAATAATTTTCCGGCTGTTCAAAGAGATTATATTTCACGACTTCGTCATAAAAGGGCGTTCCGGGATAAGGCGCGGCGATGTTGAAAAACGTGAGGTCCGCGTCCACTCTCTTGGCGAAATTGATGGTTTTCTTGAGCTCGGCGGCCCCTTCCCACGGGAACCCCATGATATAAGTGCATTTCACCATGATGCCGTATTTCTGAGCCATGCGCGTCGCTTTCACGACCATCTCAAGTTCAATGGGCTTGTTGACCAGCTTTAATCCTTCTTCATAACCCGTTTCCACGCCGAAAAGGATGCTCACGCACCCCGCAGAGGCCATGTTGCTCAAGAGCTGATCGTCCATGTGGTTCACGCGGGTGAGGCACTCCCAGACCAAATCAAGTTTATGCTCGCGGATCTTGTTGCAGATCTCAATCACGCGGGCGTGGTTGACGCAGAATTCGTCGTCCTGAAAATAGATGTGGCGGATGCCGTATTCTTTGTATAGCAAGAGGATCTCCTTGAAAACGAGGTCCGCGGATTTCTGCCGCCAATATTTGGCTTTGATGGAGCTCACGCAGAAGAAGCATTTGAAGGGACACCCGCGGGAAGTGACCATGGTCGTAAATTTCCGCCCCATGTCCAGCCAGCCGTAAGAATGATATCGTTCCATGGGAAAAAGGTGATAGGCCGGGACGGGGAGTTTGTCCAGGTTTTTGACGATGTCGCGGTCCGGATTCCTGACGATTTTTCCGTCTTTCTTATAAACAATGCCCAGAATGCTCTCCAGCGCGGCATCCGTTTTTCCGGAAAGCCAGTTGACGAGTTCCAGGCAGGTTTCCTCGCCTTCGCCGATGACGACATAATCCGTGTTTCCGTCTTCAAACGCGGATTCAGGGTTTCCCGAAACATGAGGCCCGCCGTGGATGGTGATGACTTTGGGGTTGAGGGCTTTGGCATCTTGCAAAATTTCGCAGGCGAGCGTGAAATTGGCGGTGGCGCTCCCCGTCATGACGATGCGGGCGTTATGTTTGGCGAGCTCTTTCTTGATCTCTTCCCGTTCCAGCTCCAAACCGAAACAGTCCAGGACGGCCACATTGTATCCGTTCACTTCAAGGAAAGCCGCCACGGTCCCGATGCCGATGTTCGGGCATTTCGGGCCCACGCTCTGAAGCTTGCCGTAGTTGAATGAAGGAACGACGAGGAGGATGTCAGTCATGTTTTATAATTTCAATTTAGCATTAAGCAACGGGCAAGTCAACGAAAGTCAGTCGATGAAGCGGAATTTCAGGAGGCACCAGCCATAGACGAAACCGTCGCGCCAGGTGATCTTTTTGCCTTCCGCATAAGTGCGCCCGTGATAGGAGATCGGAACTTCGTAGATGCGGTATCTCTTCTTGCATATTTTTGCCGTCACTTCGGGCTCGAAGCCGAAACGATTGCTCCGAAATTTCATGCCCCGGACGACCTCCGCTTTGAAAACTTTATAACACGTCCCCATGTCGGAGAGGTTGATGTTGAACATGATGTTGGTCATGAGCGTGAAGATGGAGTTGCCGAGCCAGTGCCAAAAAAAGAGCACGCGGTGCGGTCCGCCCAAGAAGCGGGAACCATAAACCACGTCGGCGTGATCTTCCAAAATGGGTTTCAGAAGTTCGGGATAATCTTTCGGGGAATATTCGAGGTCCGCGTCCTGAATGAGGAGGATGTCGCCTGTGGCTTTGGAGAGCGCGGTGCGGATGGCCGCGCCCTTGCCCATGTTCTTCTCGTGATAAAAAACCTTGACCTCCGGGTCCTTCAGGTTTTTCAGCCAGACTTCGGTCCCGTCCGTGGAGCAATCATCAACGACGACGATCTCCTTGTCGAAGTCCACCGCTTTCACCAGGCGGATCATCTCCGGCAGAGTTTTCTTTTCGTTATAAACTGGAATGAGGACTGAAAGCTTTGGCATTTAATTTTCCGACACTTATTATATGATTGTTCCCTCTTGTCAAGCAAGCGATTATATCGGATAATGATACTCCAAAATTAATGGAACAAGAAACCATCACTTATTCGCGTCCGGATTACGACATTTCCAAGATCGATCCTCACTGGGCCGATCCGCAGATGGTGAAACTGATCGGGCAGGGTAAAAATGTCCTCGAGCTTGGATGCGCTTCCGGGCACTTCGGCAAATACCTCAAAACCCACGCCGGCTGCAAAGTCTGGGCCATCGAAGTGGATCCCCGCCTCGCAGAACTTGCCAAGCCCCACTATGAAAAAATTTATGTCGGAGACGCCCAGTCCGACGAGGTTTATCAGAAACTGGACCTCAAAGAATATGACGTCATCCTCTGTTCCAATGTCCTGGAACATCTCCCCAAACCCCAGCTGGTCCTGAAACGGCTCGTCCCGTTTTTGAAGAAGGGCGGATTTTTCGTGATCGCGCTTCCCAATGTGGCGCATTTTTCCGTGCGCCTGCGGCTCCTCTTCGGAAACTTTGACCCGGACATGTGCATCCTGGGAGACGAACATTTGAGGTTTTATACGCACAAGACCGCAACGGCCCTCATTGAGAGCGCCGGGCTCAAAATCGAAAAGTGGTCCATCGATTCCGACAACGGCATCCCCAAATTTGACGGACTCTTCCGCCGGATCCCCCCCATCGGCCCCAAATTCCTGGACTGGTTTTATAACCTCTGGCCCACATTTTTCGGATGCCAAATGATCTTCAAGGCCGTAAAAAAACAGTGACAATAGCCTCTCTTGAAAATATGGAAAAAATGTGGTAAAATTATGGAAAATTAATGGATTTAAGGAGAGACTGATATGCACCACTCGACACATCAGAACTTATTTTCAAACATTCCAAGCAATGACTTTCTTTCCCTTTTTAGCTTCGATGAGCCAAAATACCAGGAAGTGGTTAAATTCCTAAAATTCAATAAAGAAGACGTTTCAAAAGCCACTGGCATTCCGATCGATTCTGTTCGCTATGACAACAGGATTCCGCAACTCCTCCAGGATAGAATTCAGGAGTGGGCAGTGCTTTTCAACTTGGTTGCAGGATATTTCAAAGGCGACGGGGCAAAAACTGTTTTATGGTTTTCAACTCCCAACCCTATGCTTGGAAATGTCAGCCCAAAAAACATGATCCGTCTGGGGCGGTCGAGTAAGCTTTTAAAGTTCGTTGTTAACGCCCTGTCTGAAAATAACGCCCATTGACCATGCCGGGACGTAAGCGGCGCAAACCATACAATCCCACTCTCCGAACAAAAAAACATCATGACTCTAGGATATTGCTCGACTCATTTTCTGCCCGCAACATTCATGACGCAATTCAATATCGAGACAAGTTTTTGCGGTATCACTGGGATTATTATCAGAATCTTGCTTTTCAGAGAGACCAATTTTCAGAGCAAATTAAAACCGCCATTTTTCAGGCACACGAAGGCCCATTTAATTTAAAGCGGTGGAGAAGAATTGTCCGATATAAGTATTCCATGGAGCCGTTGTCCGTTCAAGGAAGTATGACTGATCCAGGGGGAAGATTTAACTTAGGAGAGATTCACCCCAACAACTTTATCCCGTTTCCAGCCCTTTACCTTGCCTCCGACCGCGCCACGGGACTTCAAGAAGCATTATCTCAAGATGTCAATCGGGAAAATGAAAATCACGCGTTTGATTCAGCGCTCGCGAACCCCGCCTCGTTTAGCGACGTTTCGGTCAGTGGGACTTTGGAAACCGTCATCAACCTCAGCAATCCGGAACGGCTTGAACCCCTGATAAAAATTATCAGAACTTTTACCGTTCCGCCCCATCTATGCATCGCAGCCAAAGAGCTGGGCTTTCAAGAACCCAAACTTGTGCGCGATACCGAAACGCTCATTCAAGCCCTCCTTGCGCCCAACTGGAGAGAATGGCCGATGCAATTTGATGTTCCTTCAACCTCTCAAATCTTCGGGCGTATCGTAGAGCAATCAGGGATAGCCGGAATTGTTTATCCATCGAAATTTACGCATTTGGATTGTCTTGCCGCTTTTCCACAAAACTTCGAAGGAAATTCGTTGCTTGAGCTGGATGATGAAGCACCTAAAGACGTAAAGCTTCGCCGACTGGACCAAAACACATGGGCACAAATAAATTCATAAAAAAACAAAAGGATTCCCTATGATCGACTGCTCCATCTCTATCGTCAATTACAATACCCGCGACATGGTCATCAAATGCATCGAGACCGTGTTCGCTTATACAAAAGGCATTTCGTTTGATGTCACCGTGGTGGACAACGCTTCCACCGACGGGAGCGTGGAAGCGATCAAAAAAGCGTTCCCCCAGGTTCAGGTGATCGCCAACACCCAAAATTTATATTTCACCAAGGCCTGCAACCAGGGCATGAAGGCGAGCAAGGGCCGTTATGCCCTTTGCCTGAACCCGGACTGCTATATCGTTGACGACGTTTTCACGACCCTCGTCAAATACATGGACGCCAACCCCAAAGTGGGCGCCTGCGGCCCGACGTTCCTCAACCCCGACGGCTCGCTCCAATCGCTCGGGCAACGGTTCCCCCGCTTTTTCTTCGGCCTTTTCCAGCTCACCTTCATCAACACCGTTTTCCCCAACAACCCCGCCCGCAGAGGACGGAATTATTATGAAGACAAACTGCAGGAGATCGACGCCATGGGCGGCGGCGGCATCCTCACACGCAAAGAGGTTTTTGAGACTGCGGGGTATTTAGACGAAGGATATGTGATGTATTATGAAGACGTGGACTGGTGCCGTCGCATCAGAGCCGCGGGCTGGCCCATCATGCATGTTCCCGGCACGAAAATTTTTCATTATGCCGGAGCCGCCACCGTCAAAGTGGACCGGAGCCGCTTCGACAAAATTCTCTTTGAGAGCATGCTTTACTATTACAAAAAATATTATGGATTTTTATGCTACGCGCTTTTTGCAGGACTGCTTTATGGATTCCACAACCCGGCTTTAAAAATTATCAGATTTTGTAAACGTCGATCCTAGGCGCAATCAATCGCAAGTCCCACGGCGCGTCGCGCCTCCAAAATCGGATCCCAAAAATTTCCGGTTCAAGCTCAAAGCTTTTCGGGCTATCATACTGCGACAAAAAGCTTTCAAGAATTCCAGCATAATCTTTCCCGTTCTGCGCCGTATAAAGCCGCACGCTCCGCATTTCGTTTTCGCTCAGCAGAAAATATGACGGAGCGGGGCTGAGCGTCGGCAGCCGCTCCACATCATCAATATATTCCGACAGATCGTCCCCTGCCTTCACCACGGCGATGGGAGGGTTCGCCTGCCTGAAAATGCCCGGCGTCCAAAAATAACTCCGCACCATACCGACAGAATCTTTGGGACCCGCGTTCTGCATGATATATTCTCCGGCGAGTTCCCGAGTGTTGGGCCTGCTGTAGAGGCCGTTGAAAGCCCAGGCATAGCTGATCTGAAAAAGCGCAACGATGATTGCGGCAGAAACCCCCAAGCTTTTGGGGACCCTTTCCAATGACCTCACAAGGCCGTATGCCGCAAAAACGCAGATCACGGGCAAAAGCGGCGCGATGTAGTGGGTGTATCTCGCGCTTGAGAGGCAAAAGACAAAGACGAAAGCGGCAAAGCCCAGGAGCAGGGTCTTTTCCTGAGGAATGATTCCCTTCTTTACGCAGAATATTCCGCCCAAGACGAAAAAAACGGTGGCCGGCCAGCTCATTGAGAATGGCATCATGGTTTCAAAAATATAGATCAAATTATAAGGCCTGGAATCCCTGAAAGTGGGCAGAGTGGGCGTGGTCACGAAACTCTCCATGTGATGAAGCCCGGCCAAAAATGTTTTGTAATCCAGCAGGGCATAGGGTGTGGTCGCAATAAATGCTAAAAATGCCCCGAACAGGACAGGAAAAATTCTCAAAAAAGCGATCTTGTAACGATTGAAATAGATGATCCCGAGGGGCACGAGGATGAAAATTCCGCAGTTATATCGGGTGGACGCGATCAGACCGGAAGCGATGCCGCAGAGCCAGGCGTTTTTCTTCGACGGATTATCCAGGAGATTGAGCGTAAACCAAGAAAGCAGAATGACGAGGGGCGGCAGAAATGAATCCAGTTTCCCCACATGAGAAATATCGATGGACATGGGCGAAAAAGCCATAAAAAACGCCGCCCAAAGGGCTTTGTTCTCGTCATAAATACGGCGGGTCAGCATAAAAATTCCCCACACAGAGAGGAGCGCGCAAAAAACCGACAAGAGCCGCGCCGTCAGATACATCCGGTCGACATTCTCAAAATTCGACAGCAGAGATTCTCGCGAGCCCAAATGAATGATTCCCAAAACTTTGGCCGCGCCCAGAAAAGCGCCGGCGACATAAAAATGAAAGGTCCCATAGTGGAGCGCGATTTTTTTGGGGTTCAAACTGCGGGTTTTATACATGTTTTCCAGAGACTGAAACAAGAAAGCTTCGTCGGGATGATAGGTCGCGAGCGTGAGCGTTTTGGAAGGCAGACCCCATTTTATTCCGTCCAAGCGTATACATAAGGCGGACAAAATGACCGCGGCTAATAATATTTTTTTCATTGCCACTTCATCTTATCAATTATTTTTCTCAAATCCTTCGCGAAGATGGGACTGAAAACATTGGAACCCTCAAGGTTGAGGTGCGTCCAATCGCGGAAATATTTTTTTTCATAATTCAGCGGAGACGCCAGGCCGCCGTTATAATCCAGATAGGGGATTCCGCGGGAATCGGCGATGTCATGAAGAATTTTCTGATTGCGTTCAAGGTGCTCGCTCTCTCTCCCGGGAATATAATCCGGCGTCTGGGCAAAAATCACGGAAATCCCTTCGCTTTTCCACTGGTCCAGGAGTTTCAGCAGGCACTCCATATATTCCGGACGAATGTGATCGATGGTGTCCACAAATGTTTTCCGAAGTTCGCCCGTTCCGTCAACGGGGACATAGCCTTTATACGCCTTGTCCATCAGCCAGGGATAATACGAATACCGGTTTCGGATAAGTTTGAAGAAGAAACCGCGGTATTTGAAAAGGGGATATCGGTTTGAAATCAAAAGTTTCCGGTTAAGTTTCGGGTTGAAGACCTGCCGCCAATAATATCCCAACGGAAAATATTGGCTGTCGTGCTCGATCCAGCGTCCCTTGTTCTCGAACATCACCCAGTCGACGCAATAGATGATAATCTTGGGCCGGGGATAATGGGTTTTAAAAAGCTCGTTATACCACTTCGTATAAAAATACGGGTCGCTGTTGTCCGTGCCGAAATTGAAGGCATTCAGGCCCTCCGCCTCGAGCGCTTTGGGGTTCACTCCCTCGCTGGCTTTTGAAGCGCCCAGAAGGATGATCGGAGAAGGGTCTTTTTTATTGCTCAGCTCGCGGTAAAACAGCTCATAATGGCTGTCGATTTTTCCGTCGACCCACGCGTTCAGTCCGCAAAAAATCAATGCGAAAAGGCCGCTGAAGATCAGAATCTCAAAAATGATTTTCTTCGCGCGATCCGTCATCAGAATTGGAAATAAATGAATTGCTGAGCGTCGGGCCCAGTCTTGGCGAAAACGAGGATCATAAAAATCATGGCGTAATAAACAGGCCACCGCACCCAGACAGGACGGGAAAGAAGCATGTGCCGGATGCTCCCGTGGCGCTGAAGGAGGTGCACGCCTTCCATAAAAACAACCGCCGCAATTGCGACGGCGAATTCCGTCATCGACTGGTCCAGCATGACATGATGCTTGAACCAAACCCCGTCGTGAAAATGCCTTAAAAACTCTCCCCACCCTGTCAAAGAATGCTGTGCAATATAAAAGGCGTCTCCAAGGCTGCGGGCGCGGAAAAAGATCCAGGCATAGCAAGTCAGAGTGAAGGTGATGGAAACCTGGATGAGTTTGTGCATAAAGGGGACATGGCTGATGCCCGTGAGGCCCGCGATGCGTCTCCGGACCTTGAAGGTCAGGAGGGACCCCACAAGATAAATTCCGTTCAGGCCTCCCCAAAAAACATAGGTCCAGTTCGCCCCGTGCCAGAGGCCGCTCACGAGGAACACGATCAAAAGGTTCAGATAAAGGCGGGAGGTTGTCACGCGGCTTCCCCCGAGAGGGATATAAAGATAATCCTTGAACCAGGTGGAGAGGGAGATGTGCCAGCGTTTCCAAAATTCCGAGATGGATTTGGAAAAATAGGGTCGGTTGAAATTGTCCATGAGTTTGAACCCCATCGTCTGGGCCGCGCCGATGGCGATGTCGGAATATCCCGAGAAATCGCAATAAATTTGGAAAGCGAAAAACACCGTCGAGACGACCAGGGAAACGCCTTCGTATCCTGAAGGATTTTTATAAACCTGTTCCACGAAAACGGCCAGGCGGTCCGCGATCACGACTTTCTTGAACAGCCCCCAGAGCATGAGCTTCAGGCCGTCGGTCAGGCGGTCATAATCAAAAAAATGTTCTTCATGGAACTGATGCAAAAGATTTCCCGGCCTCTCGATGGGGCCGGCCACGAGCTGAGGATAAAACATCACATAGAGCGCATAGACGCCGAAATTCCTCTCGGTCTTCTGCTCTCCCCGATAGACCTCGATGATATAGCTCATGCTCTGGAACGTGTGGAAAGAAAGGCCGATGGGCAAGATGATTTTCAGATTTTCAATCGAATAGTTCCAGTGGAGAAATTTCGCAATCTCCGCGGCATTTGCGTTAAAAAAATTGAAATATTTAAAGAAAAAGAGAAAGGCGCAGTTCGAAATGATGCTCACGATTAAAAACAATTTTCGTTTATGGCCCTGCGCTTCTTCAATCCAGATCCCGGCGAAATAATCCACCAGGATGGTGACGAAAAGGATCAGGATATAATAGGGCACGAACCACATATAAAAGAGACAGCTCGCGGCCAAAAGCATGGCCCAGCGGAAGCGGTGCGGCAGAACGAAATAAAGGAGGGTAACGGCCGGAAAAAAGACGAAGAATTCGAGGGAGTTAAACAGCATTTTTGGGGTGCCACAGAGACTGAACCTTCACGAGGCCCGAGAGGGCAAAAGGGATGAGGAAAGGTTCAATGGGGAGCCGAAAGCGGGGCATGGGAGCGAAAAGGTTGTGCATGACCGTGAAATATAAAAACAGGGCCCACAGGATGAGGAGCGCGTCGCTGATTTTTTCGGGCCGCGACATGCCGTAAAAAGCCAGGACAACAAAGAGGGCGTGCCCGCAAAGCAGGACGAGAGCCAAAGCCGCGTGAGAGCGTTTCGTCAGGGTGTATCCGACAGGCTCAAACCAGAACCGGAAAAATTTCAGCGCTGTGAGTTTTGCGAAATTCAAGGGATCCGCCCGGATGTTTTCCATCCCCGCCCGGAACATTTCGCGTTCCCATTCAATCGGGACAAGGACGTCCTTCACGAACGGATCGAATCGCCGGTATCCCTGAAACGCGTTTTCGACATACCTCCCGTCCGTTTCTTTCAGAGTCCCCGACCAGAATAGCTGGCCGGCGCTGACGTTGACGAGCATGAGCCCGCCGAAACATCGATAGTTGCGGACGGTCCAGGGCGAAATCACCAGCAGGGCGGCGACGAACGAAAGGATCAGTCCTCGGACGCTTGAAATTTTTTTATGGACCCACAACAGCAGAGGGGCCAGAAAAAAGGGATAAAAGACAAGCGTGGAACGGCACAGGTTGGTCACGCCCAACAGCAATCCCGTCAGCACGAAATCTTTCAGGCGCCCGGTTTCATAAGCCGCGGACAGAGCGTATAACGACGCCGCCATCAGAAAAATGAACAGCGTTTCGCTCCCGATGATCGTGCTGTAGATGATCAGCGGCGGATACACCGCGCAGACGAGGCCCGAAAACAGAGAGATATTTTCATTGAATATTTTTTTAGAGAGGGCGAATATCAGGACCGCCGTCAGGGCGCTCAGGAAAATTTGGAAAAGGCGCGCGGCCAAAATGCTGTGCCCGAAAACTTTATAGATCCCGGCCAGAAAGAGGGGATAAACCGGGGGCCGGACGGCAGTGGGATGGTTGTCCTCATAAAAACCGATCCCCTGAGTCAGGTTCACCGCAACCGTATCCCATGAAGAAGCGTCATCGACGTCCATGGAGCGCGGAGGAAAATAAAAAAAGAAGAAGAGGCGGGCGGCTAAAGCGGCAAGGAAAATCGCTGCGGGTTTTTTCAAGGCTCCAGTTCCCCCACCATTTGCTCAAAGGAGGGGATCTTTAACTTTTCGCACAGGGGATGAACCGTGCTCATGGTGCGGTTCAGCTTGTTTTGATCATCGGAATTGATGGCGCATCCGATTTTATATTTTTGCTCGAAAGTCTTGAGCATCGTGAATTTGTCGACGGGTTTCGTGAAAATGTGATAAAGCCCTGTTTTGGGATATGCGGCAGGGTCGGACATGATGGCATCGCATACCTTGCCGAACTGTTTCGTGGTGATCCCGTTCCAGAAATGCTGAGAAAATCCCGTGATCGTTTTTCCCTTCTGCTGAAGGAACCATTCCAGGAGGCCCGTGAAGCCATAAAGCTCGCGCCCGATGATGGAAGTGCGGAGAGTGAGGGAACGGGTCGGTTCCCCCAGGCTTTTTGAGAGGCCATAAAGGTCCGTGGGAGATTTCACGCTGTTTTCATCATAAGGAAAACCCGCTTTGCCGCTGAAAGCGCAGTCGGTGGTGATGTGAATGAATTTTTCACCCAGGAGTCCCGCGAAAATGTGAGGGAGTGCGCCGTTTACGAAGAAAGTGAGGCCCGGATCTTTGAGCGAAAAGGGGATGGTGACACCAATGGCGTTCACGCAATAATCTATGGGACCTGCTTCTTTAAGGATGGTTTCAATTGTCGCGCCGGGATTCCCCTTTTTATCGCGATAATCCAGCATGGCTTTCTCGGCGTCAAATTCGAGGACCTTGGCCGAAACTTTGCCGTATTTTTTTTCGAGGAGGGAAACTTTGTCTTTGGACCGAACGGTCACGGTCAAGTCATATTTGTCTTTCAAGACTCCGTAAACCGCATGCCCAAGCATGCCCGTTGCGCCGAGGAGGAGGACTTTTTTCAATTAACGGTTAATGACGGACCAGATTTCTTCGCCCCAATAATCGTGCGGGAAACGATAGTCGTCGCCCTTGGACTCATCGAGGGAAGATGTGGAGAAAATCATGAGTTTCGTGCCGCATTCCAAAAACCGGAACCCGTTGGCGTATCCGGCAGGGATAAACAAAAGCGAAGGTTTCTTGGCGGAGAGAACAAAGCGGTTCACGGGGTTGGATTTCGAAGGTTTTTCCTTGTCGTCCAGCTTGACGGCGCCGATGATTGCGCTTCCGGAAACGGGGAGCATAAACTTGGATTCTTTCATGTGCCCGTGCCAGGCGCGGATGACGGAAGTGGAATGGTTTTCGATCATATAAAAGCGCTTGACGCCCAAAAAATCGAACGCGTTGCTGAAAGTGAGGGACCCGCGGTCATCCACCGCGATCTGGCCTTCGATGATCCGGGGCTCGCTGGCGGACATTATTTCAGGACTTCCTTCAGGAACATCGCGTTGTGATAACGGATATTGCTGTAATTTTTGATCCGCTTGCTCTGAACCACTTCCTTGAGTTCCAGGATGCCCTCATCAAGCGAGTGGTGGGGTTTAAATTTCAGGTCCCGCTGAGCTTTTTCCGTGGAGACTTTATAATTCCGGTTGTCCTGCACCATGATGTCGTCGCTATGGATTTTTGTTTTAGGGAAATGTTTATGGATCTTCTTGGCGAGGTCAATCATGGTGATGTTGAGCGCGCTCAGATTATAAATTCCCGCCGCTTTGGATTCGATGCCGTTGGCGATGGTTTCCCCGATGTCTTTGACATGGATCAGGGGCCTGAACTGCCCGCCGCCAAAGACCGTGATCTTGCCCGTTTCGGAAGCGCGGACCGTCATGGTGTTGACGACCAAATCCATGCGGAGCCGAGCGAACTGATCAGAAATTCCAAACACGGTGCCGAGGCGGAGGATGAGGGCGTTCTTATTTTTAAGATAGGCCTCGCTCCGGAGTTTCGTGACCGCATAAAGAGAAAGGGGATTGATCGGGGAATGCTCGTTCAGGAGCGCGTCTTTTTGCGCGCCGTAAACAGAGCAGGTTGAAGTGAAAATAATCCGTTTATTGAAATTCTTGGAGAGCCACTGCACGGCTTTCTGGTTGACTTCATAGGTGAGGACTTCGTCCAGCTTGCAGGCGCCGTCTCCAACGATGGCGGCGAGCCATATGACCGCATCCGCCCATTTGAGCAGGGGCTTCAGTTTCTTCGTGTCTAAAATGTCTCCATAAACAAAACCGACGGGTTTTCGATAAGACTCTTCGTACAACAGTTTGTCGTAAACGACGATGTCGTACTTGTTCTTTTTCTTAAGGAGGGCATCCGTCACCGCTCCGCCAATGTAACCCGCGCCACCGACGACCAGAATATTTTTCATGTGCGGACTTATTGTATTATCCTGCCATTCCTTTGTCAAGCAAATCAAGGAACGAACGGATGTTGACTAAGTCTGGTTTTACTGCTACCCTATGAACCGAGTGAACCAAACTGTGAAAGGAGTATAGAATGAAAGTGACCTTGATATCCCCTTATCCAGACGTCGGCTCCTTCGGCCTAAGGACCATTTCCTCCTGCCTCAAGAAAGAAAACTGCGATGTCCAAATGATTTTTTTACCCAGATTTTTTACAAACCTTTCCAGACATTTCATTGACCGGTTTGAAAACAGGACCATGGACGAGGTGGTTGAAATTTCCAAAGGGTCTGATCTGGTCGGAATTTCCCTCATGACCAATTATTTCGATAACGGCGTTCAGATCACCCAGCGCATCAAAAAAGACTTGAATATTCCTGTGATGTGGGGAGGAATTCATCCCACGATTCGTCCGGAAGAATGTCTGGATCATGCGGACATTGCCTGTCTTGGCGAAGGCGAAGAATCTGTCGTGGAATTGGTCAGAAAAATGAAGGCCGGCGAAAATTATCACGACGTCCTGGGCATGTGCTCCAAGAATCAAGGCAAACCCATCATCAACGGAACAAGGCCCTTGCCCCAGGATCTGGATTCCATTCCTTTTGCGGACTATGCCTTCAGCAAACACTTTGTCCTCGACAACAACAAAACCATTCGGCCCATGGACGCGGAACTGCTGCAGAAATACGGCGACAAAACTTACACGACCATGTGCATCAGGGGATGCCCCTTCGTCTGCACCTATTGCTGCAACAACACTTTCAACACGCTTTATCCCAAAGAGAAACGGGTCCGAAAAAGAAGCATCGACAACATTATTTCCGAACTCCTTCAAGTGAAAAACCTGTGGCCGTCCCTCGAAACCATTCGATTCGACGACGATGAGTTTTTCGTCTATACCGTGGAAGAAATTCGGGAATTCTCGGAAAAATATAAGGCGATGATCGGCGTTCCATTGAGCATTCCGGGGATCACGCCCGCAACGATGACCCGGGAAAAATTGGCGCCTCTGGTGGACGCGGGACTGAAATATGTGAGAATCGGAGTCCAATCCGGGAGCGAAAGAGCTCTGAAGCTTTATAAAAGACCCTGCACAAACAAACAAGTGGAAAAAGCCGCGACAATCATCAATGAGTTTAAAGACAAACTTGATCCTCCGGCTTTTGACATCATCCTTGACAGCCCCTGGGAAGATGACAATGATTTAGTCGAAACTCTGATGTTGTTGACAAGTCTCCCGGCGCCGTTCTTCCTGTCGCTGTTTTCCCTGACATTTTATCCCGCGACATATCTGTATGACAAAGCCAAAAGCGAAGGGTTGATAAAAAATGACCTGGAAGATGTGTACAGGAAATTTTATTACGGCTGCAAGAAAACCTATTTGAACGGCCTGTTCTTTTTGCTGAATGAATATACCGTCAGGGGTCACAGAATATCCCCCGAGATGATGAGATTGCTGACAAGCAAATCGTTAATAAAATTAAGAATAAATTGGCTGTTGTACTATATGCTCAAACTGCAGTTGATTCCGATCGTGATCATCCACAGAGTGTCCTATCTGCTCCGCGGAGCCGTCAACGACCTTAAGAAAGGCGATTGGCACAGGATCATCCGGTTCTTCACAAAACAAAGGCACGCGGCATACTCCACAGAGTAACCTTTCTGCATGGAAACCACCGTTAACGAATTTAAGGTCACCTACTATGTCGGCATCATGCTGGCGCAGGGCGGGACTTTGAAAATCATGGACGACCACCTCCTGTTTGTCCCCCGCAACATTGAAAAAGCCATGGGCGCTTCCGACGTGGAAATCCCTTACAGCCAGATCAAGCTCGTCGATGTGACCGGGACCATCACCGAATCCCTCATGGTCCGCACGCAGGAGAAAGCGCACCGTTTCGTCGGAAGCGACCTCCCCAAAGTTTGCGAGGAGATCAACCGGGTGCTGGCTCGGATCAACCCCGCCGCGGTCCCGGCGGCCTCCCCCCAAC
>JAKFYJ010000072.1 GCA_021730935.1 Elusimicrobiota bacterium
CTGTTGCGGTCATTGCGGATCTGCCCAAACCGGTCAGTCCCTGCGGCGCGTGCCGGCAAGTGATTTCGGAGTTCGGGCCCGACGCCAAAGTCGTCATGACGAACCTTAAGGGCGCTGTGTTGGTTGAGAACCTCGGGCACCTGCTTCCTTCAACTTTCGCCTTCACGAAATGAAATTGGCGGCGCTGATTTTTTCAGGGCTCCTTCCGGCCTTTGTTTTTCAGCCGCTTCACGCCGACAAAAGGTCTGCCGGAATTCCCAACAGCCTGGAGAACGCGGCTGAGAGGTTCAAGTCGGCCCAGTCTCCGCAGGAAAAAATTGTCGCGGTCCAAACCCTCGGGGAGATGGGCGGACCCAAAGCCGGGAAAATTTTGATGCGGCTTTATAAAAAAGAAACGGATCCGTCTGTCCGCAGGTCCATCGTTCTTCTGCTCACCAGCGTGCTTCCTGAAGAACGCGAATCGGTGGATTATTTTTGCGATGTCGCGCTTGAAGACAAGGACGGGGACACCCGCCTGATCGCGCTCAGCCAGGCGTCCCTGCTCGCGCACGGAGACGGTTCAAAAGGCCAGCTCCGTGAAACCTGCCTGAAACTTTATCGCACCGAAGAGCAGAAGGAAAACCAGATGCTTTCCGCCATCATTTTGCGGGAACTGGGCGAACGGAGCCGCGACATTTCCGCTCTCGTGATTGACGGGCTGGCTCATCCTTCAGTGGAAATCCGGCGGCGCGCGGCGGCGGTGCTGGACCGCGTGAACAACGAGGAGGCGCTCCGAAAAATTTCAGCCGCGGCGGAAGATTCGGACCCCGAAGTGAGGGCCAACCTCTGCCGGGCGTTGGGCGGCATCAAGCGCGGCATCACGATCCCGCTCCTCAAAAAGCTCGCGAAGGATTATTCTTCAGCGGTGCGCAAGGACGCGCTCGTGGCCCTTTCGGTTTTTGATGAAGAGGATTCCAAGCTGGAAACTTTCATCGGCGCCCTGAAAGACGAGGACGCGGACATCCGGATTGAAGCGGTGGGCGTTTTGGAAAAATATGAAAATCCCAAAGCGGTCCCGTTTCTGGAAGAGGCCGCGGAGAAGGATCCCGACCCCAGGGTTCAGCAGTTGGCGAAGAAAGCTTTGATCAAACTGAAATCATAAAAAAATAAAAATTAGCTATTGCATTTAATAGTTCGTTTAGCGTATAATATACGGCTCGTATAATAAAAGGAATGAAAACCATGTACGCAATAATTGAAACCGGCGGAAAACAATATAAAGTGGAGAAAGGCAGCAGACTCCGCGTTGAGAAGCTCCCTTATGATGAAGGCAAAGACTTTGAGATCCCTCAGGTCATGCTGATCAAGGGCGAGGGCGACGCGTCTTATAAGATCGGCAAGCCCTTTGTGGCTGGCGCGAAAGTCATGGCGACAGTCGTCAAACAGCTTCGCGGACCCAAAGTCATCGTCTTTAAGAAGCGGCCCAAGAAAGGATACAAAAAACTCAACGGGCATCGCCAGAGCCAAACCGAAATTGAAATCAAGGATTTAATCTAATGGCACATACAAAATCACAAGGCTCAACCCAAAACGGCCGCGACTCAAACGGCCAGAGATTAGGCGTCAAGGCGTTCGGCGGCCAGACCATCCATGCTGGATCCATCATCGTCCGTCAGCGCGGGACCAAGTTTTTCCCCGGAGAAAACGTGGGATTGGGTTCCGACGACACGATCTTCGCCAAGATCAACGGCATCATCAAGTTCGAGTGGCACAGCAAGGGCAAGAAGCAAATCTCCGTCTACCCGGCATAACTTTCCACCTCGCATAGTGTTGGGGGAGGCAGAGCCCCCAAAGTCCTCGCAAAGAACCATCCAAATTTATGGCTCATCCGTCATTTTTAGATAAAACACGCATTTATGTCCAGGCCGGCAACGGCGGCAATGGATCTCTGTCTTTTCGCCGTGAAAAATACGTCGAGTGGGGCGGACCCAACGGCGGAAACGGCGGAGTGGGCGGTGACGTCATCCTTGTTGCGGACCAAAATCTCACAACGCTTCTCGACCTCACTTATCGTCCCCATTTCACGGCTCAGAGCGGAGATGTCGGACGCGGATGGGACAAACATGGCAGAGCCGGAGAAAACCTGACCATTCATGTGCCTGTTGGAACCGCCATCTATGAGGACGGGAACCTCGTTGTGGACATGACAGAAATAGGCCAGACCATTGTGATTGCTCACGGCGGCCGAGGCGGACGGGGCAACGCTTCCTTCAAAAGCACCCGCAACACTGCGCCCAAAATTGCCGAACTCGGAGAGCCCGGGGAAGCGAGAACGCTTGATCTGGAATTGAAACTCATCGCCGATGTTGGTCTCGTGGGGTGTCCCAACGCCGGGAAATCCACTCTCCTTTCCCGCATCTCCCAAGCCAAACCCAAAATCGCGGATTATCCTTTCACCACTCTTTCGCCAAATTTAGGCGTCGCAAAGTTCGGGGACAAAACTTTTGTGGTCGCTGACATTCCTGGACTCATTGAAGGCGCTCATTCAGGGAAAGGACTGGGCACTGAATTTTTGCGCCACATTGAACGCACCCGCGTCCTGGTCCACCTGCTGGATGTTTCCGGATTTTCCGGCCAGAAACCTTATAAGGCATATCAGTCCATCACCAAAGAGCTTGCTCTTTATAGCAAGAAGCTGGCCAAAAAACCTGTTTTGATTGTTGCCAACAAAATGGACCTCACGGATTCCAAAGACGAGCTGAAAACGCTCCGCAAGAAACTGAAAGGCAAAAAAATTCTTTCCATTTCCGCTGTGACCGGAGAAGGCCTCAAGGAACTGACCGAAGCGGTGGTCAAGATGCTCGAGAAAGCGCCCAAAGAAATAGACGTCGTAATTCCCAAGGCCCCGGAAGTGCACAAATTCCATTTTGCCGATGAATTTTTTATTGAGAAGGAAGAAGAAGGGTTCCGCGTGAAGGGCAAAAAAGTGGAACGGCTTTTCAGCATGACCAACTTTGAACAGCCCCAGGCCGTGACGCGGTTTCAGAATATTTTAAAGAAGATGGGCGTGGAAAAAGTGCTTGAGCGGAACGGCGTGCAGCCCGGAGACCCGGTGTTTATCGGGAACAGCGAATTTATATTTGAGCCCGGGGCGTTTGTCCCGATGCGCCGTTACCACCGCGACGACTAAAAAACAAAATCAGAAACCCGATCCCCACCCAGGCCAGTTCGCGGATCCGCCTCACAATCCCATAAGATAGCCCAGCGTCTTTCGTATATCCCAAAGCGACAAATAAAAGTGTTCTGGCCCCTTCGCCCACGCCGATGCGCGCGGGCACAAAAAAACTGATGTTGTTTACGAAAAGCGAGAAGGTTTCCACCGTGAGGGCCGCGGGGAAACTGACGGGCAGATTCAAGAGGCGCATGAAAATCATGATCTCCAAAACGCCTCCGAACCACGCCAGGAAATTATAAAAAACGGAGAGGGCGAAGGGTTTGTGGTGGGAATCATAAAATTTCCGCACCGCTTCGTCCACGATGTGGGCTGACTGCAGTTTGGATTCCACCCACTTTTCGAGCCCGAGGCTGTGGAGCAGTTTCCCAAGACGAAGAAAAAAACCTTTTTGCTGAATGAAGAAAAAAAGAACGGACGCGGCGGTCATGCCGAACAAGATGACCCCTCCGCCGATCACCCAGGGCGCGGGCATTTTATAGAAAAAGAAGTGCAGTCCCCAGCCCGCAAGCAGAAAAAGAGTCATGGAGAGGAAGTCCGCGAATTTATAAACTGTCACGGAAGCAAGGGCGGATTCGGCGTTCACAACATTTTTGATAAGCATGATTTTTACGGGCTCGCCCGCGAGGTTCCCTGAAGGCACGGTCATGTTGAGAGCGTCGCCTGCGGCATAAGCATAAAAAGTGCGCCAGAACCCGATGGGATGTTTCTGGTCTTTCAGGAGCACGAACCACGCCATGCAGAAAGCGATTTGGGCGAGAGAATAGACCGCGATCAATAAAAAAGTTGAAGAGAAACCGAAGCGGAGAAAATTTTCCTTGAGCACGTCAAAGCCGATCTGTTGCGCCATCCAATAAAGGAGTGCGAGGCCCGCCGCGCCAAGGATGAAGTGTATGGTTTTCGACATAGCCATGAAATGTTAAGATATAGGCTCGGCAAAATCAAATGACCTCGTGAAGAAATGAAAAAACGAATCGTTGTGAAACTGGGGACATCGATCCTCACGCAAAGCCATGGCGTCAAGGGCTCCATTTTGGAAGCTCTGGTGAAAGACGTCTGCGCTCTCAAAAAGAGCGGGGCGGAATTTATATTGGTGACTTCGGGGGCCATCGGCGCCGGCATGAAACAGCTGGGCTGGCACAAGAAGCCGGACGACATCAAGAAGAAACAGGCGGCCGCGGCCGTGGGACAAGTTTCTCTCATGCACATTTATCAGAGGCTGTTCGGCGCTCACGGCGTGAACGTCGGGCAAGTGCTCCTCACCCGGAGCGATTTTGGCGACCGCAACCGATATTTAAATGCCCAGGGGACCCTGAACTCTCTCCTTGAGCTCGGCGTGGTGCCCATCATCAATGAAAATGACACGGTGGCCGTGGAAGAAATTAAGTTCGGCGACAACGACCGGTTGTCCGCGTTGGTGGCGGTCAAAATGCACGCGGACCTCCTCGTGATTCTCTCGGATGTGGAAGGGCTATACGCTTCCATGACCGCGCGGGAAAAAACTTTGATCCCTCAGGTGACGAAAATTACTCCCGCGATCGAGCGGCTGGCGGGGAAAGGGTCTGACAGCGGTTTGGGAACGGGCGGCATGGCTTCCAAAATTCAGGCGGCGAAAATCGCGACCGCGAGCGGAGCGATTGTGGTGGTGGCCAACGGGAGCCGCAAGAAAGTTTTGCAGGACATTTTAAAAGGCCAAAGCGTTGGAACAAGATTTGAATCAAAAAGGTCACTTTCAGACAAGGAGCGGTGGATGTTCAGTTCATCCTTATTAAAATCATGGAAATAGGCATCGTCGGACTTCCCAATGTCGGTAAATCAACGCTTTTCAACGCCCTGACTTCAGGCCACGCGGCGTCTTCAAATTATCCGTTCACCACCATTGAGCCCAATGTGGGGATCGTGAGTGTTCCTGATCCGAGGTTGACCCGGCTCACCGAACTTTTTCAGCCTGCCAAGGTGACGCCTGCCACCATAAAATTCGTGGACATTGCGGGGCTTGTGAAAGGGGCAAGCGAAGGAGAAGGGCTGGGGAATAAATTTCTTGCGCATATCCGCGAAGTGGACGCCATCGTGCAAGTTTTAAGATTATTTTCTGACCCTGATGTGGTTCACACCATGGGCCATGTGGATCCTGAACGCGATGCCGAAGTGATCGAGACAGAACTTATCCTCGCGGACCTCCAATCCGTGGACAAGCAGATTGATAAAGCAGGCAAAGACATCAAGTCGGGAGACAAAGACGCCAAGGCGCGGCTGGAAGTTTTGGAGAAAGTTAAAAAAACTCTCAATGCCGGAAAATCCGCGCGGTTGAGCGGCGCAACTGCCGAAGAACTCAAACCCCTGACGTTGATCACAGCAAAACCCGTTTTATTTTTGGGCAATGTGGACGAAACCGCCATCGGCGACAACACGCCTCACGCCGCGACCTTAAAAAAGATCGCGGAGCCCCGGAACGCCAAGTGGGTGGTTTTTTCGGGCAAGCTCGAGTCGGAACTGAATCAGCTCGCGACAGAAGAAGAAAAGAAAATGTTCCGCGAAGATCTGGGCGTCAAAGAAACGGGCCTCGAAAAACTCATCCGCGAATCTTATCAGCTTTTAAACCTCATCACCTTCCTCACCGCAGGCCCCACGGAAGTGCGCGGCTGGACTGTTGAGCGAGGCAGCACCGCCGTTCAGTCCGCAGGCAAGATCCACACCGACATCGCCAAAGGCTTCATCAAAGCCGACATCTATAAATTCGCCGACATCGACCGCCTGGGCTCCGAAAAAGCCATCCAGGAAGCCGGCCTCAAACGCTCCGAAGGCCGCGAATATGTGATGCAAGACGGCGATGTTTGTTATTTTCATTTTCGCGGATAAAAGGCTTGCCATCCGTAATCCCCATTTGATATAATAATCCCCCTAATGACGAACACTTACGAAAGCATATTTATTTGCCCAGGCGAACTGTCGGACGACAAGGTGCAGGCGGCCCTCGATAAAACGAAGGCCATCATTTCCCGCGCCGACGGAAAAATCATGACAGCGGAGCTTTGGGGCAGACGCAGGCTTGCGTATCCGATCGAACGATCGCGAGAAGGGCACTATGGCTACATGATCTTCAGCGGCCCTTCCCAAATTCCGGCAGCCTTAGACCGGCACTACCAGGTGACCGATTCTATCCTCCGGGGTCTCACGGTTAAAGTCGATCCTCGCCATCTGGACAAAATTAAGCCTTCACTCAAGGCGCTTGAAGATGCCGCTCCCGCAGCAGCTGGAACGGAATCGGCGGCGGCCCCCGCAGCAGCGGCGGCTCCGACAGCGCAAGAACCAACTCCAACGGTTTAGTCCTTTTAAAGGGGGTTTTTATGAGTATGTTACGGCTTCATCAAATCAATGATGTCAAGCTTGTGGGCCGCCTTACCCGCGACCCCGAGATGAGATTTACGGCCAAAGGGCAGGGCGTTTGCCGCTTCGATTTAGCGGTCAACCGCAGATACAAAGATCCCACGGGCGAATGGAAAGACGACACGTCTTTCGTTCCGGTCGTGGTGTGGAGAGACGCGGCTCAGCGTTGCGCAGATCGCCTCAAGAAAGGGCATCCTGTGTATGTTGAGGGGCGTCTTAAATCCCGCAATTGGGAAACCAAAGAGGGACAGAAACGGACCAGCCTTGAAGTGAATGCTCTTCGCGTGCAGTTCCTGGCCAAGGTGGAAGGCGAACCTGATCATGACGAAGGTCACGGGGCAGCGGTTGGGGCGATGTCCCATGCGGCTCCGGCTTCCTCGGGCGCCGAAGAAGCCTCGGACGACGATATCCCGTTTTAATTAAAATAGAAAAGGTAAACATATGACGACGATGGAAACCAGACCACAATCTTCAGCACCTGCCGCCGCGAGACCCGCGGGACCCGGCGGATCCAGGCCTCCCATGGGCGCGAGAAAGCCCGGCGGACGGTTCGGAAAACCTTTCTTGGCCAAGCGCAAAGTCTGCCGCTTCTGCCAGGACAAGATGGATTATATCGATTTCAAAAACATGAATCTCCTCCGCGCGTTCATCACGGAGCGGGGCAAGATTTTGTCGGCCCGCACGACCGGCGTCTGCACCAGCCATCAGCGCGGCCTTCTCACAGCCATTAAGCGCGCCCGCAATGTCGCGCTTCTTCCATTCTCTTCTGTATAAGGAAAATTCCCATGCAAATTATCCTCTGTGAAGATGTAGCGAAAGTCGGCGTTGCCGGAGAAACCAAGAGCGTCTCTGAAGGGTTTGCCCGAAACTTCCTCCTGCCGAGAGGCCTGGCTTATCCCGCGACGGATGCCAACGTCAAGAAATGGCAGTCCGAGAAACGGGTCCGCGAAGTCAAACTTCAGAAAAACATAGAGTCCGCCAAGACCTTGGCCGCTCAGCTTGAACAGCTTTCCATCACCATTCCCGCTCGCGCCGGCCGCGAAGGGCATTTGTTCGGATCCATCACCAACGCCATGGTCGCGCAGGCGCTGTTGGAAAAAGGATTTTCCGTCGACAAAAAAACGATCGAGCTCTCAACCCCGATCAAGACCCTGGGGTCCTTTGAAGTGACCGTGAGGCTCCATGCCGAGACCCTCGCCCACCTCAAGGTTGAAGTGACGCGGGCGGCAGAATCCGCTCAGCAGGGCTGATCCGCGGGGCGCCGAGATGGCTCCCATTGATTCGCCCAACGCGCCTTCCAAAACAGTTTTCCGCAGTCCCACCGGAGACGCTTCCACTCTAAATCTTAAAGTCCAGCCTTATTCCGCGGACGCCGAACAGGCCGTCCTCGGTTGCATGCTCATCGACAAGGAAGCCATCGAAGTCGCCATCGAGAGCCTGAGCGAAGACAATTTCTTCATCGACAACAACCGGAAACTCTTCGCCATCATGAAAGAGATGGTGCTGGCCAACAAAACCGTGGACGTCATCACTTTGTCGGACGAGCTGAACAAGCGCGAGTTGATGGCCTCGTTCGGCGGAGCAGAGTATTTGACGAACGCGGTCAATTCCGTTCCCACCACCGCCCATTTAACCGATTATATCCGCATCGTCCGCGAAAAGGACACGCTCCGCAATCTCATCAACGCCGCCACCAAAGTGGTTGGCGATTGTTATAAACAAGACGAAGACCCCGAACTTTTGCTGGACAATGCCGAGCGTCTGATCTATTCGATCGCCGACCAAAAGCGCAAGACCGGGCTCACGCACGTGGCCGACATGCTTCACGGCATGATTGATCAGTTTGAAGCGCTTCACCAGAACAAACAGTCCATCACGGGAGTCCCGACCGGATTCAAAAAATTCGATGAAATGACTGCCGGGTTTCATCCTGGAAACCTGATCATCTTGGCGGCCCGTCCGGGCGTGGGGAAAACCGCCTTTGCCCTCAACATCGCTCTTCACTGCGCCGTCAAAAACAAGCTCCCTGTGGCGTTTTTCTCTCTGGAAATGAGCCAGCAGGAAATCGGGATGCGTCTGTTCAGCGCGGTCACCAACATTTCCCTTTCCAAGCTCCGCACCGGATTTTTCGACAAGTCCGCCTGGCCCATGATCACGCGAAAAGCCGAAGTGCTGTCGGAATCTCCGATTTATCTGGATTCTTCGTCGGCCGTTTCCATCATGTCTCTCCGTTCTTCCGCGCGCCGCCTCGCCAGCCAGCTCAAGGCCAAAGGCACGCCTCTCTCCATGATCATGATCGATTATTTGCAGCTCATGCAGGGTTCCAGAAAAAATCCCGAGAACCGCCAGACGGAAATTTCGGAAATTTCCCGCTCTCTCAAGGGGCTTGCTCAGGATTTGAGGATCCCCATCGTCGCTCTTTCCCAGCTGAACCGTTCCACGGAGGAACGCGGACGCGAAGGCAAACCCCAGCTTTCCAACCTGCGCGAATCGGGGGCCATCGAACAGGACGCCGATCTCGTCGCTTTCATTTATAGGGAAGCGATGTATAAAAACGAGCCCACGCCCGAAGAAATGGGCCGCGCCAAGCTCATCATCGCCAAACAGAGAAACGGCCCTCAGGGAGAAGTGGATCTCACTTTCGTGAGGGAATGCGCGCGGTTCGAAAACTTTGAGCCCGAAGCAGAGTGAAAAAAGACCCCAAGTTTTTTCGTCCGACCTGGGTTGAAATCAATCACCGCAACCTTCGATCCAATTTCCTCGAACTCAAAAAACAGATTGCCCCCGGCGTTTCCATCCTCGCTGTCGTCAAGGCCAATGCTTATGGCCACGGGCTTGTTCCCGTGAGCCGCACGCTCTCGCGCCTGGGCGCAAAATTTTTGGGCGTGACCTCGCTTGAAGAAAGCCTGGCTCTCAAATCCGCGCAAATCAAAACCCCCTCTTTGATCCTCGGCAACATTTATCCTTTCAGCAACCTTTCCGTGGCCATTAAAAATGGCGTGCGGGTCACTGCGGCCAGCGTCGAGTCTGCCCTTCAATGCGAAAAGGCCGCCCGCCGCCTCGGGGAAAAAGTCTATGTCCATGCTAAAATCGACACAGGCATGAACCGCATCGGCGTCAACATCAAAGGCGCGGTCCCGTTTATTGAAAAAATAAAATCGCTCAAGTCCGTCGTTCTTGAGGGAATTTACACGCATTTCGCGAGCTCTTATGAAGATCCTGATTTCACCGGCAACCAGATCCTGCATTTCACGGACCTTCTGGAAAATTTGCGGGCCAGAGGCATCCATATCCCCTTTGTTCACGACGCCAACAGCGGAGGGATTTTCAGATATCCCCACGCGCATTTTTCCCTTGTCCGTCCGGGCATATCGCTTTATGGCGTTCTTCCTGTGACAGTTCCGAAACAGATAAACCTGAAACCCGTCCTTTCCTGGAAGAGCAGGATCATATTTCTGAAAAATGTTCCGGCCGGCATGCCGGTCAGTTATTCCGGAACCTTTAAAACAAAAAGGCCGTCCGTGATTGCGACCGCCGCGTTCGGATATGCCGACGGGTTCCGCAGAAGTTTTTCCAACAAAGCCGAGGTTTTGGTTCAGGGCCAAAGAGTTCCCGTGGCCGGCCGCGTGACCATGGACATGACCATGCTTGACGTCACCGATGTCCCGAGGGTTCAGGTGGGAGATGAAGTCGTTATTATCGGCACCCAGGGAAAAGAAAATATCCCCGTGCAAAATCTTGCCGGTTGGGCCGGCACAAGCCCTTATGAAATTTTCTGCGGCATCAGCGCGAGAGTCCCAAGGATGGATCTTCACTCATGACCCTCAGCGAAAATAATCCGGTCTCGCTTTTTGGGCGGAAGATCGTGAGCGTATCCCAGTCTCTTGGGGAAATCATCATCCTGATGCGCCGGACCTTGTTTTGGATTGTGCGCGCGCCGATTGACCGTCAAAATCTGGTTTATCAAATGGTGGAAATGGGAAACCGGACTTTTCCGGTGGCGTCCCTCACCTTGATTTTCACCGGCATGGTGGTGGCGCTCCAGACAGGGTTTTCAATGATCCGAGTTTTCAATGAGCCGCTTTATATCGGGACCACGCTCGGCCATTCCATTTTTAAAGAGCTGGCCCCTGTTTTGACCGGCATGGTGTTTTCCGGGCGCGTGGGCGCGGCGATCGCGGCAGAACTGGGCACCATGAAGGTGACGGAACAGCTTGACGCTCTGCACACACTGGGGACGAACCCCGTGAAATATCTGGCGGTCCCGAGGTTTATCGCGGCTTTCACCATGCTTCCCCTTTTGGTTATTTACGCGGATGTGATGGGGGTTGCGGGAGGGTATATTGTTTCCGTGATCCAGCTCAGAATTCCGAGCACGCAATACATTGACGACATCACAAGCCTTGACCTGGACATCGTGATGCACGGCTTTCTCAAGTCCTTCGTCTTTGCCTTGATTATCGTCGCAGTTTCATGCTATAAAGGATTCACGACGCGAGGCGGAGCCGAAGGTGTGGGCAAAGCCACGACGGCCGCGGTGGTGATCTCGATGGTTTCCATCCTGGTCAGCGATTATTTTGTGTCGGCCATCCTGGTGGCCGCGGGCATCGGATGAGCGTTCCAGTCATTCGGGTTGAGAATCTCTGCAAGTCGTTCGGGCAGAAAAAGATCCATGACGGCATTTCCTTTGAGCTGAAAGAAGGCGAAACCCTCACCATCATCGGGGGGTCCGGAACGGGCAAATCGGTTCTTTTAAAACAAATCATCGGACTTATCAGGCCGGACTCCGGGCACATCTATATCGACGGAGAAGACATCACCCAGCTGGAAGAAGACGATCTTCAGCGGGTGCAGAAAAAAGTGGGCTATGTTTTTCAGGAAGCGGCGCTCTTCGATTCCCTGACGGTTGGGGAGAATGTGTCGTTCGGTCTGCGCACCATCATGGAAGCGGAAAAGCCGCACGCGCTCAAGATCGCCAAACAGAAGCTCGCGATGGTGGGCCTTTCCGGGATCGAAGATTTGAAACCTTCCCAGCTGTCGGGAGGCATGAAAAAACGCGTCGGCATTGCGCGGGCGATCGCCATGGGCCCGGAAATTTTGCTTTATGATGAACCCACGACAGGGTTGGACCCTGTGATGACGGATGTGATCAGTGATTTAATCCTAAGGCTCAAGGAGGGAAGCGGAACCACGGCCATTGCGGTCACTCACGACATGAAATCAGCCTATAAAATCTCAGACAAAATCGCCATGCTCTTCAACGGCAAAATCCTTCAGATCGGCACTCCCGACGAGATCCAAAACTCCGACAGCCCCATCGTCCGCCAGTTCATCTCCGGCTCAAGCCACGGCCCGATCCCGGTGCCCAAAATATAGTGAATCTGGAAACCAAAGTCGGTTTTTTCGTGCTCGCGGGGTTGGTCATCTTCGGTTTCGGCATCATGAAACTGTCCGACCTCTCCATGAAAAAAAGCTATAAACTCAATTTTGTTTTTGACGACATCGGCAATCTCCGCGACAAGAGCGCCGTGAAAATGTCCGGAGTGGAGGTGGGCAAAGTCCGCGGCATCAAGCTGGAAAACGGACGGGCCAAGGTGACCGCTCACATCGACGCGGATGTCCCGGTCTATGCGAACGGCAAAGTGAAGCTCAGCGTGACGGGACTGATCGGAAGCCAGTTCCTGGATCTGAACCCTGGAACGCCCGAGGCCGCGCGCCTCAAAGACGGAGACACGCTTTATGGCAAACCTCTGAAAACGCTGGACCAGCTCATCGAGAAAATTTCCGAAATCGTTGAAGGCAAAGACGGGAAAAGCGGGATCGGCGGCGACCTGGGCGCCAGCATGGCCAACATCCGCTCCATCACGAGTTCCCTCAACTATGCCATCGGCCTCCAGCGCGAAGAGCTCAAGCAGATGGTTCTCAATTTTCACGACATGAGCGCGGACTTGAAAGGCATCGCGAGAGATTTTCACGAAGTCACCAGCGCGCGGAAGGCCGACATCGACGCCGCGATCGTGCACATGAAATCCATTCTGGAACGCGTGGACGACCTCACCGCCAAGATTCAGAAGGGCGAAGGGAGCATCGGCAAGCTCCTCGCGGACAAAGAGATGGGCGAGGAAGTGAAGAAAACGGTTTCGAACATCAAGGAAACTTCCGAGTCGGCCAAAGAGGTTTTGGCGCGTTTCGTGAAAGTGCGCGCCTATTGGGAGCTTCAGGGCCGTTATGTCCCGAGCGCGGGCGTTTTTCGGGGAGACGGCGGCATCCGGCTTCAGCCGCGGGACAACAAATATTATTACATCGGCGGCAACAATCTCGGCGACCGTAAATATGAATTCAAAGACGAGAACGATTACGAAAAGAAGAACGGGATCACGGCGGTGCTTGGAAAAATTTTCGGGCCCATCTCGGTTGAGCTGGGAGCCATCCGATCTTCCGCCGGAGTGGGCTTGAGATATTATCCTTTCAAACCGCTCCGGGATCATGAAAATGCCGTTAAAAAATTCGCAAGCGGCCTGGAACTGAACACTCAGGCCTATGATTTCGGACGGGATGAAATCCGCGGACGCGCCGGGCGGGAACGGACGTTTGACAAACCGCAATATGACGTCGGAGCCCGCCTCAAGGTCAACCGTTTCATGGACATCGGCCTCTCCGTCGAAGATCTTGCGATCCTCAAGCAATATAACATGAACACTCATTTCGTGTTCGAGGACAAGGATCTGTCCTATCTCTTCGGGTTCATCAGTTTCGCGAGATAAAATGTCCGTCAAAACAAAATCGAAAACCATTTACCGCTGTCAGGAATGCGGCGTGACTTCCGCCAAGTGGATGGGCAAATGCAATGACTGCGGCAAGTGGAACACCTATGCTGAGGAAACCCAGGTTTCTGAAAAATCCGTGAACCGGTCTCACCTGACTGATTTTTCGTCGGCGGTCAATTTGATCTCCGAAGTGTCGGCGGAATCCGTGAAGCGGGTCTGCACGGGAATCGTTGAATTTGACCGGATGATCGGAGGCGGAATCGTGCCCGGGAGCCTGGTTCTTTTGGGGGGCTCGCCCGGAATCGGCAAATCCACTCTGATGCTGCAGGTCGCCTCGCGGGTGGGAGAGAAACGCAAAGTTTTGTATGTGTCCGGAGAAGAATCTCAGGAGCAGGTGAAGGCGAGAGCGGACCGGCTGAAACTCGTTTCACCCCATTTGTATCTTTTGTCGGAAACCAGTCTCGAAAACATGCTTGAGGCCGTCACGAAGGTTCAGCCGGAACTTCTGGTGATCGATTCGGTGCAGACCACATATCGCGGAGACCTTGCGGGAGCCCCCGGGTCTGTGGGGCAAGTGCGCGAATGCGCGGCGGAGTTTTTGCGGCTCGCCAAATCCAAGGGAATCACGGTTTTTCTCCTGGGGCACGTGACGAAAGAGGGCGATCTCGCCGGTCCCAGAGTTTTGGAACACATCGTGGACACGGTTTTATATTTTGAGAGCGAAAAACAGCTCACATACAGAATTCTGCGCGCCGTCAAAAACCGCTTCGGCCCGACTTCAGAGATCGGAATTTTTGAAATGGGAGCCCTGGGGCTGGAAGAAGTTTCCAACCCGTCCATGGTGTTCCTGAGCGAGCACAAGCGGGGCCCCGGTTCGGCTTTGGTCGCGGCTCTGGAAGGATCCCGGCCGTTTGTCCTTGAAATTCAGGCGCTGGTCTCCCGTTCCTACTTTGGGATCCCGCGGAGAATGTTCACGGGGGTTGATTTTAACCGCGCATTGATTATACTTGCAGTTCTGGAGAAACGCCTCGGGATGAACCTCGGGAACCAGGATGTTTTCGTGAACGTCACGGGAGGAACCAAACTGAAAGAGCCCTCCGCGGATTTAGGCATCGCCTGCGCGGTCGCAAGCGCGTTTGGAAACTTCACCTGTCCGTCCGACGGCATTTTCATCGGAGAAGTCGGACTCGGCGGCGAAATCCGCAATGTGGGGCTCGTGCTCGAGCGGCTGAAAGAGTCCGAACGGCTCGGCATGGAATGGGCGGTCATCCCCAAGCGCAGTCTCAAAGAAAAATTCAAGTCGGACACGATGGAAGTCGTGGGCGTTGAAACTTTAAGTGAAGCGGTTCATTGGCTCAAAGCCCGAAGCGGCTCGTCCGCCCGGGAGAACAGCCCAGTTTAGGAGGAAGAAATTTCATGATACGATGGGCCATACGCATTATCGTTGTTGTCGCAAGTCCTTTGATCGGCTGGTTTCAGATCGCGCAAACGCCGAGGGGTATTTTGGTGGGGGTCGCCTGCGCGCTCCTCATCATCCTCGCTGAAATCGTCATTGAGAGGATCCCGCTGGACAATCTGATTGTGGGCACCATGGGCGGAGTCGTGGGATACATCATTTCCAAAATATTTGACTATTGGATATATCTGATGGATCGTCCTGTTTGGTACGACAGGATCCATAAATATTCCATCCTCACGGACCTCCTTTTCGCCTATCTTTTTATGGTCGTTTTTATCCGCAAAAAAGATGAAGTCGATCTTTTGGACAGGAACATTTTCGTTCCGTCCTCGAAGCGCAAAGGGCAAGAGGTGGTGGTTCTGGACACTTCCGTCATTATTGACGGAAGGATTATCGATATTTGTGAAACGCGGTTCATGACGGGGCGGATCATCGTTCCGCGCTTCGTGTTGAATGAACTGCACGCACTCGCGGATTCCGCTGACAACATCAAGCGGCAGAAAGGGCGGCGGGGCCTGGATATTTTAAACCGCCTGCAGGAAATCCCTGAAACGCCCGTCACCATATTCGAGAAGGATTTTTCTGAACTCAAAGCCGTGGACGCGAAACTGGTGGAACTTGCCAAAGACCTGACCGCCAAAATCGTGACGACGGATTTCAACCTGAACAAAATTGCGTCGCTTCAGGGAATCCGCGTCCTGAACGTGAACGACCTGGCCGCCGCTCTCAAGGCTGTGGTCCTTCCCGGAGAAGGCATGCAGGTTTTCGTGGTCAAAGAAGGCAAGGAACGCGATCAGGGCGTGGCTTATCTTGAAGACGGGACGATGGTGATTGTTGAAGAAGGCCGAAAGCTTGTCGGGAAAAAGATTGAAGTCGTGGTGACGTCCATCCTCCAGACTTCCGCGGGCCGGATGGTTTTCACGAAAGCCAAGGAACACGCCGTGCCGGTTGAGCCGCCCCCGGTCCCCGGAAAACCCAACGGCGCGAACGCTTAACTGAACTCTTTAATCCTTTTGGCGGCGGGGCAAGGGAAAAGGATGGGAGGAACCATCCCCAAGATGCTCCTGCCTTTGAGGGGCAAACCGATCCTTCACTGGACTTTACAGTTCCTCGAACTTTGCCCGTTCATCGACAACATTGTCCTGACCAGCCCTCCGGGACTTGAGGCTGTTTTCAAAAAGAAGATCATCCTTTCAAAGTTCAAAAAAATTCATGCCGTGGTTCCGGGCGGGGCTGAGCGGACGGACTCCACGAGGAACGCTCTCCAAGCCCTTCCTCAAGCAACGAAATGGGTTGGGATTCATGATGCGGCGAGGCCCTTCGTCACTTCAGAAAATTTAAAAGAGGTTTTCAGCGCCGCGAAGAGCACGGGGTGCGCGGTCCTGGCAGTGCCGAGCAAAGACACGGTCAAGGTGGCCGGGAAAAGCGGAAAGTTTATAAAAAGCACGATCCCGCGCAAGCTTTGCTGGCTGGCCCAAACTCCCCAGGTTTTCCGTCGGGACATTGCTGAAAAACTGCATTCAAAATCCCGGACGGCGCAATTCACGGACGACGCCAGCATCGCGGAATCTTTGGGATATCAGGTTGCGCTGGTGATGGGGTCTTATGAAAACATAAAGATCACCACCTGGGACGATCTTCCCACGGCTGAAAAAATATTGAAAAAGAGACTTAAAAATGGCTAAAACACTGAGAACCGGAATCGGATATGACGCGCATCGTCTCGTTAAAAATCGGCCCCTCTATTTGGGAGGCATCAAAATTCCGCACACGCACGGCCTCCTTGGCCATTCGGACGCGGATGTCATTTTGCACGCGATCGTAGACGCGCTCTTGGGCGCGGCAGGACTTCCCGACATCGGCAATTATTTTTCCAACAAAGACCCGAGATGGAAAAACGTTTCGAGCCTCATTTTTCTCAAGGAAGTCGCCAGGATTTACGGCAAACAAAAAATTAAAATCCAGAACATCGACTGCGTCCTCCTCTCTGAAGCGCCCAAGATCGCGCCCTTCATCGGCAAAATGAAAACCGCAGTCGCGCAGGCGCTTAAAATCAAGGAATCCGATATCGGCATCAAGGCTTCCACCAACGAGGGCATGGGGTTCGTCGGCAAGCGGGAAGGCATGGCCGCCACTGCCGTTGCGCTCGTCCAATATTAACCCGCATTCCAATGTCTGATCTCGAGATAAAATTTCATAACACGCTTTCCGGAAAAAAAGAGGGCTTCATGCCTCTCGAGCCGGGAAAAATAAAAATGTATGTCTGCGGGATCACGCCCTATGACGAGTCTCACCTGGGCCACGCGCGGTGCTATGTTTTTTTTGATACGGTCCGCAGGTTTTTTATCTCGGCGGGGTTCAAGGTGACCTATATTCAAAATTTCACGGATGTGGACGACAAGATCATCGCCCGCGGCAACAAAATCGGGCAAAGCGCAAAATCGATCGCGGATAAATATATTCAGGATTATTTGGACAAAATGACCCTCCTCAATGTCATGAGGGCGGATCAATATCCCAGAGTCACCGAGACGATGCCGGAGATCGTTAAATTTATTGAGGGGCTGGTAAAAAAGGAAGTTGCCTATCAAAAGGGCGGAGATGTTTTTTATCGCGTCCGCCGTTTCAAAGATTATGGAAAACTTTCCAAACGGTCTCTGGAAGAGCTGGAATCCGGTGCGCGCGTTGAGGTGAACGAAGCCAAGGAAGATCCTCTGGATTTCGCTCTCTGGAAAGCGGCCAAGGACGGCGAACCTTCCTGGGAAAGCCCGTGGGGGCTTGGGCGTCCCGGCTGGCACATTGAATGTTCCGTCATGTCCACAAAAATTTTGGGAGACACTTTCGACATCCACGGAGGCGGGCAGGATTTGATATTTCCTCATCATGAAAACGAGATCGCCCAGTCCGAGGCGCTCAGCGGAAAACCCTTCGCGAACTATTGGCTCCACAACGGTTTTGTGACGGTGAACCGCGAAAAGATGTCAAAATCTCTCGGGAACTTTTTTTCACTCGGCGAAATTTTTAACCGTGTCCCGGCTCCGGTGGTGAGGTTTTTTCTTCTCTCCAGGCACTATAAAACCCCTTTGGATTTTTCCGACGACCTGTTGGAGCAGGCCAGGAACGCTTTCGGGGGCATTCAGGAAATGAACGACGCCTGTTTCTTCCTCTTCGGGACCGATGAGCCCGGCGTTCCCGCAGACGATGCCAGGACAGAAGCGTTCCTGAAAATCCTGAGCGACGATTTCAACACGGAGAAAGCGATTGCCGAACTTTTTCAGGTGAAAGGCGGCATGGCGGAAGCCATAAAAAAGAAAAACACCGACGCGCTCAGAGCAGGATGGAAAATGCTGAAGGTTCTGTGTGAAGACATCCTGGGCATCCCGCTCAAGTCCCGCATGGATCTGACACAGGTTCAAAAATTGAAAATGAAACTTTCGGAGCGGGACGGCGCAAGAAAAAACAAGGATTGGGGCACAGCGGATCAGATTCGCAAAGATTTGGACGAGCAGGGTTTTATCGTCGAAGACACGCCGCTCGGTTCCATCGTGAAAGCCCGTGGCTGATTGGATTTACGGCCGCAGGTCCGTTTTGGAAATTCTCCGCGCCAACCTCCCGGTGCGCCGCATCGTTTTCGCGGAGGGCGCTCACGCTCCTGAATTTGAAGAGATAAAAAAAGAGGCCCAAAGCCGCGGCGTCGCCATCGAAGGGATCACCCGCAGGGGTCTTGAAGCCGTCACTCACGGAAACCATCAGGGCGTGGCCGCTCAGATCGACCCCATTTCTCCCGTCCCATTCAAGGTTTTCATGAACCAGCTCAGGATCGATAAAAAAACTTTCGTGTGTCTCCTGGACGAAATTCAGGACCCTCAGAATCTTGGCGCGATCATCCGCAACGCCGTTTGTTTCGGCTGTTCCGGAATCATTCTTCCGAAGTGGCGTTCAGCGGGGCTGACTCCGGCCGTCATGAAAGCGTCCAGCGGCGCTTTGGCCTATTGCCCGATCGCGGAAATTCCGAACCTCGGAGTCGCGGTTGAACGGCTCAAGGAAAAAGGTTTTTTTGTTTATGGCGCCGACGCCCAGGAAGGGAGTGTTCCCCTTGAAAGCCTGGAACTTGACGGTCCGCTTGCCATCATCCTCGGGAGCGAACATGAGGGCATCAAGCCCATCCTTAAAAAGGCCTGCGACAACCTTGTGCGCATCTCCCAGAAAACCTCCATCCAGTCTTTGAACGTCGCAAGCGCTTCCGCGGTGTTTTTCCATGAGATATCGGCCCGTTCCAGCGGAAAGTAATTTGATATAATCCGCTTATGACTTTTTTAATCGTCCTTGCGGGCTTTTTCCTCGCTTTATCCCAAAACGTCCACGCCGTTCAGGTTCCGGCGTCCGATCAGGCAAGAATCGTGACCAGCGTCCGGAAATCACTTTCCGTCATGCCCAACTGGGAAATCCGCCTGCTGGACGTGAACGCCTCCAGTTTCACGGGCCTTTATCAGGGCACGGTGGAATTCAAATTCAACGAAAACGTCCGATATCAAAACATCTTTATATCGGGTGATTTTAAAAAATATATCATCGGAAATGTCTTTGACTCGACGGAAGATTCGGACGCGACGAGGTTGGGCAAAATGAAATTGAAAGGCTCGCCTTTCAAAGGTCCCGAAACGGCTCCCGTGACGATCGTCGAATACAGCGACCTTCAGTGCCCGTCCTGCAAGAAGGCGCATGAGAAACTGCAAAGCGATAAAATTCTGGAATCGTATCCCGGAAAAGTGAAATTGGTTTTCAAAAACAAGCCCTTCCCCATGGCTCATCCCTGGGCGACAGACGCGGCGGTTGCCTGTCAGTGCGCGTTCAGACAGAAATCCGATTTTTTCTGGAGCATGGCCGACCAAATTTACATGAACCAATCCTCCATCACCGTCACCAACCTTTGGGACAATCTTTCGGTTTATGCCAAAAACGCCGGTCTCAATTTTTCGGCTTTTAAAAAATGTTATGACGGCAAGGAAACCCTGGATCTCGTGAACGCGGATGTCTCGGAGGCGGAATCTCTCGGCGTCAGCCAAACCCCCACCTTCTTTATCAACGGACGCGCCGTCGTGGGATATCAGGACCCTCAGGTTTTCCACCTTTTGATTCAGGAATTCCTGTCAAAAAAATAAAATGAATTTCTGGGCCGCGTTCGCCGCAGGCCTCCTGTCGTTTCTCTCCCCCTGCGTCCTGCCTCTTGTCCCGGGCTATATTTCCTTCATTTCCGGAATTTCTCTCGACGAACTGACGCACTCTCAGGACCGTTCCCGAATTTTAAAAAAAACGCTCATCGGGTCCCTCCTCTTCGTGACAGGATTTTCCCTCGTCTTCACCCTGCTGGGCGCCTCGGCTTCCGCGGTTGGAGGATTTCTTCAGGACCATCTCAATCTGCTCGCCAAGGGCGCGGGCATTCTTATTTTTTTCTTCGGCCTTCACATGACGGGCTTTCTGTCGATTTCTTTTCTTTATTATGAAAAGCGGTTCCACGCCTCAAAATTTTCTTCCACCGCGTTGGGGGCCTTCGTGATGGGCCTTGCTTTCGCGTTCGGCTGGACCCCTTGCATCGGCCCTTTTCTTGCCGGGATTCTCGCTCTGGCCACCTCGGAGGAAACCGTGCTCCGGGGCATGGCGCTCCTCTTCACCTATTCCCTGGGCCTCGGGATTCCCTTCATTCTCACCGCGCTCGGCATCCACGGGTTCTTGCAATTTTTCAACCGGTATAAGAAATTCATGCGGTCCGGAGAAATCCTTGGCGGTGTTCTTCTGATGTTCATCGGCGCGCTTATTTTTTCAAATAAACTGACGATCCTCGTGAATTTTCTGCCGCAGTCCCTTCTGAAATTTTCAAAGTAAAATGACCCCTCCCAATTCACTCATCAACGAGAAGAGCCCCTATCTGCTTCAGCATGCCTATAATCCCGTGGATTGGCATCCGTGGGGCGAAGCGGCTTTCAAAAAAGCGCGCGACGAAAACAAACCCATCCTCCTCTCCGTCGGATATTCCACCTGCCACTGGTGCCATGTGATGGAGAAAGAATCGTTCTCCGATCCGCAGATCGCCCAGGTGATGAACGAAAATCTTGTCTGCATCAAGCTGGACCGTGAAGAGCGTCCCGACGTCGACAAAATTTATATGACCGCGGTGCAGGCCATGACGGGGCAGGGCGGCTGGCCGCTCAATGTATTTTTGACGCCGGACCTGAAACCTTTTTACGGCGGGACTTATTTTCCGCCTGAAGAACGCTGGGGAAGGATCGGATGGCCGGACCTCGTGAGGCAAGTGGGATTGACCTGGCGTTCGCCCGAAGAGCATAAAAAGATTGTGTCCAGCGCCGAACATTTGACGCAGGAGATTTCGCAGTTTTTGAACGCGCGTTCACAGCCGGGCGACCTGAATTTCAGCATCCTTGAAAACGGGTTCAATTATTTCAAATCCGATTATGACCCCGTCCTTGGCGGGTTTGGAGGCGCCCCGAAATTTCCCATGCCGGTCAACCATCATTTTCTTCTGCGGTATCATGCGGCGGTCAAAGCCGCGAACCCAAAACAAGCCGCGGAATCTCTCGAAATGTCTCTCGAAACCCTGCGCGCGATGGCGCGGGGCGGAATTTATGATCACCTGGGCGGCGGATTTTCCCGCTATTCCACCGACGAGCGCTGGCATGTCCCGCACTTCGAAAAAATGCTCTACGACAATTCCCAGCTGATCCAAAATTATCTGGAAGCATTTCAGGTGAGCGGCGACCCTTTGTTTTCTGAGATTGCGCGGGAATCCCTTGATTATATTTTAAGGGACATGACGGACGCGAAAGGCGGATTTTATTCGGCCGAAGACGCCGACAGTTTGCCGCCTGAACTTGCCGGAGAAAAATCCGGCGAAGGCCATGAGCATAAATCCGAAGGCGCTTTTTACATCTGGACAAAAAAAGAAATTCTGCGCCTGCTTGGAAATCCAAACGGCGAAATTTTTTCATATCGATACGGCGTGCTGGACCACGGAAACGCGGAATCGGATCCGCAGGGGGAATTCAACGATAAAAACATATTGTTTGCCGCAAAAACTCCCGAACAAACGGCCCAGCATTTTGAAATGCCGCTGGAAGAAATTGAAAAAATACTCGGCAATTCGAGGCGCAGGCTTTTTGAGGAGCGCCGCAGGCGGCCCCGGCCGCACCTCGACGACAAGATCATCGCCTCGTGGAACGGGCTTATGATTTCAGCTCTCTGCCGCGCCTGGCAGACATTGGGGGAAACAAAATATATCGACGCGGCTGTGGCCGCGGCTGAATTCATCAGCCAAAACTTGTTCGATTCGGGGGACGGAAGGCTGTATCGGAGGTGGCGTGAAAAGGACCGAAAAGTGGCCGGCCTTGCCGACGATTACGCGTGCATCGCTCAGGCATGTCTCGATCTCTATGAATCCAATTTTGATCCAAAGTGGTTCCGCCTGGGGCTCCGGCTCATGGAAGAGCTTCGGCTCCGCTTTTTTGATCCCGAGAACCCCGGTCTCTTTATGACGGAAAAAGGATCTTCGGACGATCTTCTTCTGCGCGCGAAGGACGATCAGGACAATGTTGAACCCTCCGCGGGGTCTGTGGCGTGTTTGAACGCGCTTCGTCTGGCCGAGATGCTCGGCGACCCGTCGTGGAAAAGCTGGGCAGAAACTCTGCTTAAGAGTTTCGCAGGGCCCATGAGAAAAAATCCCAGGGCGTTTCCGCAGATGATGTCCGCTCTTTCCCTGTTTCTTTCCGAGCCTCGCCAGATCCTCCTGGTCGGGAAACCGGAAGCCACTCGGCCATTTCTTGACGAATGCCGCCGCAGATTCCTCCCAAACCGCGTCATTATTTCAGTCGATGACCGCTGGGCCGTTCCACGGGAGTTCAGCTGGGTTTATGACATCGTGAAATCTGAAAAAAGCCAGAATGTCCCCGCCATGGCCTATGTCTGCAAAGGCCGGGCCTGCGATCTTCCCGTCACGGATCTCCGGGAATTTCAAAAACGCTTAATGGTTTAGCTCTTGACATTTAAGGGCTTAAATAATATTATCTTCGGACCCCATGTCAGCCCAGGATTGCGAAAATTTAGGCGTTTATTACAGCCATTGCTTCGACTATGCCAAGGATCTCTATAAAAAGTTTGATCCCGCGGTCATCGGCTGTTATCTCAATTTGATCCGCACCGCCGAACTTCTTCGGACCGCTGTCGACGGCCGCATGCGCGTCCACAACCTGACCGGCCCGTCCCTCGGAATTTTAAACCTGCTCGAAGTGGCGCCCAACAAACGCCTCACCATGAACCAGATCGGGGAACAAATGCTGGTGTCTCAGCCCAATGTCACGGGGTTGGTGGACACGCTCGAAAAGCGGGGGTTCGTGGAGCGGATCAGCGATCTCAAGGACCGCAGGGTCCGGACGATCCGCATCACGAAACAAGGTTCCAAAACCATCAGCAAAATTCTGCCCGAACACCTCCGCTTCATGCACTCGCTATTCGATAATTTTACGCAAAAGGAAATGTCTTCAATGACCCAAAAACTCTGTTCCATCCGTTCTTCCCTGGCTAAAGCCGCCGTGAGCGCCCTCATTATTCTTTCCGTCTTCAGCGTCTCCGCGCGCGCTCAAAGTTCTTCCGCTCCTCTCACGCTTTCCCAGTGTTATGACATGGCGGTCCGCAGGAGCGAAACGCTCAGAGCCAACGCGGAGGGTGTGTTTCAATTCGAACAGATGGCCCGCAAAAGCATCGGCGCCATTCTCCCGGATGTTCATTTGATTTATACGGAACAATGGCAGGACACGAGCGGCGTGGACGCCAGCGGCGGCGGCGTCAACAGCACGCTCACCCGGAGCGAGCGGCCGGAAGTCAAAATTCAGGCCCACCAGCCGATTTTTTCCGGGTTCCGCGAGTTCCACGCTTATTCCGGATTCAAATCTGAAGAGCAGCGGCAGATTTTGATCCTTAAACACGCGTATCTCCTCCTTTATGAAGACGTCGCCGGAACTTTTTATCTTGCCCTTCAGCTCGAAAAGGATATGGAGAATACCCGCAATATCCTGACCCTTTCCCAACAAAGGATCAATGACATGGAGTCCCGCGTTAAACTCGGAAAATCCCGTGAGAGCGAACTTCGAAGCGCCAGGTCGCAACTTTATACGCTCCAGGGCGAAGAAGAAGTCCTGAAGGGTCAGGTGGCGGTCGCGAGAGAGTCTCTCAGTTTTCTTGTGGGGGAGAGCGTCGGCTCAAGAGTCCTTGCCGACGATGTTCCTGCTTCGGCTCCGGAATCTCTTTCGCTCGTGCTGGAACATTCCCGGAAACGCAAAGATCTTCAGGCTCTGGCTCAGGCCGTGGAGAGCCGGAGACAGTCCTATAAAGTCGCGCGCGGAGCTTTTTCTCCGACCGTGGGACTCCTCGGGAATTATTATCTTAAACGCGTCGGGTTTCAGGAGCCCATCGATTGGGACCTCCTTTTGACCGTGGACCTTCCTCTCTTCCAGGGCGGATCGAATGTGAGCGGCATGAAAATCGCGGCGTCTGAACTGAGCCAGGCGACGCTGGAATATCAAAGATATAAAAGGTCTGTCGAATCTCTCGTGCGGAAAGCCCACATCAATCTGCAGACTGTTTTCGCTCAGATGACCGCGTTTGAAAATGCTTTCAAGGAAGCTCAGGCAAGTTATAAATTATTGGTGAACGAATATCAGCACGGGCTCGTGAACAATCTGGATGTTCTTGCGGCTTTAAACACGCTCGAATCCACGAAGAAAGCTCTTGACCGGACTCAGGTTCAGCTGAAACTCAATTATCTGGCTCTGAAAGTGGCCAGTGAAGATCTTGAGCAGGCCGTGAACGCCGCCGAAAACTATCAATCATTGGAGCCTTTAAAATGACCTTATCCGACACCTCGATAAAAAACCCGGTTTTCGCGTGGATGCTGATGTTCGGGCTCATCCTCTTCGGATGGATCGGGTTCACCGGCATGGGGATCAGCCAGCTCCCCGACGTGGACTTTCCCATTGTCACCGTCACGGTCAACTGGGAGGGCGCCGCGCCCGAGGTGATGGAAACTGAAGTCACGGACGCGATCGAAGACGCCGTCATGCAGGTGCAGGGGATCAAGGAAGTGTCATCAAGCTCCCGCCAGGGCAACGCCACCATCACGATCGAGTTTGAGCTGGGCCGCGACATCGACGCCGCGCTCCAGGAAGTGCAGACCAAAATCGCGCAGGCGCAGAGAATTTTGCCTCGCGAAATTGATCCCCCGATCGTCAACAAAGTGAATCCTGAAGACAACCCCATCATGTGGCTGGCCCTTTCGGGAGACAAGCCCCTCAGAGAACTCATGGAATACACCAAAGATCACCTCAAGGACCAGTTCACCACGGTCCCCGGAGTGGGAGAGGTTTTTCTGGGCGGATACATTGAGCCCAACCTCCGCGTGTGGCTGAACGCAGAGAAAATGAAGTCGCGGGAACTGACCGTGGACGATGTCATGGACGCGATCGGCTCAGAGCACAGCGAAGTCCCTGCCGGGCGCATCGAAACGTCCCAGAAAGAAATGAACGTCCGCGTCATGGGGGAGGCCTCTTCCATTGAAGAGTTCGGGAACATCGTGATCCCCGGCCGCAGAGGGTCTCCGATTTGGCGGACATTCAGGATCAAGGATGTCGCGAGCATCGAAGACGGATTGGCGGATATCCGGAGAATTTCCCGAGTGCTTGGGAAGCCTGCGGTGGGCCTGGGAATCAAGAAACAGCGCGGAACGAATTCAGTGGCGGTGGGGCGGGCCGTCAAGAAACGAATGGAAGAAATTCAGAAAACTTTGCCCGAAGGCCTCAAACTCGGAGTGAATTTTGACAGCACGAAATTCATCGAAGATTCAACGCACGAGCTCAATTTCACCCTGGTGCTTTCGGCTCTCCTCACCTCCGTGGTCTGCTGGCTCTTTTTGGGGTCCTGGAGTTCGACGGTCAACATCATTTTTGCGATCCCGACCTCCATCATCGGATCTTTCTTCATTCTCAATCTGCTCGGGTTCACCTTAAACACATTCACCCTCCTGGGGCTTTCTCTCGCCATCGGGATCGTGGTGGACGACGCCATCATGGTGCTGGAAAACATTGTGAGATATCGCGAGCAGGGGCTTTCCCGCGTGAAAGCCGCCATCGTGGGAGCCCGCGAAATCACGTTTGCCGCCATGGCCGCGAGCATCGCGATCCTGGCGATCTTTGTCCCGGTCGTGTTCATGAAAGGGATCATGGGAAAATTCTTCTTTCAGTTCGGCATCACCATGTCGGTTGCCGTTCTCCTCTCCCTGCTGGAGGCTCTGACGCTCGCGCCCATGCGCTGTTCTCAGTTCCTTGAAGTGGGGCACAACACCTGGATCGGGCGCAAGATGGATTCTCTCACGGAGTGGCTGAAGGTAAAATATGAGGCGTCCCTCGCGGTCTGTCTCAACTGGCGCTGGACTGTCGTGATCGTTTCCATCCTTTTCTTCGTCGGCTCAATTCAGTTCGCTAAAATCATAAAAAAAGAATTCGTTCCCGCGCAGGACCAGAGCATGTTTATGCTGAGGATGCAGACCCCGATCGGCTCTTCCCTCCAATTCACCGACACTCAATTCAGAAAAGCCGAAGAAGCGATCATGAAATACGGGGAGGTCAACCGATATTACGGCGCCATCGGAGGTTTTGGCGGCGGCGAAGTGGACACGGGCATGATGTTTGTCACGCTCAAACAGCCCAAGGACCGCCCGATCGATTCCAAGAAAAACCGCGCGCTCACCCAGCAGGAATTCATGGAAGTGGTCCGCAATGACCTCAAGGGCATTCAGGGGTTCAGAAAAGTGATCCCGCAAGACCTTTCTCTTTCCGGGTTCACTTCCCAGAGAGGGTTCCCGATTGAGTTCACGATCCGCGGGGAGAACTGGGAAAAGCTGGCAGACCTGAGCCAGGAGCTCACCAAAAAAATGGAAGAGTCCGGAACAGTCACCGGCGTTGACAGCGATTATCGCGCCGGCGTCCAGGAAGTGCGCGTCATTCCAAACCGAACGAAAGCCGCGGGCCGGGGCGTCAGCATTTCGAGCATCGGCAACGCCATCAACGCCATGATCGGCGGTCTCCGCGTCGGAAAATATACCAAAGCCGGAAAACGATATGACATCCGTGTCCGCCTCGTCGGAGACGAACGCAACCGTCCGGACGACATCACCAACATTTGGGTGCGCAACAACCGCGGCGAAGTGATCCCTCTCTCCGACGTTGTGGAAATCAAGGAAAAACCTTCACTGCTTTCCATCACCCGCAGGAACCGCGAGCGGTCCATCAGCATTTTCGCCAACATCGCTCAGGGAAAATCCCAGTCTGAAGCCCTGGCCGCCGTGGAAAAGATAGGGAAGGATGTTTTGCCTCAGGGATACCGGATCGTTTGGTCCGGAAGCGCTCAAACATTCAAGGAGTCCGGCCAATCTCTGATGTTCGCGATGATCATCGGAATCCTCGTGGCCTACATGATCCTGGGCGCCCAGTTCAACAGTTTCATCCAGCCCATCTCGGTCCTGATGGCGCTTCCTTTCAGCGTGACCGGCGCGTTCATTGCTCTCTGGCTGACCGGAAAATCCCTCAACATGTACAGCATGATCGGCATCATTCTGCTTATGGGCATCGTCAAGAAAAATTCCATCCTCCTGGTGGATTTCACGAACGAGCGCAGGAAACTTGGGAAAAATGTGCGCGACGCGCTCCTTGAAGCCTGCCCCGTGCGTTTGAGGCCCATCATCATGACCAGCGTTTCCACCATCGCCGCGGCCGTGCCTCCCGCCCTCGCGTTGGGCCCCGGCGCCGAGTCCCGCATCCCCATGGCGATGGTCGTCATCGGCGGTGTGACGGTTTCCACTTTCCTGACTTTGTTTGTCGTCCCCTGCGTTTACAGCCTGCTTTCCCGCTTTGAAAGCACCGCGCACAAAGACGACCTTCACGAAGCGCTGGTTGAACTGGGCGAAATTCATTCGGCGTGAAAACTCTCATCGGGATATTGTCTCTCGGCGCTCTCTATGGTCTTGAAAGCTTCATTCCGCTGTTTCAGAACCGCCCCGAGAATCTTCATGTCAGGCATGCGGCAAAAAATCTGTTCTTCGGCCTGATCAACGCGGCCGTCACTCATGTTTTTTTCGCCGGACTCGTTTATCATGTCCTGGAATGGGCCTCAGGCCGTGAGTTCGGCCTCCTCAGGATTGTTCCGCTTCCCCGCTTTTTAATGGTTCCGGCTTCTTTTCTCCTCCTCGATCTCTGGATGTATTGCTGGCACAGAATAAACCATGTCGTCGGCTTTTTCTGGCGTTTTCACAGGATGCACCACTCTGATGCGGAGATGGACGCGTCAACGGCCCTCCGGTTTCACACGGGCGAAATTATATTGTCTCACTGCGCCCGCCTCCTCGTTTTGCCGCTTCTAGGCTTGGATTTTTCAGCGCTTCTCCTGTATGAAATGTGTTTATTTCCCGTCATCCTGTTTCATCACAGCAACATTGCCTTGCCCGAAAAATGGGACAAACTCATGCGCGGTTTTATCGTCACTCCCAACATGCACCGCGTCCACCATTCGCAGGTTCTCGACGAAACCAACTCCAATTATTCGACGATATTTTCTTTTTGGGACCGTCTCTTCGGCTCCTTCATAAAGAGAGACGATATCCTGAACATCCGGTTCGGTTTGACGGAATTCACCGCGCCCTATTGGCAGACGATCTCCGGAATGTTCCGAACGCCGTGGGTCGGAAAAATATAAATCTGAAGTGAAAAACAGGCTCATCCTCTTCGTAAAAGCCCCGGCGCCTGGCAAAGTCAAAACCCGGCTTGTCCCCCCTCTGTCGCACAAAGAGGCCGCTTCCCTCTATCGTTCCTGGGCGAGAGAAATTTACGGAACCGCAGTCAAAAACGCCAGCGCCTCGGTTCATGTGGCCTATTCGGCAGACCCCGCATTCCCCACGCCCCAGTGGCTCTCCGACAGCGATTCCAAAGTTAACTTCTTTGTTCAGCAGGGGCATAATCTGGGGGATAGGATGGGGCGCGCATTTGAAAGAGCTTTTGGGGAATCCTGTGAGAAGGTGATCCTCATCGGCACAGACTCTCCCGGTCTCCCTGCGGAGTATATTAATGAGGGGTTCAAACATCTCGACAACCATGATCTCGTTTTGGGTCCAACGCCGGATGGCGGATATTATTTGATCGGCCTGAAAAATAATTTTCGGCAGAAACTTTTTGAAGGGGTTCAGTGGTCAACCGCGACTGTTCTGGAGCAGACCCTGACAAACGCGCGGACTCTGGGCCTTCACAAGGCCATGCTTCCGGAATATTTCGATGTGGATCGGCCGGAAGACCTTGAGCGGATCGGCGCGGGCAAAAAAATTCAGAAATTTTCGGTGATCATCCCCGTGCGGAATGAGAGCCGATTGATCCGTCGCCAGATCGAGCTGATTCGGCAAACTTCAACCGCACCCACGGAAATTATTGTGGTTGACGGGCAAAGTTCTGACGGAACCGGAGAACTCGCGAAAAGCCTTGCGGACATTGCGGTTCAAAGCGCGCGCGCCGGCCGCGGCGGCCAAATGGCTCTCGGTGCCGAAAGGGCGTCCGGAGACATTCTGCTCTTTCTCCACGCCGACACCCGCCTTCCGGCGAACTGGCAGGAAATCCTCCTCCAAACATTCGGAGAAACGCGCGAGCCCGTTTCTGGAGCGGCCTTTGAGCTTTCCTTTGATTCCGGCCGCTGGGAATATCGCGTGATCGAGTATTTTGCGCGGCTCAGGAATTGGGTGACGGGCGTGCCTTATGGAGATCAGGGGTTGGCTGTTCGACGGAACGCTTATCTCAGCGCCGGAGGTTTCCCGGACGTCCCTTTGATGGAAGAATATTTTTTTGTCCCGAGGCTCCGCGAAGCCGGCAAATTTGTTACCTTAAAAGAGCCGATCAAAACCTCGGTCAGAAAATATGAGGCCGCGGGACCCTTTGCGAACGCGATCAAAAATTCAGTTTTCCTGGTATTGTTTTTTTTAGGAGTTTCGCCCGAGACTCTGGCCAAGCGGTATAGAAAAGGAGACGGACATGGTTAAATCAACAAAGTGGATCGACATTTCAGTTCCTCTCAAAGACGGCATGGTCCATTGGCCGGGAGATCCGGAAATAAAAATTCATAACATCAAGGATATGCGCAAAGGCGACCGCGCCACCGTGGCTCATCTGTCGATGGGTTCTCACACCGGCACTCACATGGACGCTCCGGCGCATTTCATTCTTAACACCAAAACCATCGACCAAATGCCTTTGGACTCGACGGTGGGGCTTGCGCGCGTCATTGAAATTAAAGACCCTGAATCGATCAAGATCGAGGAACTCAAAAAACATAAAATAAAAAAAGGCGACCGCATCCTTTTTAAAACCAAAAACTCTGCGCTTTGCTGGAACACCAATGATTTCGTGAAAGATTTCGTCTATATTTCTGATGATGCCGGCCATTGGCTCGGGGAAATCGGAGTCAAATGTGTCGGCGTCGATTATTTGTCGGTCGGCAGTTTCCGAAAAGGCGGGCATGAAATCCACAAAGCGCTTCTGTCGAAAAATGTGTGGATCATTGAAGGGCTCAATCTTTCAAAAGTGAAGCCGGGGAAATATGATCTCGCGTGTTTGCCCTTGCGAATCATGAACGGCGACGGTTCTCCAGCTCGCGCGATTTTAAGGAAGGCATAAAAATGAAAAATATGAACGATCTGGAATTCGGCGTCATCGGACTTGGGAAAATGGGCGGCAACCTGGCGCGGCAGGCGCTCGCGAAGGGATTGAGAGTCGCAGGGCACACGATCGAAAGAGTCCCTCCGGATTTAGTCAAGGCAGGCCTTGTTTCGGTAAAAAAGCTCGAGGGGTTTGTGAAAGCTTTGAAAGCGCCAAGAATAATATTTTTATACATTCCCGCTGGCCCCGATGTGGACAAGCTCCTCGATAAACTTTCGAAAATTTTAAAACCGGGAGACATCATTGCGGACGGAGGGAATTCTTATTGGGGGGATTCCATTGCGCGGGCCCAGAAACTGAAGGTGAAGAAAATTCATTTTATCGATTTGGGCACCAGCGGCGGAGTGGATGGAGCCTTTCACGGCGCTTGTTTTATGGCAGGCGGGGAAAAATCTGCCTATGAAAAAATTGAGCCGATTTTAAAACGGCTTTCCGTTAAAGACGGTGTTGTTTATGCGGGTCCTTCCGGATCAGGCCATTTTGTAAAACTGGTTCATAATGGAATTGAGTTCGGCATGCTCCAGGCGATCGGCGAAGGCATCAACTTGCTCGAAAATTATAAAGACAATCTCGATGTTGCGAATGTTTTGAAATGCTGGCGGAACGGTTCGGTCATCCGTTCGTGGCTGGTGGACCTCATGCATCAAATGTATGTGATGGAAGGCGGCACAAAAAAAATTCCGCCGCATGTGGAAGACACGGGCGAGGTCAACTGGCTCTTAAGCGACGCGATTCAGATGGAAGTTCCGATCCCCGTGATCACACAATCCGTGATTCAGCTTTTTGCTTCGCGCGACTCTGAAAAGAAATGGGCGAAAGCCGTTGCCATGATGCGCAACGGGTTCGGAGGCCATCCCTATGGCCCCAACCAACCCATCCAGACCGAAAGAAAAATCGGCCGGGTTGGGGAAATTTACAGAACTAAATAATTATTTCTTAAAAATTTCGTCGAGGAAATTTTTGAGAGCCTGCCAGGATCTTCGGTCGGCCGCTTCGTTATACGCCATTCCTTTTGAAGGGTCATTTCCGGCTTCCTTGACCGTGAAGCTGTGGACCGCTCCGCTATATTCGATCAACTGCCAGTCCGCTCCTGACTTTTTCATCTCATCTTTAAACTTATCCAACCCAGCCAAAGTGTAGGCATCGTTGGCTCCCTGAAACACGATCACTTTCGACTTGATGTCTCCGGGGTTTGCGGGAGTGGGGCTGTCGAGTCCGCCGTGAAAGCTGGCCACGCCCAATAAATTTTCTCCGCTCCTCGCCAATTCCAAAACCGTTGTGCCCCCGAAACAATATCCGATGGCCGCGATTTTATTTTTATCCACCTCGGTTTGGCTTAATGCCTTTAAGGACAACAAGGCCTGGAGTCCCGCTTTGGCTCGTCTTCTCATGAGCGCGCGGTCGTTGCGATAAATCCCGGAGAGCTTCGCGGCCTCTTCATGGTCTTTCGCGCGGACGCCTTTGCCGTACATGTCGATCGCAAAAGCGACATATCCCATTTTGGCAAGCATCTCGGTCCGCCGGCGGGCATAATCTCCGAGGCCAGTCCATTCATGGGCGATAATCACTCCGGGTCTAACCTTGGGCATCACCAGGTCTGTACCGACCGAGTCTGTGTAAGCCAAATACCCCTCGCATTCGACACTGCCGTCTTTATATTCAATAGTCTGCGTTCGAAGAGCCGCCTGTCCAGCGACCGGGAAAAATAAAATAAGCGCGAGTGCGATGATGCTTGTCATGTGTGCCTCCTGTTAATGTGTGAGAATGTCTCTGAAAATTTGGTTCGAAAGAAGCCAGCCTTTGAGGTTCAATATGGCGCGATTCTTGTCTGCGTCGATTTTAAGAAGCTCCCTCTCTTCGTATTTTTTTAGCATTTCTCCGTGCATTTTCCAAATTTTTGGGGTCAATCGCGCGCCTTCCCTGAGCCGGAGTCCCAGCATCAAATTCTCGCCTTCCTGTTCGTCTTCCGTCAAAGTGATGGTTTCCATGGCGGGGGAAACCTTGCATCGAATCGACTCCAAATATTCTTCCATGCGGTCTTTATTTTTAATGCGCGTCCGGCCGTCGAACCCTGCGGCGGAAAGGCCGATTCCAAGACACGGATCATTTCTCCAATATTTGAGGTTATGCCGGCACTCGTTTCCCGGTTTCGCGAAATTGGAAATCTCATAATGACGATATCCCGCTTCCGCGAGTTTGCGGCTCAGCAATTCATACATGTCCGCCTGCAGGTCATCGTCCGGAACCGTTTTTTGAAACGAAAGAGCCGAAGGTTCGTCGAGATCCAGGGCATAAGCCGATATGTGTTCCGGAGCCATCGCGACAACGCGGTCCAATGTCTCTTCCCAGTCCGCAAGCGTCTGATGGGGAAGCCCGAAAATCAGATCCGCATTGATATTCTGGAAACCGATTTTACGCGCTGATGCATAAGCCAAGACGAACTGTTTGAAATCGTGGGTCCGGTTGAGGGATTTTAAGAGGGGTTCCTGGGTTGCCTGGAGCCCGAAACTGATCCGGTTGATTCCGGCGGATTTCATGGCTTTTAATTTTCCGGGGGTTGCGTCGTCGGGATTGCACTCCATTGAAATTTCAGAGTCCGCTTCGATCTCAAAATATTTTCGTATGGCATCGAGAAGCGATTTTATTTCCAGTTCCGACAAAAAGCTCGGAGTCCCGCCGCCGAAAAAAATTGTGTTCAGTTTTTGTCCGCCGGCGCGCGACATTTCCGTTTCAAGCGCTGACAAATATTCCGGAACTCTTTTTCGAAGGCCCGGAAACGTCGCGAAGTGGCAGAACTTGCATTTGACCCGGCAAAAGGGGATGTGGACATAAAGTCCGACGGGGTTCATGAGGATATGATATACAAATTTTGTTTGCTTGACATGAAAAAACCATTCTGATAGGATGAGCGGCAGATGACATTTAAACGCTTGTTGTTTTTGTCTTCCTTCCTTTTAATCACCGTTCCGCTTTTTGCCCAGGATGTCATCGTCAATGCCCTCAGCGGGACCGTCGAAATTCGCGAAACCCAAACCTCGGAATGGAAAAACGCTTTGCGCGGGACAGGATTGTCGGAAGGCGGAACCATCCGCACCGGCGCGGACGGCAGGGCGGTCCTTCTCTTTAAGAACGGATCCAAAATCTGGCTTAAAGAAAAAACCACAATAAATATTTCCCAGCAGAAACCCTATAACAATGAAATTTATTTAAAATCGGGCTCCGTAAAAACCCGCGTTCCTCATCTCAAATTCCGCGAACGGTTCCGCATGAGGACAGCCACATCTCTTATTGCGGTGCGAGGCACCGTGTTCACCTTTGAAGCAGATGAAACCGGCCAGCCCACGCTGGATGTCTTGTTCGGTGAAGTCAAACTGTCGCGCACAGAACAGGATAGCGAGCGTGAGCTCAAGAAAGTGAACATCCCTCAAGGAAACGGATACACCGACGGCGCGGTCAGCCTCCTGACGCCGGAAAGAGAAATTTTGGGCCTCGAAGACTGGTCTCCCGGTCTCGCGCCTGAAGAACGCCGGCGGGACATGATCGACAATGTCAGAAAGCGCGACGAAATCCGTCAGTTCGCCATGTTGACCGGCGCCACGGAACGCGAAATTTCCCAGTCGCAAGAGCAGGTCAAACAGGAAGATTTTGCCGCGGGCCGCACGCTTGTCGATGTGCACGGAAACCTTGTCCGAGTGGACCAAAGGCTGGACCGTCCGGACAATAAAACCCTCCAAATATTAAATGTCGTCAAACGAACAACCTATGCTTCAGGCGGATTCAGAAAATATACTTATAACGGAGATTCCGGGTCTCGCGTCGATTCGCTCCGCGCCAAGGTTGAATTCGACCAAGCCCTTCCGGACAACCTCAACGAGTTCCCCGGATATTTCTCAACAAATAAAGACACCATTCATGTCCAGCGTTCCGAGCTTGTCCTGGCCAACTCCGGGGACGCCGACAATGTTTTTATCATCGCCCTGATGGGACTCAGAAACGCATCCACCAATGACATCGCTCCCGATCTCTATATCGGCACTCTGCAGACTTCCGGCGGGTCCAGCGGACGAAAAAAACTGTTCGAATTGAAAGAGCTGAACGATTTGAGCGTTCCGGGGCTCACTCGGTTTGTGGAGGACACGACGATCAAAGAGCTTTCCCAGGACGGCTCGAACGGCGATCTTTACGGCAACTTCGCCAAGAGGTGGCAGAACGCATCCTTCCCTGGAAACAAACTGTGGCTGGCTTCCGAGTTTTTCGTGATCAACAACGCCGGCAACGTGAGAAACATTTCCGATTATGTCGGCGGGACGATCAATTTTGAATCCCTGCTTAAAAATTCCGGAGCTGAACTGGGCATTTTTGTGAAACAAGACATCAGCAATGCCCCCAGTTCAACTTTGGATGTCACAAGTAATTCGACATTTGCAGGTGGCAACGCGGCAAATAAAAACATCGACATCGTTATCATCCCCGACCTCTTCGTTTCCGTCGTTAAATCCCTGTCCACGAGCCTTGATTCCATCAGCAAGTCCCTGGACAAAAGCTTTGAATCCGTGAGCAATGCGAAGAAATAATCTAATCCTCGTCTGCCTGTTTTTGTCCGGGTTGGCGTTGCCTCTGCGCGCCGAAAACCAGTTCAACAGTTTTGCCATCAAGCAGGCCGGAACGCTTCTTTCAAATCCGCCGTTATTTATTTATGAATTCCAGCGCAACATGGAGTCAACCAACCCTCTTCCTCCGGGCAAAAAATTCGGCGTCAACACGCATCTGTTGGGCGGGATCGTGATCATTCCCCTTCCGGACATCACCTCGGCTTTCAATGTCGCGGGCAAAGTGCGGCTTCATCCCGAAGGGAAACTCGCTCCCGGCCTTCCCCAGCTCGATCTTGTGGGGGGATATTGGGATTCTCTGCTCACCACCCTGATCGAACAAAAAGGCGCCACGGCCGACGACACGGAAACCAAAATCACTCGCGCAAAGCTGGGGGGGTCTTATACCGGCGTTGTCCTCACGAGCTCTTTGGAACCTCGCGTCCGCCTTTTCTGGGGCTATAAACTGTCCATGCTCAACATGGAAATCGGCCTGAACCGCCCTGAAACCATCCTGGGCAACAAGGTCAGCAGTTTTAAATCTGAACTGACGGAACACACCGTCTCAGCCGGCATCGAGCACACCTATGGTCCGGACAAACGCTGGATTTTGGAAGGCGGTTACGGCGTGAAGAACAACCTCCTCACAGCCAAAGTGAGCTGGTACAGAAAATATCTTGAACTGGGGCTGAACATCTATCCCGAATCTGTTTTTATCATGCAGCCGCAGATTAATCTGCACTTCAATTTCTGATGAAACGGCTAAGTAAATATTCTTTGCTCGCGGCCTCGGCGCTTTTCACAATTTCCAGGGCTTCCTCTGCCCCCCTTGAGAGCCGCTATTTCACGCCTTATTTCAACATGGGCGTCACTCAGGGCGCATATCTGCCGTCGAGCGGAGACTTTTTTTCGGGCGCGCAAATGAACATGAATGTGGGGCTCCTCACGAAAATCGCCCAGAAACATAATCTCTTCGCTCTCTATAGCCTCAATTTCGCGGGCCAGGCGTTCCGTCCCCAGGACACGTCCGAGTTCGATTCCAAAGACCTCTCGCACAATTTTAATTTTGAATACCGCTGGAACGTCTGGAAATATATCCGCCTGCGTCCAAGCGCCGCTTATGGGTTCAACCTCACGCGCACCGCGGCCAACGAAGTCTGGGGGGAAGGTCTTTATGATTCAAAGTCCGTCGGCGGGGGGCTCGCCGTGGATTACACCTTCGAACTTTTCGACAGAGACGGCACGCTCACCGGCAACTGGCTTTATCGCAACATCAAATATCCCAATTACACCGACATCATCCGCGAGTTTCAGGGCACGGACTCGCAGGTTGAGCTCGCCGCGGGCCTGAAAGATCAAAAGTTCAACGAACTTGGATTGATGGTCAACTGGAGCAGGTTTTTTGCCCGTTTCCGATACAATTTTATAGATTATTCGAACGAGCGGGTGGTCGAGTCCAACGGAACCTATGGCGCGCAGAAGCAGAAAGACACGAATGTTATTTTATCCGCCGGGGCAAATCAAAAAGTCTGGATTTTTGAGACGGCTCCGGAAATTTCATACACCCTTCACCGTTCCAACCAAAATTTTCTGCTCTTCCAGTCCGCGACCGATCCGTCTCCGGTCTTTGCCTCGAATTATTATGACTATAACGAGACAGATTTGAACTTGCCCCTCTTCCTGAACTTCACCAAAAAGTGGGCGCTCAACCTTGGAGTGAACTGGAAACACCGCGGATATAACAGCCGCCAGCCTCGCGAAGGCACCAACTCATTCATCGCCGGCAAAACCCAAAGCAACGATTTCGTGACGCTCACGGGCGGCCTCCGCAAAAAGATGAACGAAGTTGCCTCCATGTTTTTGACTTATTCCCAGGTCGTCGCCACGTCCAACAACAAGTTCCAGCGTTATCTCCCCAGCAACTACACCGGCCAAAGCATCAGCCTGGGCTTTCAGCTCACTTATTAACTCGCCCCTCGGGGAATTTGTAAACCTCCCCTTAAAATTATAAAATCACCTTTCCACGGATGGGTGGCCGATCCGCCCAGGCGGACAGGACGGCTAATGGCATTCGCCGCGGCGAACGGCCTGACGACGAAGGGAGAGGTTTCCTCTCCCGAATAATAGATTTTGATGTATGCAACAAGCGGATGGGTGGCCGAGCGGCTAATGGCACAGGTCTGTAAAACCTGCGGTCTGACGACCTACAGAGGTTCGAATCCTCTCCCATCCATAAGTTTTTAAAAAGTTTGATGACTTATTTTGTATATGTTCTGAAGAGTTTGAGAGACGGCCGATTTTATACCGGTTCAACTGAAAATTTAGTAAAGCGTATAGCAAGACATAATAAAGGCCATGCGAACTATACGAAACGCAATGGTCCCTTTGAGTTGGTTTATAGTGAAACGCTTGCCACCCGTGCCCAAGCTGTCAGACGAGAGAAGCAGTTAAAGACAGGGAAGGGCCGAGACGAGTTGAAAAGAATCTTGATGTCGATCGGTCACGGCGGACAGGACGGCTAATGGCATTCGCCGCGGCGAACGGTCTGACGACCTACAGAGGTTCGAATCCTCTCCCATCCACAAATTTTATAGCCTCACCCTCTCCCCCAACCCCGGCGCATTGATCGCGGCGCCCACTCCATTGGCTTTCAATAAATCCGACAACACTTTCTGCGGTTCCGGCTCGCCGTGGACGAGAATGATTTGTTTAAGCTTGCCTTTGCGCTGGACGTCCAGGGCATATTGCGCCAGTCCCTTCTGGTCCGCGTGAGCGCTGAATCCGTTTAAGACAACAACCTCCGCCAAAAGTTCGCGCAGCACTCCGAAAATCCTGACTTTTCTCTGGTGTTCGACCAGCCGCCTTCCAAGCGTATGTTGCGCCTGAAACCCCACGATCAGGACCGTGTTCTTTTGGTCACCGATCGCGGACCTCAGATGGTGGAGCACCCGCCCCGCCTCGCACATGCCGCTTGCGGAAATAATAATGGACGGTCTTGATTCCTCATCAATCGCCTTGGATTCCTCCGCGTCGGAAACATATTTCAGTCCCTCGAAATCAAACGGAGAATCCCCGCTCTGAAGCAATTTTAAAGTTGCCGGATCATAACATTCCGGGTGCCGCTTGAACACGTCCGTCAGTTTGACCGTTAAGGGCGAATCAACATAAACAGGAACGGCCGGGAGCTTTCCATATTTCTTAAGACTTTTTAGAGCGAAAATCACTTCCTGCGCCCGCTCCAGCGCAAAAGAAGGCACGATCACTTTTCCGCCCCGCGCGATGGTGCGGTTGACGGCTTCTCCCAGGGCGTTCGTCATTTTTTCTATGGGATCATGCAGCCGGTCGCCATAAGTGCTCTCCATCAGCAGGCAATTGACGCCTTCCGGAATTTCCGGGTCCCTCAAAATCGGCAGGTGCGGCCGCCCCAAATCGCCGCTGAACGCGACTCTCATTTTTTTCCCTTCATCCTCAACGTCCAGAACCACCATGGCGCTTCCAAGCACATGGCCCGCTTCCAAAAATGTGAGAGAAATTCCCGGCGCGATCACTTTGGGCTGATGCAATGGAACCGGCTTCATCTGGCTGAGCAAGCCGTTCACGTCCTCAAGGGTATAGAGGGGTTCCGCGCGCTGAATGTCCACTTCCCCGGCCTCAATCAGGTGCTCGATGTGCCTTGAATCCGCTTCCTGAATCATGGCCGCGTCCTGAAGCATCGGGGAACACAAGTCGCAGGTCGCCGGCGTCGCATAAACCGGACCGCGATATCCCTTTTTATAAAGAATCGGCAAGGCTCCGGAATGGTCGATGTGGGCGTGGGAAAGGACGACCGCGTCCAGCCTCGTTGTGTCGATGGAGAACTCGTGGTTGCGATGGAACGCTTCGCTTCGGTGCCCCTGGAATAGCCCGCAGTCGAGCAGAACGGCGGCCCTGGAAGTCCGCAACAAATGCTTGGACCCTGTGACGGTTTGCGCCGCGCCTAAAAATTCAAATTCAATCATGATTTTTCTCCCTTATCGGTATGGATGTGCGGAGCCACGGACTTGGCGAACGCCGGGGTGGAAGCTTCTCCATCCTTTTGTGTCCCGTCTTTCAGGAGTTGAAAGGCGGTTTCCGGATCGTCGGCGAAACGCAGGAGTTTGAGGTCTTCTGGAGAAATGGTCCCATATTTGGCAAGCGCCTCAAAATTCAATATCTCTTTCCAATAGGAGGTGCCGTAAATAAGAATAAAAATTTTCCTCGCGAATTTCCCGGTTTGCGCGAGGGTCAGAATTTCGAAAAGCTCGTCCAAAGTTCCGAAACCGCCAGGGAAAATCACGATGGCGCGCGCAAGGTGAGCGAACCAGAGTTTGCGCATGAAAAAATAATGGAACTCGAAAGAAAGTTCCGGCGTGATATAGGGGTTCGGTCTCTGCTCGTGGGGGAGCCCAATATTGAGCCCAATGGTGCGCCCGCCCGCGTCTTGCGCTCCTCGGTTCGCCGCTTCCATGATGCCGCCTCCGCCGCCCGTGCAGACGGTCAGGAGATGCCGCTCCTTGCTCATCGACATCGACCATTCCGTGACCAGCCGCGAGAGTGTCCGCGCTTCTTCATAATATCTGGCGAGAGGCCCTTCTTTATGGTTCCGCGCCGAGCCAAAAAACACGATCGTGTCATGGATATGTTCCCGCCGAAACGCCGCGAGAGGCTCCAGATATTCCGCGAGTATGCGGATGGGCCTCCCTTCGTCGCTGTCTATAAATTTCTTATTTTCATATGCCAGGACCGGTCCGTCCGAGGCGTCAGATTTGTTCGTCATTGGGGGAAACCTCCTCAAATCGTCAACATTCATATGATAGCAGTTTGTAACCCTCGCCCCATTGTGGTAAAATTGATGTCCGGCACTTTGCCGCAATTTTTCAACCACTTTACGGGGCTGTAGCTTGGGGGAGAGCGGTCGCCGCGGCGACAGGTCGAGGGTTCAATCAATATGTACTATGTTTATGTTCTTAAAAGTCTCAAGAATGGACGTCTCTATACAGGTTCAACGGAAAATCTTGAGAAAAGGCTAAAAGAACATAATTCTGGACAATCGGGATATACTCGACTTACTCGGCCCTTTGAACATATTTATACAGAAAAATTTAATACGCGTGCCGAAGCCGTAAGGTGTGAGAAAGAATTGAAAACAGGAAAAGGTCGCGACGAATTAAAAAGAATAGTTGATTTTGGGGCTGTAGCTCAGCTGGGAGAGCGCACCGTTCGCAACGGTGAGGTCGAGGGTTCAATCCCCTTCAGCTCCACAAATTTGAAATAGTATCCAATCACGCTGGGAGAGCGGTCGCCGCGGCGACAGGTCGAGGGTTCCCGCCACAGGCGGATCCGCCGAGAAGTCTGGCGGACAATCCCCTTCAGCTCCACAAATTTATTTTATGTCCTATCTCGTCCTCGCGCGCAAATATCGCCCTCAGAAGTTTTCTGATCTGACGGGGCAAGAAACCACCTCCAAGATCCTGCAGTCCGCGATTGCGCAGGGACGGGTGGCTTCTGCTTATTTATTTTCCGGGCCCCGCGGCACGGGGAAAACCACCAGCGCTCGCATTTTCGCCAAGGCGCTCAACTGCGGCAACCCCAAAAATTTTGAACCCTGCGGTGAATGTTCCTCCTGCGAAGAAATCACGAAATCCACATCGATGGACGTTCTGGAACTGGACGCGGCCTCTCACACGGGCGTCGACAATGTCCGCGAAGTCATCATCAACACCGTGGCTTATGCGGCGGCGCGCGACAAATATAAAGTTTTCATCATCGACGAAGTCCACATGCTTTCTTCCCAGAGCTTCAATGCTCTTCTGAAAACCATCGAAGAACCGCCGCCCCATGTCGTGTTTGTTTTGGCCACGACCGAATATCACAAAATCCCGGCCACGATTGCTTCCCGATGCCAACGCTTCCGCTTTTTGCCTCTCACGCAGAAAGAGATTGCCCAGACCATAAAAAATATAGCGAAGATCGAAAAAATTTCAATTTCCGACGACGCTCTGGGACTTTTGGCCCGCGCGGCGGCCGGCTCCATGCGGGACGCTCTTTCCCTTATGGACCAGATCATCTCTCATTTTCCTCTCACGGGAGGCAAAAATGAAATTTCTCTCGAGAACGCAGAAGAAATTTTGGGCGTCGTCCGCGAAGATTTCCTGATCGAATTTTTGGGCCATGTCTCTGCGAAAAATCCCAAGGGCGCTTTGGAAGCTGTCGGCAAACTTCTGGAAGAAGGCCACGACCTTTCTTATTTTTTAAAAGAGCTCCGCGAATCGTTCCGCCAGATGATGATCGAGAAATGCGGATATAAAGAAGAAAACAATTTTATTGCCAGAAAAAAGGCCTATCCGACGGAAAAATTCACTCTCGAAGAGCTCTTGCGCGCCAGCCAGCTCCTCTCAAAATGCGCCGACCAAATGCGCTGGAACGATTTTCCCAGGATGGTGTTTGAATGTTATGCGGTCAAGCTCTGCCAGCAGGCGATGGATGTTTCCGAAATCCTCC
>JAKFYJ010000017.1:0-36546 GCA_021730935.1 Elusimicrobiota bacterium
GACAGGGGGAATTATCCTCCTGCAGGTCAATGACCTGGTCACAGCCGCGGCAAACCAAATTTCAGCCGATGGCGGAGCAGGAGGAGCGGGAGCCAACGGTCAGGACGGAATCATCGGGGATTATGGTTCGGGCGGAGGCGGCGGCGCCGGAGCGCACGGAGCCTCGGGCGGCGCGATAAAGATTTCAGTAAACACCTCCCATTTAACAGCCAATTCCGTGTCAGCAAAAGGCGGAAGCGGCGGGGCGGGAGGCAAAGGGGGCACTGGTTCCAGAGGTGACGGGACTCTTGTTGCAGGCGGAGCCGGAGGAACCGGAGGAGTTTTCACCTCTGGCTTTGATCCTGGAGGTGCGGGCTTGGGAGGATCAGGGTTTCCCGCAGCTTCAGGCGGAGGAGGCGGCGGCGCTGGTGGAAACGCCGGCCATGGCGGAAAAATCCGCCTTGAATACGGGAACAATTCCAGCAGTCTTTCGACAGTCCCTGCCGCTTCAACACTGAAATTTTAAGATAGAAGGGATTGTAAATTCCCGCATTTCTGCAACAATTACGGCATGGCCCTGCGTCTCGAATTTTGGTATCTTAATTGACGATGAAACCCAACGAAGGCAAACAGATTTTGGTCGTCGATGACGATCTGGAACTTTGCCATGTCATCGTGGACACTCTCGCCGAACAGGGATACCGCGCCACCTATGTGGAGACCACCGAAGACGCGCTCAAGAAAATAAACGCGAAAGTCCCGGACCTCATCCTCATGGATCTTGAAGTGCCCAGCATGGGCGGCTTCGTCCTCTGCCAGAAAATCCACGAAAATCCCGCGACTCAAAATATCCCGATCGTTTTTCTTTCCGTGCGCGATTCCGACATCGACAAGAAGACAGCCATGAGCCTGGGCGCGGACCTTTATATCACCAAACCCTTCCGGCGGAGCGTGCTCCTGAAAGAAGTGGAAACGCTCCTCGTCAGAAAGACGGAAGAGACCGACGTGATCGGCCCTTCCGCCTCACACCTGCAGAAAATCGCCGAGAAAGCCGCGCCGGAAAACCCCGTTGAGGCGCAACCCGAAGAGCCGAAACAAAAAGCAGGCTCTGAAGAACCGGCCAGCCCAAATTTGAAAGCCGTCGATCTCACCGCGAAAAAGGGGTTCAAACATTATTTCAACGCGGCGGCGGCAGTCCTTGGCCCCATGCTCAAAAAAATATGGGCCTGGAGCAACCTCAACAAAAAAGCGGCCATCGCTTCAGGGTTCGCCTTGTTCCTTTTGCTCGCGGGCGGGAGCGTGAGCTTGTTCCGATATATCGCGACGCACGGTTCTCAGAAAGCGGAGAAAGGCGGAGACGGAGGGGAAGTCTCGGTCAATGTGGTGCAGGCGGCCCTGGCGCCGTTCCAGGACGTGCTTTCCAATGTGGGAACCATCAAGGGCGGATCGGAAATCGAGCTCCGCTTCCAGACGGAAGGCAACATCCGCGCCATCAATTATCACGACGGGGACGCGGTGCGGGCGGGAGCTGTCATCGCTCAGCTGGACCAGACCCAGTCTTCCATCAAGCTGGACCGCGCCAAACAGGAATATTATCGTTATGAAAAACTTTATGCCCTGGGCGGCGTTTCCAAAGACCGCCTCGAGGAAGCGCGCGGACAGCTGGATTTTGCCCAAAGCGAAATCAACAAAACCATTTTGAGGGCCAACCAGGACGGGATCTTCGGCGGCAAAGACGCTTCCGTCGGAGAATTTGTGACTCCCCAGAAAAAAATCGGGACCATGGTGAGCATCAACTCCGTGGTGGTGAGCATCGGGGTCATCGAAAAGGAAATCGACAAAATTTTTCCGGGCCAGAGAGTGATCGCGACCGTGGAAACATACCCCAACGTGGAATTCAAAGGCAAAGTGGAAACGATTTCTCCGCTCATTGAAGGCGGCGCCAAGACCGTGGAAATTCAGGCCAGGATCCCCAACGACGGAAAACTCCTGCTCCCCGGCATGTTCGCCCGCACTCGCATTGTGGTTTATGAAGCGGACAGCGTGATGTCGGTCCCCAACGACGCGGTGGAAAAGACGGCGAACGGATATCAGATTTATGTGGTCGGCGCAGACAACAAGGCGGAAGCCCGGCCCGTGGAAGTGAGCTATGTTTCTCTCGTCAACAGCGTCATCTCCAAAGGGCTTCAGCCCGGCGAAAAAGTGATCATCCAAAAACCTCAAGACCTCAAAGCGGGAACGCCCGTCAAAGTTGCCGATGTTGAAAAGCCCGTCGGGGAAGGCGCGGCCGCAGACGCCCTTGGAGGCGCAGGAGAACAGAAGCCATGAAAATACGCGCGCGGTTCGCTCTCTTCTCGATCTTCCTGACAGCCGTCATCGTTTTCGGAACGAGTTTCGCCTCTCTCTATTTCCTGAAAGCCCTGGTCCTCAAAGAAATCCAGACAAGCCAGGTCGCTGTCGTCCAAAACCTCAAGAAAGTCTGCGAAGAATCCCTCATTTCCAGAGACGACATCCTGATCATCAATTATATCAGCTCTCTCCAGCGCACCGTCCGCGGCCTGGCCTATGCGGTTTTCGTCAACAAACAGCGCGGCCTCGTCCTTGGAAAAAATCAGATTTTCGAGGAGACCATCGGCAAAGAAGACGCCGCTCTCAGCCGCCCGGGGGGAAACACCTTTGAAACTCTGAAATCCTCGTCGGACAAGAAAATCATAAACCTGACCGAAGACGTCATCATGCAGTCGCTCGTGGGGACAGCATATCTCGGGTTTTATGAAAGCAAAGTGGAAGACAACATTCAGGAATCCATTCAGCGCATCACCCGCATCATCATTTTCGTCTCGCTCGGCGCGTTTTTGATCGGCCTTGTGATCTCTCTCATTTTTGCCGTGCAGTTCGCGGAACCCATCAACCAGCTCGCCAAGGGCGCTCAGGCGATTGGGGAAGGAAACCTGGACACGCATCTGGACATCGACCGCAAAGACGAGATCGGCCTCTTGGCCAACGAATTCAACACCATGGCGGTGAAACTCAAGGAACTGGACAAGCTGAAAGATGATTTCGTCTCCAGTGTTTCCCATGAGCTCCGGAGTCCTCTCACAGCGATCAGCGGATATGTGGAACTGCTCACGATGAAACCCATCGACAAACTCAATCCCGAGAAAGCGAAAAAAGCGCTCGACATCATTCTCGAGAGCACCACGCGGCTGACCACCTTCATCAACGACATTTTGGATGTGGCCAAGATCAAGGCCGGGAAAATGGAACTGCATAAAACGAATTTTAAAATCGGCGAGACGGCGGAAAGCATATTTTCCCTCTTTCAGCCCCTGTTCCAGAAAAAGAGCATCACCGCCTCGCTTGAAATTCCCCAAAACCTGCCTGCCATCCCCGCCGACGGAGAAAAGGTCCGGCAGGTCATTCAGAATTTGCTTTCCAACGCCTTCAAGTTCACGCCGGACGGAGGAAAAATCACCCTCTCGGCTTCGCTCCTTGAGGGCGCAGAGCCTTCGATCAAAGTGTGCGTGAAAGACACGGGGCCGGGAATTCCCAAAGAGCATCAGCACCTGATCTTCGGAAAGTTCCAGCAGGTCCCGGGGACCAAGGACATGGTGAAGGGCCCCAAAGGAACGGGGCTGGGCCTGGCCATCGTCAAGGGCATTGTGGAGTCGCACGGCGGGCAAGTGGGATTTGAGAGCGAACCCGGGCAGGGAACGAAGTTCTTTTTCACTCTCCCGACGCAGGGACAGACTGGAAAAGTCACCGTTGAAGCCAAACAGCTGGCATAAGGAGTCATTCATGAACCAAAGATCCATCGCGGGAATTCTTGTTTTCGCCGTTTTTGCGGCGGCGCCCCTCAGGGCGGAAGAGATCAGCGCGTCTCAAAGCTATAAATTGACGGCCCAGCCGGCGCTCCCGACTCTGTCGCTTCCGGCGGTTGCCGCGAAAGTGAACGGGGAAGAAATTTCGATCAACAAGTTTTGGAACGCTCTCGTGGCCGCTTCCGGCAACACGGTTTTAAACGGGATGATCGAAGAGATTCTCCTCAATCAGGAGTTCGGCAAAAAATTTAAAAAACCGAAAACGGTCAACGCCAGGATTTCAGCCCAGGTTGACGAGCGTATCGCGGACATCAGGAAGCAGTTCCCGACGGAAGAAGCGTTCGTTTCGCGCCTCCAAAGCTCGGGGCTGGGACTTGAGGATCTCAAAAAGCAGGTCCGCCTTCAGATCGTGAAAGAAAAACTCATCGAGGATAAAATCAGCGTCTCCGCGAAAGAACTGAAAAAATATTGGGACGATAACAAGGACAAACTGCCCAAAGGGACCGCCTGGGACGACAAGACGAAGAAACAGCTCGAAAGCTATATGAAGCAGACCAAGTTCAACGACGAATATCCGAAGTATATTCAGGCCGTGCGGCAAAAATCAGACATCAAAATTCTGCTCAACCCATAATCGCCTCCGAAAGGAACTGAGCCCATGAAGTTTATCCGCTTCGCCGTCGAAAGGCCGGTCACCACGGCGATGGCTTATGGCGCGCTTGTGCTGGTGGGCATGATCGCGCTCTTCCTCCTGCCCCGCGAACTTTTCCCGACCATCAATTATCCCGAACTCCTCGTCGTCACGCGATACGGCTCAGCCGCGCCGGAAGAAATTGAAAGCATCATCACCAAGCTGATCGAAGAACAGACCGGAACGGTCCCCAACCTCAAGCGCGTGAGGTCCATCTCAAGAGAAGGCGTCTCCATCGTCGTGCTCGAATTCAACTGGGGCGCGGACATGGGCCTGGCGCACCTGGCCGTCCGCGAAAAAATCGACCTCATCAAAGACAGGCTCCCGGTTGAAGCGGAAGCGCCCGTCATCCAGCGCCACAATCCTTATGAACAGCCCATGATGATCCTCTCGGTTTCCGGAGACATGAGCCTGCACGACCTCACCCAGCTTTCCAACGACGTCATAAAAAAACGCCTGCAGAAAGTGCAGGGCGTGGCCTCCGCGACCGTGAGCGGGGGACAGGAACGCGAAATCCTCGTCGAAATTGAGCCGGGGCGGCTGAACGCCTCCAACATCTCGATCACGGGCATCGTGGACTCCCTCAAAAACTCCAATGTGAATTATCCCGCAGGAAGCACGCAGGGCCGGTCCTTTGAATATCTTGTCCGAACCATCGGCGAATTTAAAAACATCCAGGACATCGGAACCACGGTGGTCGCGGTGGACGCGCCGAGAGGGAGCGCGGAATCCATATTCAAATATCAATTTCAGAAACGGGGCGAAAGTTTTCAGCCGAAAGCGCAGAGGCTCCTGCCTTTGGGAAGCATCGCGCAGGTGAAAGACGGCTTCAAAGACATCGAGAGCTATTCGCGCCACAGCGGCAAACCCAACATTTCCATCGGCATCCAAAAACAGTTCGACGCCAACACCATCAAGACCGCGAGCCGCCTGAAAGACGCCCTCAAAGAACTCCACATGAGCCTGCCCAAAGAGTGCCGGATAGAAGTGGTTTATGATGAATCGCTTTTTATCAAAGGGTCTCTGCAGGATGTGACGATGGACGCCGTGCTGGGCGCGGTCCTGGCCTTCGCCGTGCTTTATTTCTTCCTCGGAAGCCTGCAGGACGCTTTCGTGGTGACCCTGGCTCTGCCGCTCTCCATTCTCGTCGTGTTCATCTGCATGTATTTCACGGGCCGAAGTCTCAATGTCATTGCGCTTGCGGGACTTTCCCTCGGCATCGGGAGCATGATCGACAACGCCATTGCCGCGCTCGACAGCATCGTGCAGGCCAGGAAAAAAATTCCGGACCCCAAGGAGGCCAGCATCGCGGGCGTCTCGGAAATCGCGGTCGCGCAGGTTTCCTCCATGTTGACCAACATCACGGTGTTCCTCCCGCTCCTCTTCGCCAAGGGCGTGGCCCAACAGCTTTTCAGCGATTTGTTTTTTGCGGCCGTGGTCTCCAACATCGGAGCGCTCGTGGTCGCGCTCACGCTCCTGCCCCGCATCACGGCTTATCCCATCAGCTGGCTTGAAAAGAAAAAAACTGAGCCCGGAACAGAAGTGAAAACTCATGGACTCTGGCAGATGTTCAAACGGGGGCTCACGGAAGGGCAGACTCAGGCCATGCTCGACAAATACAGAAAACTCCTTGAGAAGGCCCTCGAAAACCGAAAAGCCGTGATGCGGTTTTCCGTCATCGCGTTCGTGATTTCTCTGGCGATCCTGGGGTTCAAGGAAAAAATATTCCTGCCCAAAATTGATCAGGGCCAGTTTTTGGTGAAGGTGAACATGCCCATGGGAACGCGCCTGGAAGTGACGAACCGCGTGATGTCCCGCGTCGAGAAAGCCACGGGGGAAATGCAAGAGGTGAAAGACACCCTCGTCCGCGTGGGGTCCAGTTCCGAAGAATCCATTGAAGCCCTGGGTTCGCATCAGGGCGAGTGCATCGTCTCTCTTGACCGCAAGAAATTCAGCGGGGCCACGGAAGACGCGATCCTCATCCTGCGCAAAAAACTGGCCAAAGTCCCTCTCGAAGGCGCCGAAATTGAATATCTGCTCTCGGATTCCTCCATCAAGTCCGTCACGGGAGGTTCCGCCCCGATCGCCATCACCATCAAGGGCCCCGACCTCGGAGTCCTGAGAAAAATGTCCGACGACATCCAGGCTAAACTAAAAAATATCGAAGGGTGCGAAGGCATCAAGACCAGCCTCGCCCTGCCCACTTTTGAAACGCGGGTCTCCATCGACAAAGACCGCGCCAGCGGGTTCGGCCTTTCCGTTTCCGACATTGCGCGCGCTTCCCTGATCGGCATCCGGGGTTTCGTCGCGACTTATTTTAAACAGGACGGACACGAAATTCCCATCCGCGTCCGCCTCCGGGCCGAAGACCGGGACAACCCCGCCGCGATCCAGCGCATCGCCGTCCGTTCGCCGCAAGGGTTCATGGTTCCGCTGGGCGATGTCGCCACCATCACCGCCGGGCTCGGACCCAGCGAAATTCAGCGCATGGATCAGCAGAGAGCGCTCGTGGTTTCAGCCCAAATTTTAGGCCGGAGCCAGGGCGACGTCATCAAAGACGCTGAAAAAATGCTGGAACCATACGCCAGGACGAAGGATTATACCGTCGAGCTTGGAGGCGCGAAAAAAGAAATGAGCGAATCCTTCGGCGGCCTCGTGATCGCCTTTATCCTCGCCGTGGTTTTGATATACATGATTATGGCCGCGGGCTTTGAATCCATCCTCCACCCGTTTTTGATCATGATCACGGTCCCTCTGGGCGTGGTCGGCGTGGTCATCACCATGCTGGTCACCTTCACTCCCATCAGCGCGCCGGTCCTTTTGGGCGTGGTTCTGCTGGGCGGAATCGTGGTGAACAACGGCATCGTTCTCGTGGACCACATGAATTATCTCCGCAAGGAAGAAGGCTTGCCGCTCAAGGAAGCCGTCATTGAAGGCTGCGTCAACCGCCTGCTTCCGGTCGTGATGACCGCCCTCACCTCCATCCTCTCTCTGATCCCGGTGGCGATGGGGCTTGGACAAGGCACCGCGATCGCGGCTCCCATGGCTCTTGCCACGCTCGGCGGTCTGATGGTCTCCACCGCCCTCACCATGTTCGTCATGCCGATTTTATATCTGACCGTTGAAGAAAGGCGTTCCAAAGGCGGGCTGATCGCCAGGAGCGCCAGGAAATCCAGCGGGATGATTCTCGATTGAACTTCATAAAATTCTTCGTCGACCGCCCCATCGCGGCTCTCATGACCTTCTCGGTCCTGACGCTCCTGGGACTGATCTGCCTCTTCCGCCTGCCTGTGGACCTCATGCCCGGCACGGACTCCGGAGTGCTCACCATTTTTGTCGGCATCCGGGGAGGCCTGCCGCCTGAAGACATCGAATCCCTCGTCACCAAACCCGTTGAAGACGAAATGTCCACGCTCCCCAATCTGGAGAGCATCACTTCCGTCTCCAGAAAAGAGCGCGCCGTCATCACGCTCAACATGAAAACCGGAACCGATTCCGCCATGGCCGCTCTCGAAGTGGAAGGCCGGCTCGACAAGATCAAAGGCAAACTCCCTCGGGAAATTGAGGAACCCGTCATTTCGCGATATGACGAAGGACAATCTCCCGTCCTCATCCTTGCCCTCTCTTCCAAACAGCTCACGCCGGAAGAAATGCGCGAAGTGGCGGACAACCAGCTCAAACCCCTCCTCAAGAAGAAAGACGGGGTGGCCAACATCGAGATCGGCGGCGGCCGCGAAAGAAAAATCCTCGTGGAGTTCGACAAGACCCGCCTCGAGGCCTATGCCATTCCCATCCGCCAGGTCGTGAGCCAGATCGGCCTGGAAAACCTGAACCTGCAGGTGGGGAAAAACCAGCGCGACAAACAAGACGTCGGCGTCCGCATGCAGGGCGCGTTCAAAAATATGGAAGAAATCGGGCGTCTCCCGATCTCGGTCACGAAAGAAGGGTCCAGAATATTTTTAAAAGACATCGCCGAAATCCGCGATTTTTATCTCGAGCCCGAATCTTATTCCCGGCTGAACCGCGAACCCGTCGTCTCCATCTATATCCAAAAAGAAGCGCAAGCCAACACCGTGGGCATGGCGAAAGAAGTCAAAGGGGCCATCGAGGAGTTCAAGAAAACTCTGGACCCCCGAATCACGCTCTCCATCGTCTCAGACCAGTCCATCGCCGTCGAGAAAGCGCTCAAGAATGTGCGGGACTCCCTCATCATCGGAGCCCTGCTCGCGGGCGTGGTCCTCCTCGCGTTTTTGAAAGACATGCTCTATGCCTCCTTCATCTTCGTCTCCATCCCGCTTTCGCTCATCCTCTCCCTCATCCTCATGTCCGCCTTCAATTTGTCTCTCAATGTGATGACCATCTCGGGCCTGGCCATCGCCACGGGCATGGTCGTGGACGATTCCATCGTCGTGCTGGAAAACATTCTCCACCACCGTTCCCGACTGCTCCGGAAAATGCACGGGTTCATTTCAAAATCCCGCACGGCCATGATGATTGAAGACGAGAGCGAAGAAACGCTCATGGAGAAACACGAGATCCCTCTCCTGGCCACAAAAGAAATGATGCTGGCGCTTGCCGCCTCCACCGCCACCCGGGTGATCGTGTTCCTGCCGATCCTGTTTTTGAACCCGCAAGTGCGCGCGCTTTATTCCGGCCTCGCCATCACTGTCACCGCGTCTCTGCTTTTTTCCCTGCTCGTGGCCGTCACCGTCATTCCCTCGCTCGCTTCCAATGTGCCCGAGGCCTGGATCAAGGAAAGTTCGTTCCGGTCCAAATATGTCTGGCTCTTCGTCGAGAGCAGGTTCCGGCGGATCAAAGAAATTCTGCACGATTTTTTTATCAAAGCGATGGAATTTTATGCCAAACGCCTGAAACGGAAAAAATCCTCCTCCGACGACATGATCACGACATCCTCCCTCGGCGCCAGACGGTTTTCCATCGGTTCGCGCGTCGGTTCCATGAAGTCGAACGCGGCCGCCATCTTCCGGATATTTTTCATCGTTATTTTTTCAATCCTCGTTTTCATCGCGGTCTATGGCACGGCGTTCAAATGTTTTCAGAACTGGTCCCTGGGCCTCAAGTGGCTGAAACATTTCGCTTTCATCTTCAAAGGCTATGACGTCATCCTCCGCCTGAACGCCTGGGCGCTCACGCTCCTCATCGCGTTGGCCTCCCTCGCCGCCGTTTCCTTTTTCCGATATCGCCAGCTCGTGGCCTTCGCCATGCGCAAACGCGTCTGGGTGATGGGGATCCTCCTCCTCGTGCTCTTTGACTGCGGCGTTTATTACCGTTCCCTCGACAAGGAGTTCGTGGGGTCCACGGAAGAGAACGAGTTCATCATCTTTGTGGAACTGCCTTCAGGGACCAAGCTCGCTGTCTCCGACAAGGTGGTGTCCGCCGTCGAGAAAGCGGTCAGCGAAACGCAGGAAGTCCAGAAGTCGGTCAAAACCTCGGTCGCGCGCGTGGAAGGCTGGTCCTCCAAAATTTATGTCACCCTCGTCTCCCAGGCCGAGCGGACCAAGACGACCCAGGACATCATCAAGATGCTCCGCCCCGTCATCTCAAAAATCGGACAGGAACACGACGCTTTCGTCTATTTTTCCGAGCCCGTGAGCTCCAAAGAATTTTTGATCGACGTCTTCGGTTTTGATTATGGAAAACTCCGGGACGTCGCGGTGTCCATCTCCCAAAAGATTGAAAAAGTTCAGGGCCTCGCCGACATAAAATTGCGATATAAAGAAGGCCGCCCCGAAGTCCGCATCGAGATGGACCGCGAAAAAGCGTCGCTCTTCCAGTTCTCCGTGCAGGATGTGGCCGAATCTCTCCACGCGCAGATCCGCGGCCTCCGCGCCACTTATTTCCGCACCCCGACCGCGCAGGTGGAAACGGTCGCGCGCCTGCAGGAACAATACCGCAAAACCCTTGAAGACGTGGAACTCTTGACGCTCATCAATCCCAAAGGCACCATCGTCCCGATCCGCCAGTTCGCGCAATTTAATTTCGGCCTGACGCCCAGCGAAATCTGGCGCAAAGACCGCGAACGCATGATCCAGGTGAGCGCCAACCGCGGAGACCTCTCTCTCAACAAAGTGGCCCTCGAAGTGGAGAAATCGCTCGACGGCCTCAAAATTCCGCCGGGATATTATTATGAATACGGAGGCGACTTCCCCAAAATGGTGGAGACCGAAAAAGAGTCCCGCTTCGCCTTCATCATTATGGTGCTTTTGATTTATGTCGTCCTGGCGAGCCTGTTCGAATCTTATCTTCAGCCGCTCGTGATCCTGACCGCCGTGCCCCTCACGATCATCGGCGCCATCCCCTTGCTTTATCTCACCAAAACGCCCATCACCCTGGGCTCCATGATCGGCTTCATCATGCTGGGGGGGATCGCGGTCGGAAACTCGATCATCCTGGTGGACGTGCTCAACCATATCCGCAAAGAAACAGGCATTTTAAAGGCCCTTTTACTCGCCGGGAAAGAACGCACAAGGCCTATTTTAATGACCTCCCTGACCGCCATTTTGGGTCTCCTGCCCCTGGTCATTGAACAGGAGGGGGGAGGGTCCCTTTGGGCGCCTTTGGCAATCACAGTCATCGGCGGACTCACGGCCTCCACAATCCTCGTTTTATTCGTTTTGCCGGCCTTTTACCTGCTCATGGAAGACGCCAAGGCCTATCTCCGCAAACTCGTCTCCAAACGCTTTAAACCTGCCTAAGGGTCTGTGAATAAATACCTGACACATTTGGCTGGGCAGATTTCGGTGCGAGACAACGAATGAAGAGCGAGCATACTTGCATAAGTATGTGAGCGATGAGAGAGGCGGTCGGAGTCCGGAAGGTGCCCAGCCCCGAAGGGGAGGCCGCATCTTTGGAAGCTTTCCGCGTTGCTCATCGTTCACGTGCCTCTGGCACGCATCACTCTTCGCGCCTTGAAATCTCCCCAAATCTGCGGCCTCCAAATGTGCCAGGTATTTATTCACAGACCCTAAAGTACATCCTCCATATAGTGGGGTAAATTTCCATAAAAACCGCATATAATAGTCCATTTATTTGGCCCTAAACCTGGCAATTCTATTGCATCACCTTTGTCTGGACAGGGATAATAAAATGAATAAACAAATTGAAGCTAAAAACCCTAATAAGACGGCCCTTCTGGCGGGCTTTTTTACCCTTGCCCTCTGCCTGGCCGCGGGGTCCCTTTTCGCCGAAGATATGTCAGGAAACGGCTTGAAATTGAGACGCAGCGCCGTGAACGCCGGGGGAGAAACCTCAATCTCTGCCGCGCCCAAATATAACCTGACCCTTGCCCAGACCGATTATGAAACCTCTTATTCCGTTTCCGCCACTGCCGCCAACTCTGTTTATCCCGGAATCATCAACCAGATCGCTCACCCGGACGCGATCCTGAACATGTCAGGCGCCGAAATCGGCCAGGCCCAGATTCAGATTTCCTGGACGACCCCCAATTTTGAAGACGGCAACGCCTCGGCAACCGGAACCTATATCGTGAAATGGTCCACGAATGTGCCCCTGAACGATGAGCTGAATTTCGCGACAGCCACCCTCGTCAATCAGGCCTGGACGCCCCTTGCAAGCGGTCAGGCGGACACCCGGATCCTCAGCAACCTCCCGACAGGGACTTCAGTTTATGTCGCCATCAAAGCCAAAGATACCGCCGGCAACACGGCCTATGCGTCTTCCGGCACAGCCAGCTGGCAGGGCGTGTTCGTTTCCTCCGCTCCCATGGGGCCCGTCATCACGGCGACCGCGGTTGGAACCAAATCCATCAAATGGGACTGGGAAACCCAGATGGGGAACACCGAAGTTTTCATCAGCACGATCGTTGAAACTTCCAGCGCCCCGATCTTTTCCAAAAACACCACAACATACACTTCTCTCCCCGTCCTTCCCGGACCGAACCAGCTCGTGACCTTCAAGATGAAAGCCCTCAACAAATTCTGGGAATCCGCCGAGACCGTCCGGTCAACTTATACGCTGGCCGAGGTTCCGGGGAAACCCAAGGTTATATACATTTCAGGATTAAATGATTACGCTTTCCTAACAATTGATCCAGTAAACAACCCCGCTCATACTGAATACGCTATTTTTGTCGAAGTGAGCAATCCACGAAGCAAGCATAATAATTCGTATGTTCCTGCGAGCGGAGACATGGACTCTGCCAGCGCGACTCCCATATGGCAAACTGCTTCTGACTGGAAAGCAAATTTCAAAATTCAGGGCTTTGACGGTTTCATGCAATACAGCATTTATGTCATTGCTCGCAATGCGGATGGGATTGCGTCTCAAAAATCACTTCCTGAGAAATTCTTCACTTACCCGAAAGGACCTTCGATTAATTTTTTGAGCGGACTTAAAGACAAGTCATGGACGAATGTGATGACCAATTCTTTCATTGCCATCAATTCCGCTCACTATCACTATGACTTCAATTCAAAGAATTTTAACCCATTTGAATCCCTTGATGTGATCCCCGACGACAATTCGGTTGGAACTGCATTTTTTTCGACAGAAACAATAACCATATCGGCCCTGTACGAAGGCCAGTGGAACCTTTTTGTTATCGGCGATCTCCATGGATATATGCCTGATCCTTCCACAGTTATTGATGAGCATCTTCCCCTGGGCACCAAATCATTCCAAATCAACGTTGACACCACACTTCCTGTCATTTCCCATATGAGCGCTCAATTTTCACCCACCGACACCAGCTCTATCAGCGACGGGAAGAAGACCTCGAGGTCTCAGGTATATTTCAAATGGTATTCGGACGACATCGACTTAAGTAAAGATGTAAACGCGGCCAAGCGGGTCTCCCCTCTCCAGTCCTATGAAATCAATTTCTCCACGGGGCTCCAGGCCGGGACGGGAAACTCCGCCATCATTTCTGCCAGCGCCGCGACGGCTTATTTCAGGCTGGACGATCCCAAAGCGGGCCGCGCTGACAACACCTATCTCTTCACGGTCCGCGCACTGGACGCCGCAGGGAACTGGGGCCCCATCAGCACCTTCACTTATGTTTATCAGAAAGACATCGTGAACCCCGTCCCCACCATCAAACCCATTTCTCCCGTGCGCCTGAAAAACAACGGGCCTTATATGTCAGTCAGAAGCTCTTCCGTCACCGTCACTTTCGATAAAGACATGCTGACCGAAACTTTCTCCGCGAGCAACATCCGCCTCCTCGGCCTGAGAGACAACATGGCCGTGGACCAGGTTCCGGCGGTGAGCGTGGCCGTCAGCACTCAATATGATCCCGCAACCCGGACCCTCATCATCTGGGCGGCGAACGCGCAGGACCTGAAACGCGGCTGGCTCTATGAGCTCACCCTCAGCCAATCCATCACGGACATCGGCAATGTGGGACTTGCGCAGGATTATACGGCGGAGTTTGAAACGCTTTTGGATCCCAGCATTCAGAACAGGATCAAGGCCGCGGACGGGGAAACCCTCGTGGACCTTCCCGCAGGCTCCATGACGGAAGATGTTTCCGTTGGAGTCGGCGTGATTCAGGGCGGCATCGCCCAGGCGCCCTCGAGGAAATCCGGAAGCCCGGCCTGGGACACGCCTCTTTATTCCAGCATGGAATCCATCTCCTCAGCCAACCAGAAGATCAAGACCCTGCTCGGCGCTTTCGCCCAGCCCGTCACCATCCGCGATTTCAACGCCATCCGCGAAGACGGAACCCCCGTCAAATCCCGCTTCAACGACCATGTCCAGATCACCATGCCTTATCTCGACAAGGACAACGACGGCTATGTCGACGACACCTCGCCCCGGATCCGCGTGAAAGACCTGCAGGTGTTCGTGCTCGACGAAACCAACAATGTCTGGCAGAAACTTCCCAACGGAGAGGTGGACACCAACGGCAAGAAAAGCCTTTCCAGCGCTCTCCATTTCTCGATCTATGCGGTCTTCGGCGTTCCCAACGCGGACGTCACCAATTCCTATGCCTATCCCGTGCCCTTCAAACCTTCCGAAGGCCACAGCAAAATCACTTTCGCTCTTCTGCCCAGCGAGGGCAGCATCCGCATTTTCACCGTTTCCGGCCAGCTCGTCAAAACGATCAGCTTCAACGACCCCCTGGACGGCAAGCTCGAATGGGATGTTAAAAATGAGGATGGACAAAACCTCGGAAGCGATGTATACCTATATATCATTCAAAGCGGGGAGAACAAGAAAACTGGCAAGATTATGGTGATCCGATGAACTACATCAAGAGCGTTATCCTTGCCGGCCTCCTCGTCCCGGGTTTCCTGGGCACCGCCGCCGCAGCCCCCGGCCGCACGGGGACCAATTATCTTAAAATCGATGTCGGCGCAAAAGCCACCGCTCTCGCCGGAACCCAGTTCGCAACCGAAAACGATTCTTTCGCGCAGTATTATAACCCCGCCCTCATGAGCGGCATCAGCCAGAAAGAAATCGGCTTCATGCACAGCGAGTTCGTGCAGGACGTCCGCCAGGAAGCCTTTGCTTATGTTTATCCCACCATCAACCGCGGGAACTTCGCGGCCTCTTTCGATTATTTCACCTACGGCAAAATCAGCGGCTATGACGCCACCGGCGGAAGCATCGGGGACATCACGGCGAGCGACATCACGATCGGCGGCAGTTGGGCCAAGAAGTGGGACCTGGTTTATGGCGAGCGCCGGATCGAAGACTTTTCCACCGGAGCGTCTCTCAAAATTCTTTCCAGAAAACTTTACAGCGATTCCGCCGCGGGTTTCGCCCTCGACCTCGGCGCAAGCTATCCGTTCCACCACAGACGCCTCCACGGCCTGCGCGCGGCCTTTGCGGTTCAGAACCTGAGCAACGGCATCAAATTCAAAAACGAGTCCAGCCCTCTTCCCCGGATCATCCGCATGGGTTTCGCCTATTCCTGGTGGGGAGAAGCCATGACCGCGACTTTGGACGAAGTGGTCCCCGCCGACAACACGCCTTTCGCGGCTCTCGGCCTGGAATATAAAATACGCAAGATGGTGAGCATCCGCCTGGGATATAAAGGCGAAAAGAAGACGGACCAAAAAGTGAGTTATGGTTTCGGTTTCGAAAACCCGATTTTCCGTCTGGATTATGCGTTCGTGCCTTATGACGATCTCGGCAACACTCACCGGATTTCGGTGATCTATCGTTTCGGAAAAACCACCCGTCGGGCCACGGCGGACGACCAGCTCAAACGCAAGCTCAAAGACGCTCAGGAATATTACGCCCAGGGCCTGCTCGTGGACGCCTTCGTGATTTCCTTCCAGCTCCAGCGCGTGGCTCCCTGGCTTGAAGAAAACAACAATTTCCTCGCCAAGGTTCAGAAAGATTTCAAGGAACTCGAAGAGAGCGACAAGAAAGAAAAACTGCTCCAGCAGGCGCAGGCCCTCTTCAACAGAGCGGAACAGTTCTTTGACGCCGGAAACCTGCTTGACGCCCGCACCGAGTTCCAGGCCGTGGTGGCTCTCCAGCCCGACAACAAGGCCGCCCTGGGTTATCTGAACCACATCGAAGGCCAGTTCAAATCCTTCATCGAGTCCTTCTATCGCGCCGCCATGATCGCGTTCGCCGAAGAAGATTATGCCAAAGCGAAAGAAGAGTTCGAGAAAGTTCTGGTGATCAACCCCGACCACGAAGAGTCCAAGGTCCAGCTCGCCAAATGCAACGAAATGCTCGAAACCAAGGCCAAGAAAGAGCAGGAAGAAGCGCAGAAGAATCTCGTCGAAAACACCTATAAAGACGCGATCGACGCCTATGGCAAAGGGAATTATGAAGACGCGTTCTCCCTCTTCAGCGAAGTCCTGAAGATCATGCCTCAAAATTCGGAAGCCCAGAGATATTACGACCTCTGCAAAGAGACGATCTATACGAGCAGTCTCGCGAACGGCAAAGACAACGCCGCCAAGGGCAACTGGGACTCGGCCATCAAAAATCTCCGTAAAGCCAACGAGATCAATCCCACCAAAGAAGCTAAATCAGCCCTCGACGACGCGCAGAGACGCTGGGGCCTCCAGAAGAAAGTCATCAGCCAGAACCTCTATAAAGAAGGGCTCGAAGCGTTCCTCTCCGGCGACAAGGCGAAGGCCCAGGCCGCCTGGAAACGGGCCGTGGACCTGGACCCCGACAATGAAGAAGCGAAGCGAGGAATGCAGAGATTGAATCAATAAATGCCCGCTGTACGGGCGACGCATGCGTCGCCCGTACGAAATATTGTAAAATCCCCTCATGGCGCAGGAAATCCGCACATCGCTTTCTCCCAAGGCCCTCCTCAAAGGCCGGCTCCTATATCGGTTAAATTTCGCCGCCGTCCTCAACACGCCTGAATCGGAATTCGCAAAACTGATCGCGGACCTCGAGCAAGACCCGTTCGTCCAGAAGCTTTTTCACCCGAAAGACCAGTCGTTAAAGATCATATCGCGCAAAAGATATCCCAACACGCGGCTCTCTTCAAGCTTTTATGAGATCGACGAGGGACGGGTCATCGACTCTTCGGGGACGGTGGATGTGCAGTCGCTTTTGAGCCGGAGGAAAGGCCTGGCGGAGCTGATCCTCAAAATTGGGCGCGAGAATTTCGAGAAATACTTTTTATACCGCGACGAAGCCCTCTCTCCCGAGGATATCAGCAGGGCCTGCGGGATCACGGCGGACCAGACGAAAGAAATCATCTCGCTCCTTCTGGACCTTTCCATCCATTCCGAATTTTTTCATCCTTCAACGATCGCGCCCGAAGGCGCCCTGCATTACACCGTGATCGCCCGCATCGACCTTGAAAACGACAGGCCGGTGATATCCTATTTGTCCCCGCACCTGGCCGGGGGAAGATACATGGTGAACCGCGACCGCCTCACGGGGCTCAAAAAAACGCTCACGCCCGACGAGAAGAAAAAACTCAAAGATGTTTTATCCAAAATCGACTGGATCAACCTCCGGCAGGACACGATGCAGAAAATCGTGAGCGCCTGGGTGCTCCGCCAGGAAGGCTATCTCCGCTCCGGCGCTCCTGAAGCCCAGCTTCCCTTCACCCAGCGCAACCTCTCCGCTCAGCTCAAGCTCGCGCCCTCCACCATCAGCCGCGCCCTGTTCGGAAAAAGCGTCATCCTCCCCTGGAATCAGGAAAAGCCGCTCAAGGATTTGTTCATGAACAAGCGCAGTTCCGCCATCCGCTGGGTTTCGGAAATTCTCGAAAGCCTCCCGGAACCCGAGAGGAAATCCATTTCAGATTCCCAGCTCAAAGACCTGCTCCAGCAGCGGCATAAACTTAAAGCGTCCCGCAGGTCCGTGAACCTCTATCGCAGGGCCGCGCAAAACCAGCCATGAACTCTTTCATCCTCAATTCAGGTTCAAGCTCCTTCAAATATCAAATCCTCTCCATGCCCGAGGAAAAAGTCCTGGCTCAGGGGATCCGGGAAAACATCGTTCCGTCGGAAGAAATCCTGGCGCCGCTCATTCAGGAAGTGACCCAGGGTTTCAAGATCGATCAAATCTGCCACCGCGTCGTGCACGGGGGAGAAAAATATAAGCACGCCGTCCGCGTGACTGAAGAAGTCTGCCAGGACATTCAGGCTTTGGCCGACATCGCCCCGCTCCATAACCCAGCCAACCTCGCCGGCATCCGCGCCTGCCAAAGAGCGTTTCCCGAAATTCCCAACAACGCCGTCTTCGACACCGCTTTCCACCAGACGCTTCCGCCCAAGGCCTATCTTTACGGCCTGCCCTATGAACTCTACGAGAAATATAAAATCCGAAAATATGGGTTCCACGGGATCTCCCACAAATATGTTTCCAGGAAAGCCATGGAAATCCTCAGGGAAAGCATCAAGGATTACAGGATCGTGAGCTGTCACTTGGGGAGCGGAGCGAGCATCTGCGCGATCGAAGGGGGCAAAAGCATCGAAATTTCCATGGGCTTCACGCCTTTGGACGGCGTCATGATGGGGACCCGTTCGGGCTCGTTCGATCCTGAAATCGTGATTTATCTCCTGCGGAAAGGATATACCCTCGAACAAGTGGAAGACATGATGTTCAGGAAGGGCGGCCTCAAAGGGATTTCAGATTCCAGCCACGACGTGCGCGAACTCCGCGAAGATGAACTGAAAGGCAGGCACAGAAGCGAACTCGCCTTCGAAATGTTCGTCTATCGCATCCAGAGGTTCATCGCCTCCTATGCCGCGGCGCTTGGGGGCATTGACCTCCTGATCTTCACGGGGGGGATCGGCGAGAAAGCCCATTTCCTGCGCAGGCGGATCTGCGAGAAATACGAATTCTTCAACCTCCGGCTGGACAACCGGAAAAACCGCGCGAACGAAACGGTCATTTCCGACGCCGAATCAAAAGTCCTGGTGATGGTGGTCCCGACGAACGAGGAACTGCAGATCGCGAGGGAATGTCACGCGATGAAGAAGGCCTGAGCGGAAATCAGTTTTTCTTTCTAAGGTTTTTCAAAATCTCGTTTCGATAGACGTTCACAGACCTGCGGGAAAGCTTGATCCCGAAATCCCTTTCCAGAACGCCCTGAATCTCCTTGTCCGTGAGCGCGCCGTTGCCGCGGATGAAGCCCGTCAGTTTCCTCTTGTTGATGTCCTTTCTTGACGGAAAAAACTCGCAGATGGAAACCTCCTGATCCTCAAAAACCAGAACAGACCGGTCCTGTATGGCGCGGCAAACAGCGGCGGGAGTGACTTTGAGTTCCTGAGCCGCCTCCTTCTGAGAGAGGGGCCTCAAATGGTCCCAGTCGCGGTTCAGGAAAAACGCCACCTGCCATTTGGGAAGGAGCGTCAACACTCTGAAAATCAAAGTCCGGCGCGAATTAATCATCTCCAGGTTTCGGAGGGTGTCCTGAATCGATTTTTTTTCCTTGTCGGTCAAGACCGAGTCTTTCAGCTTCTTCAGCTTTTCATAATCGACTTTATAGGTGCCCAAAGCCATCCCTGGGGAAAAAAATGAAATTTCCGTCTGTCCGCCGGTGACGCCGTGAATCTGGGCCAGACAGGTGCTCCGCTCGCTCGCCACGATCCCGGGCGCTGTTTTTGAAGCGAAGAAGTCCGGGTTCATCATGACGGCGTCGGTCAAAGCCCTCACCTGCTTCACAAACTCTTCGCTCACGCCCAATTCAGAGGAGATCTCGCGGACCGTTTTTTCTCCGTCTTCATAAAGAAAATATTTTTCATATCGTTCCACGCCCATCGTTTTGATTTTCTCGACGAGGCCGGATTGCTTCTCAAGCACGGATTCAATTTCAGGGCTGGACGGGGCCTGAGTTTTTTCGGGGATTTCATAAAACGAAGTTGAAAGCCGGCTCCCGGGGAACCGGGCACGGGAAAACACTTTCCAATCCGGGTGCTCGGCGCGGAACAGTTTCTGGAAGAGGGGATCGGATTCAAGCAGTTGGGTCAGGCGGGAAGCGTCTTCCTCTGACATTTCAAGGACATTGGAAAAGCGCATCGCGAGCCGCGCCGAAAGCTGAGCGCGGTTGGCAAGCCGTAAGGTTGAAGTTTCTGCCATCTCCCTCGGAAGCGTATCAGGGAAAGGGGCTTATTTCAAGAGGGAAAAAAGGGTTGGATTGAAAACTTGGCGGAGGGGGAGAGATTCGAACTCTCGGTCCCGGTTAAAGGACACACGCTTTCCAGGCGAGCCGTTTAAGCCACTCACGCACCCCTCCTTGAGAATCAGGTTATGTATTCTATAAAAATCAGCGGCCAAAAAAACGCGAGAGCCAACTTTTCTTCTGCTCTGCCGCTTTCTGCGCCTGAGTTTTCTGAGTTTCCTTGACGGCGGATTCGGGGACCAGAGGCAGGGTGAACCAGAATGTCGTGCCCTTGCCCTCTTCGCTTTCAAAACCGATTTCGCCCTGATGAAGCTCAATAATTTTTTTGGTGATATAAAGTCCGAGCCCCGTTCCGGGCGTATCCATCTTCTGTGTTTGTTTCAGCTGGAAAAATTTCTGGAATATTTTTTCCTGGTCCGCCTTGGGGATGCCCGGCCCCGTGTCCGTCACAGAAATCCTGACAGCCAGGGGGGACGACTTCGTTGTGAGGGTGATTTTTCCTTCCTTCGGGGTGAACTTGATGGCGTTGGAAAGGAGGTTCACCAGCACCTGGATGATGCGGTCCGCGTCCGCCATGACTCTCGGAACTGGCCCTTCAGGAGCATAAGACAATGAAATCTGTTTGTTCTGCGCCCAGGGGAGAAGGCTGGTGACAATGTCGTTCAAAAGCGCTTTGGTGTCGAGCGGCTTGGTGTTGATGGTGATCCTGCCTTCGGCAATTTTGGCGAAATCGAGGATATCGTTGATCAGCCGCGCGAGCCGGTCAATGTTCCGGTTGGCGATGTTGAGCATGTTCTTTTGAGAATCTGAAAATTTTATCTCATCGTCGGTCGCAAGCGTCCCCAAAGACGCTTTGATCGCGGTGAGGGGGCTCCGGAGCTCGTGCGTGACATTGGCCAAAAACTGGTCCTGCATCCTCTGCATTTCGCGCTGTTTGGCGATGTCGGTCAGGATCGACATGATTCCCACCACTCTGCCGTCGGGGTTTTCAATCATGGCGGTGCTCTGTTTGATGAGCCTCTGAGTGGCCAGGTTGCTCTGAATCAAAACTTCCCTGGAAATCGAGCGGTCGGAAGGGGTTCCAAACTCTTTGGCAAAAGTGATCATGATTTCGTCGCCCGCAAGCTCGTCCACTTTCCGGCCTTTCACTTCATTGAAACTTTTTCCGTATATTTTTTCCGCCACAGGGTTCATCATCACGATTTTCCCTTCCAGGTCCACGACCATCACGCCTTCCGCGACGTTCTGCACGACGGATTCGGTCCGCTCCTGCTCGTTCGTGACCTTCTGTTTTTCCTCTTTGATCGCGTGAGTGGCTTTTTCCACCTGCTGGTTCAGTTCGCCCTGAATCTGACGGAAAATGATTTCATAGATTTTCTTTTGGTCTTCCGGATCAGGAATGGCCTGGCTGATGATTTCCCTCAGCATGTTGTCGAGGGACATGTTCTCCATCTTCTGCATGATGGAAGAGGTTTTTTCGCGGTTTGACTCCGCAGTTCTCGCGGGACCGCCGTCTCCGCCCTCAACGGGGTCTCCCTTCTCTGAAACTTTGGAGAAGAAAGCGGCGTTGATGGAAATGTTCGTCACTTTTTCATCGGTCAGGAATTTTGAAAACTCTTCCGGGTTCTTCATGTCCTCTTTTTTGCCCGTGAACAGTTTATAGAAGGAAGAAATTTCTGAGACGGCGAGCCCGCGCTTGAACGTGAGGCTATAAAGATGGTTCTTTTCAAAAAATTGGACCAGCATCTGCTGGATGGAGGCAATGCCGTTGAGGATCGTTCCGTTCAGGAGAAGTTTGCCCTCGGAAGTCGCAAGCACCACTTCGGGTTCGTCTTTCAGGAAAGCGTCAAGACTTTCAAACGAAGCCTTGACCGATTCCTGAACGAGAGGATGGTTCAGGGAATAAAGGTTGATCCGGCTGAGCGTTTTGCCGAAATGCGCCAAAAATTCATCGAAATTTGCAGACGCTGATTTATCCGTCATTATCTTTTGAATATTCCTTCAAGAAGTTTTTTGCCTTCGTTCTGCAGAACGTCAGCGGCTTTCTTTTTGATTTCGTCCGTCGCTTTTTCAACCGCTTTTTTCTGCATTTGAGATGTGTCGAGAACCGGTTTCCAGCTTCCTTTCATTTTGAACGCGAAGGTCGGCCGCCCCTCGGCATCATTGGAGAATTCCGCCATCGTTCCGCCGAGCGAGCCCTTGGGCAGTTTTGCCGTGAGCGTCATGTCCGGCAAGGAGGTCGGCAAATAAACCGTTCCTTTGGCATAAAGATCGGCAACGGGGGAATTGATCTGAAAATCGTCGGTCCTGCCCGTGCCGTTCGTGAAATTCATGTGCCCGCCCATCTTTGTGAAAGCCAGAGCGGAAGGATCGGAATGGAGGATGGGAGCAATCGTTGCGAGCAGGGGGATTTTATTGATCTTCCCGTTCCCCATTTGAAAATCAGCCGTTCCGTTGATCTTGTCCAGGATGGGCGTCACACCGGCAAGTTTCCAGGACACCGAAGTGTTTTGTCCGTCGAATTTGGGATAGAGGAGTTTCGCGATTTTGACTTGTCCCTGAGTCTTGATCACGGGACCTTTGTATGCCGCCTGTGTTTTGGAGGCGGGTTTTTCGTCCTTGGGAGAGTCAGAACCTTCCTTCTTCTTTTCATCGCTCATAAACATGCCCAAATCCAAAGTCTGGAAATTCGCGTTCAGAGTGATGTCCGGATTGGAGAAGTTTTTGACCAGGGCGCTGAGATCAAAGTCCGAACTCCCTTTGTCTTTGACGCCCATCTTGCCCGCGAGTTTGGAGATTTCCACCTGGTTTTCCGTGAAGCTGACGTCTCCCGAAACCCCTTCGATCGAATATTTATCGACGAGAGCGCCCAGACCCGACAAGTTCAGTCCGCCGGAATAGGTCAACGCTTTTGGAGTCCCCTGGGCGCTGACCTTGAGCCCGATTTTGCCGGACGGCTGAACATTTTTCGCGGCCGAAATCATCCCTGCAAGCCCTTGGATGTCGAAGGGGCCCGAGCCGAGCTCAATTTTTATGACAGGATTGCCGGACTGAATATTTTTGACGCTGCCCTTGATGACCGGCTCAAAACCACTGAGCTTGAGAGAAAGTTTTTTGATGTCGATGTCATTCTGATTTTTGATGTTCCCCGAGAAGGCCAGAGTCATGGGCGTTGACCCGGACTTCGCGAACGCGCCGGAATATCCGATGTCCATTTTGGAAAAATCCGCCTCAAGGTCGCAATCAAAGGAAGTCAAAAGCCCTTTGATGGAAAGGTTCACGGCGGGGGACCCGGAAAGGGACAGCTCTTTCGGGAGGCTCGCCCAACGGCTGATCTGTTTGAAATCAAAATCCTTCAGCGAGACGGAAACATCCAGGTCCGGCTTGGCGAACCCCTGAACTTTGCCCTTGAGATCCAGGGACAGTTCCGCAAGGGTCGCGCTGAGGTTTTCAATGTTGACCCTCTGAGCGAGAGCGTCCACGACGCATTTGAGCGCCACGGAAGCGTTCACGCTTTTGCCTTTAAAGTTTCCCGCCGCCTTGAGCGAAAAATCCAGGGCCATGGGTTTGTCCAGTTCGGTCCCCGTGACCGTGAGGTTGATCGGGTTCAAATCCAGTTTTATTTTTTCCGGGCTCTTGTCCACGAACTCAATTTTCCCGTTGATCAAGGACGCCTGAGAAATGGTCAGTGAAACGGACTTGGGGCCTTCGTCTTTCGCCATTTCAGGGGCTTTTGGAGCGTCGGCCTTTGCCGGAGGGGATTTCATGAGAGTGGAGAAATTGAAAGTTTTGCCGTCGGCGTTCCGGATGACGGTGATTTGGGGGGAATCCAAAATAACTTTGTCGATGGCCAGTTTTTTCTGGAGGAGCGGCCAGAAATTGATCTTGAGCGTGAAATTTTTGGTTTCAAGGAAAGTCCCGGCCTTAAAGTCCGGATATTCGGAGACGGCGAAATCATGGATCTGGATCCCTTTGATCAGGCCGACGTCCACGGCGCCCAAACGCGCTTCGCGCCCGAGGTTTTCGGATATTTTCGCGGTGATGATGCCTTTGATTTTTTCCGGCGGAAACATTTTTTTGAGAGTGAGGACAGCCGCAAAAGCCAGAACCGCAAAAATCCCCGCGGCGATCAAAAGATATTTAAAAAGTTTTTTCATGGTTATTGCGCCGATGTGTCCGGAAGAAAAATCTGGATCTCGATCCGCCGGTTGCGCGCGCGGGTCATGGCGGATTTGTCCCGTCCCACGGGGACATCGTTTCCAAGGCCCTTCACCGTCAGAGAATTTTTGTCGATGCCCTTCTGGTTGACCAGACTGCTGAAGATCTGCCAGGCGAAATGGCTGGACAAAGCCTTGGCCTCAGCGGGCGCGGCCTGGGCGTCCACATGGCCGAGGATCACGGCCCGGGCGCCCGGAGTGCCGCTCAGGGTCTGCGCCAGGGGATTCAGAAACGAGGAAGCTTGCGGTTTGAGAACCGATGTTCGGTCGGCGTTTTGCCCGAAAAGATCCGCCACGGAAATGATGGTCGTCATCTGCAGATATTTTTTGGCGAGATTTTCCTGAGCGCGAACCGGCGCCTTCACGGGAACAGGAACCGCTTTCCCGAAATAAATTTCAATGGGCGCTGAAGTGTTATGGTTCCCGGCCCTGTCAAAAACCGTGAGCATGCCGACGCCTTTCCCAAGGGCCAGAGCGCCCGCGTCCGGTTTCCAGCTCAGGCTTGAAGGCAAGGATCCGGAAGACGACTGGACATAAATTGATTTGCCCGAAACTTCCTGCGCTTCAAATTTCCAGGATTCAATGCCGGACAAATCCACCGCAGACATGAGGAACCCCACGGAAGGATCCTCGGCCGACGGCTTTTTGTTCTGGGAAATCGAAACGGTGGGCGGCGTGAAATCGACGGAAACGGTCATCGTGGGCGCGCTCACGATCCCGAGTTTCGTGTCCCACAGAGCGAAAGAGATCTGATAATTGCCTTCGGGAACAACCGCCCCGAAATCGTCGAGCCCGTCCCAAAGGAGCTGGGGAGGAACTTTTTTCTGCCCCGAAGAAGACCGCTTCGCCCCGCCGTTGGCGTCCTCAATGCGGACCTCCCAGTTTTCGATCTTTTTGAATCCCTCCGCAATCACGGGGATGGGGAGAATGTCCCTGGAACCGTCTCTGTTCGGAGAGAAAAAAGGGTTATCGATCGCGAGGCGGAGTTCGGGGGGCTTTTTGGACCATGAGACCTGGGAAACGGACAAAATTCCAATCACAATTCCTGCCCAGCGGATTCTGTTTTTCATAAAGAGATTATAAGTTTTATACGAGGCAAAATGCAAATTTTCTTTGCCCAAAATGTTACAAAAAGTTTACAAAAAGTTTAGGTCAAATGAATGCCGTTCGTGTAAAATATAAGGGATCAAAAACAATCGATGAAATCGCACAACCGGGGTCTTCTTCCATTTTGGGTCCGCGGCACATCTTTGGGGATGTGTCTCGTCTTTGTTTATGTCCATGTGGCCTTTTCCGCCATCGAGCCCGCAAAGAATTTCTGGAAAGAGCGCAAAGCGTCCGTCACGCTCCTGGCCCAGCTTCCCGCCATGGAGCCCGCCCTTCTGCCCCGCGTCCGGCCCCAGATTCCTTCGACAGAGAACTCCGAGCTCAACGCAGGCGCAATTCTTCCCGCAACCCATCTTAAACTCCCTCTGGCTTTCGCCAACCTGAAATCCGCAAACTTCCCCGCAGGATGGAAGCCGTCCGATTCCCTGGTCATCTATATCCAGGACGTCCACCAAAATTCAGAGGCCCAGCAAAACATCAGCAAATCCGTTGAGGAACTGATCGGCCAGGGACGCATCGATTTCGTCGCTCTCGAAGGCGCGTTTGAGCCGGTCAATCTTTCCCGTTTCCGAGAATTCAAAGACCAAAACGCCGTCCGCAAAACCGCGGATTATCTCCTGCGCGAAAACAAAATTTCAGGCCCCATCCACGCCGCCCTCTCGGGGACCCATGAAACAAAAATCATCGGCATCGACGATCCGGCTCTTTATAACGGCCATGTCTCAGCCTACAGGGAGTCCGTCGGAAAAGTCCCCGAGATCAAGCAAAGCATCGCACGGCAGGAACAGGAACTTGAACAGAAAAAACAATCCGTCTTCAGCCCGCCCCTGCTCGAATTTGACTCAAGCGTTCAGGCCTATAGAAAAGGAACTCTGCCTCTGGGCGATTATGTAAAACAGCTCAAGGGCAAAACCGAAATGACCACGCTTTTCCTCCGCGCCCTGGAGATGGAAAAGGCTTTGAATTTCGCGCAGGTTGAGGCGGAGAGGTCCAGCGTCATTCAGTCCCTGCTGAAAAATCTCACGAAACAGGACACGGAACGCCTGGTGAGCGCGAGCCTGCAATATCGGTCCGGGAAAGTGCGCCACACGGATTTTTATGGTTATCTGAAAACTCTGTGCGAAAAGAACGGAGTCCGCCTGAGCGATTTTCCGTCGATGACCGCATATCTGCGTTATGTCCTCCTCTCCGACCAGATCAAGCCGGAACAATTTCTCGCGGACATCCATAAACTCGAAGCCTCAACTTATCAATCCCTCGCCCGCTCCAAACCCGAAACCGATCTCATCGCTCAGTCCCGCCGCCTCCACCTGACGCAAAAACTGATAGATTTTTCCCTCACCCCAGATGAATGGGTGGAATACCAAGAAACCGCCGTCCATTTGGAAATTTTTTCCCGTGGAGGGGGACCCGCAATCTTGGCTTCTTTTGAATCGTTTTTTGAGCACGCGGAACAAAGAGACCAAGCCATAAGCAAAAACTTCCTCCGGCAGATTAAAGAAAACAAATCCAAAATTTCCCTTCTCGTGACAGGCGGATACCACACGGAAGGCGTCTCAAAAATACTCGCGAAACAGAACGTCGCCGTCATCACGCTTTCCCCCAAAATAACCCACATCGAAAACCGGTCCGGCACGGAATATCTCTCCGTCTTCACTCAGGAAAAAACCCCTCTGGAAAAACTCTTCGACGGCGACAAACTTTTCGTCGCGCAAAACCCCTTCGCAGACCGCGTCCGCCTCCTGGGCGCGTCACTCATTGCGGCAATCTTTGACCCCGCAGGCGGCGCTCTCACTCGCGAATCAGCATTCCAATTTCTCTCTCATCCTCTCGGCGCTCAATTCAAACTGACGGCGGAACAGATCGGAAATTCTTTCCGCATGACCTTGAAAGGAGTTGGGGGAAAAGAAATCGTGTCCACGGTTACCCTCGCCGACGACAAAATCAAAGAGGTTGCATCGCTCCAACCCTCGCTTTATATCAAAGCCAAAATGATTCTCTTCGCTCTCCCCTCAAAAATTGGGGCCCTGCGCGCTTCGCCGGACAATTCCGCAAACCGGACCTTCCATCTGACCCGCCCCACCGTCCTTGCGGAGCTGGACCGGTGGGCGCAATCGGGGAACCGCGTCCAGAAATGGCTTGCGCAGGAAAAACACCGATGGCTGGGAATTCCCGTCATCGAAGACCTTGGTTTGCCGACAAAAGAAGACGGGCCCTGGCTCTCTCTGATCATGGGCCGATTGCCCGCCGTTTTGAGCGTCGGCATTTTCATCGTTTATGAGCACACGCTCGTCTTCACCGACGGTCTCTATCTCTCCATGCGCTGGCTCATAATCGCCTCAATGCTCGTCACGATTTTCGGACAGGTTTTGTCCGTCAAGCGCCACGACAACAGCCGGATCCCTTTCCTTCAGGTTCTTGCGCGAAGTTTTGGGATGATAATGTTGACGGCGATGACCGTTCTTGGAACCCGTTTTCCTGCTGACAACTTGTGGCCGGGGACCGCCGTCGGACTCCGTCTTTATGCCCAGCTCGTGGGCGGCGGCGTTCTGGGAATTGTCTTGTCGATTGCCATGCACATCTATTGGAATATCCAGGCACTGCCGGATTATCGCCTGACGCGGGGAGACCGCAATGACCTGCAGATGTCATCTCACGCTGACGGGTCCGGCGGGAACTTTGACAATCATTCCGGTTTTGAACCGGACAGAAACCCCACGCTTTTCCAGAAAGCAAAAGTGATGCCGCTGACCGCGCTTTACACCATCGAAGAGGGTTCAGCGGACGAAAATAACCTGGCCCTCGCCTATTCTTATCTGAAACTTGGGCGACCGTCCGAAGGTCAAAGGTTCGGGGACGAACTTGCGGACAGAATTGCAGGCGACCTGAAAACGAGCGTGGAATTTAATCCCGCCGAATGGGTCATCGTGAGTCCCGGAGGAACCCGCATCCCCGGGGCCTGCTCCGTCCTTGCCGAGAAAGTTGCGCAGACCCTGAACCTTCCGCACGAGGGCTTGAATGCGGACTTCCCTGAAGGGCGGATCGGACCCGACTATTCCTTGTGGCCCACGAAAGAAGGGCGTTATAAATTATTAAGGGGAATGTTCCTCGATAATCCGAGTTTAGTGTCCGGAAAGAGGGTGATTTTCGTTGATGACTCCGTCATGTCGGGAACCATGTTGGAAAAATCGATTGAAGCCCTGAAGCAGGAGGGTGCCATTGAGATTTGTCCGTATGTGCTGGCAAGGCTCGTCCATCGATCGGACAACAGCTATGAAAGCCGCGTGAATCACAGAGCCCTCGACCATGACGGGGTGTCCGCTCTCGCGCAAACGCTTAACGATCCGCGGGCCAGGTATTCAAGTTGGCTGATCACTTACTCCTTTGATCTGCCGGAGGGCGATTTCAGGAACCTGCTCGCGGCGCTGTCTCCCGCCGCAAAATTGAATTTTTATGTCTACGCAATCGCCTGTTTTGGGTTTGAGGCCCCGTGGAATGTGAATTTCGATTTATTGTCTGAAGAACTGAAAAATGAATTTGAAATAAAATTTCCTGATTCCGCCGACTTAAATCAATCGCAGGTTGAAAAACTGTGGCAAGAATGCCTGGCCAAGATGATCACCGATACGCGTCTTAAAATACCCATCGAAAGCGCCGGAGACATTTCTCAAACTCTTTGGAAATTTGTCCACAAGTCGCCCGCCGCGCCGGTGATCCTCGGCGGCGAGATGACCTCCCGAAAAACATACGAAACTTTTTCATTTTTGCCCAAATGGATAGTTCGATGTTTCATCGCCGGCGCCTGGGAGATGGGGACTCTTCTGCATATCATGGTTTATTTCAGTATTGGAAATTATGAAAGGGCCGAAGCTTTGTGGAACGCTTTCATGGATGAGCATGAATGGAACCCTGATTCGGTCAAGGCACAGAGCCAGAGAAAATACAGGGAAATGGCCTTCGCGTACCTTTATTTCGCCGCGCATTTAAGCATAATCATCGGGATCGTCCTGGGCCTTCTGGGCTCGCAAACGGGTTTGGTTCCGCATTCGTTTCTCTGGTGGTTCCATTTCTCTTCCAATTTTTATCTCAATATCGCCATCGTCGTTCCCTTGACCCTGGTCCTGCTCCAATATATCGTCCATTCCCTCTTCAACATTTTCGGCGGAGAATCCGCGCTCACTTCCGGGTCCGGCGGGAACTTTGACAATCATTCCGGTTTTGAACCGGACAGCAACCCCAAGGGCCCGAAAAATTCGAAAGAAGTGTTTGTAATATATGTGAAAACGCTAACTGTTGCGGGTATTGGCTGGGTATTGACCAAAATGTTTATTGTGACATACCTCGTTATAAATTTCATACTTTCCTTCTTCATCCTGGACGTTCTTGTTAAGATCGCTCTGACTCTCGCCTCCGCCCGAGGGGCTCATGAATTCATCAATCTTCCCAAAGTCTCGGTTGACTTCGGAAGGGTTCCATTTATCGGCGGCGATTCCTCTAACCAAGAGCCTTCAATGCCCTTTATCCTGCTGCAGACGCTCGCAACCTTCAAGGCGTCCCAGATGCCGTGTCTGCCCCTTATGATTGCAATCATTGCTTCCGCCGACCTCGTAAATATCAATCGTATATTTACTTTACTTCTGGTAATGGGGATCTATAGATATGCTTTGCTAAAAGTCTTATTCTCCCCGGTGGTGTCCAAAATCAAAGACCCTCAAAACCTGCTTCGCGTTTATGAGGGAGAACTGCCTTCGTTGCTGGAAACAGATCCCAGGGACCTCAAAGTCAGGGCGATCGGACACCGGTTCTGGTTCGATTTTATAAATTGGGAGGTGAAACATGACGCCGTCCTCTGGCTCAAAGAGCCCTATGTCCTCCGCTGGATCGGGCTGATCTCTCCTTTTGGACAGCTCATCGTCCCCGTCAAAGGCAACTGGAAATCTTTCGCGGCCGTTCTCAAAGAAACATTCGCGCCGCAACCCCGCCTCGTTCCCATCAGGGACGAACATCATCAAATGCGCGATGAGGTTGCCTCGGATCCTCTTTTGGGAACGAACAATCCCTCAGCCTATCGTTACACCCCCGCAGGACAAAGGCCGGAAGCCAAACCCCAATTGCCTCTCGACAAGCGAGTCAGCATCATAAGTTATACCGCCAGGGCGAGATGGAAAGCCATACTAAAAAAGTTTGTTGAATCGATCTCTTCCGTCAGGGGCGACAATCTTGAATATTCCCGTTCCCTCATGATGGAGAACATGGGCAAACGGCTCGCGCACCTTGCAGAAACTGAAGACAAACGGGAACTTCTCGAATTGCTTGAGAAGGAACTCTCCCGCGAAAGAAGTTATCCGAGCGTGCGCACCTATCTCGAAAGTCCGGACGGAAGAAAGCTTCTGAGCGATCTCCGGAACCAGGTTCAGAACCCCGGCCCCGCACTTCCCATCGCCCAAACTGTTCTGGGCGTTGCGCTGACAGCGGCATATGCCGGAACCGTTCTCCAGAATCCCATCCTTTATTGGCTGGCCGGCCTCAGCGCCGCTTATGGGATTTATTTGGCGGCGCCCCTCATGGCGTTTGGGACATCGAAAACCGTGTTCTATGAGATTCCGAATCTCGAATATCATTTGATGGATATCGCAGGGCGGCAGATGGGTTTCATAGAGGTTCCTCCAGTCCCGCCGGAGGGAACATCCGTGTTGAGAAAGCATCAACTCAAAGGCATCGTGATTGCGAGTGACGGATGGCCTCGGCTCCTCTATCAGGACAGCTGGAGGGACCGATTGAGGAATATTGGCGGCAAAGCCATATTCTATTCAAAATATTGCCTGATCGATTTGAGCGGAGAATCGATGCCGAGCAGGCTCTTTAGCACCCCCTATACCGGCGCGCTCAACGGCCCGGAATTCGGAAAGGCTTATGAACGGGCCAAGGAAACGCATCTCAAGGACTATTGCGTTTCCCAGCGCATGACGGTATTTTCTCCCGCGGACCTCGCAGAACGGGTGAAAGATCATCCTGAATTTCACGCGCTCCAGGAGAAAGCGCGCCGTCAGATTGCGGTCAGAATGGCCAATCCGATCACAACGGGGGACCTCCTCACTTTCGGGGCATTCACCCAGGCAGTCATTGGAGAGATGAAACTGGTCCAAATCGCGGATTCCTATCGCTTGAAATATCAGGGCTCCGGCCAATTCCGAAAGACGGCCAAAAAATTGAGTCCGCAAACTTTCATCGCCATTGACCTCATTAAAAATGGCAAAACCGCGGAAGCTGAAACCCGGCTGAAACTAAACCTCCAAATTTTCACAGATCCATCGCTCGACCGCCTCAATTGTTTGTCCATGCTCGCGGGAATTTATGTCGAAACCCGGAAGAGGGAAGAGGCTCTGCAACTTTTGGATGCCGCCCTGCGTGATATATCGATTTTGCGGACGCTCCCGAACCGCGAGCCTCATTTCATCAACGATCTCGATGAACTGGAAGCTCATCTGCTTGTCCAAAAAGCCCGGATATACAGATCCATCAATCTGCCGGAATCCGTTGAAATCGCCCGTTCGGCTTATGAGAAATTCCCGCAATTTTATATTGTCCGATACGCGCTGGCGCTCAGCCTGGCTTATGCGGGAGAAAAAGTTCCCAACCCTGCTCTGATCGAAGAGGCCATTCAAATCAGCAAAGCCGCGATGTCGGAGTTCGCGGGAGTTTATTTCACCCACATGGTCCACGCGAATGTTTTGTCGATTGCAGGAAAGACGGAGGAATCCCGGGAGGTCCTCGAGAACGCCGCAAGGACACTCCCCAAACATTCCGAAGAAATCCGTTCAATAGCGCGGAAGTTGTTGGGCGTTTCTATGACCGAAGACCCCTTTATGCGCCGCCGGGCACCTGGTTTCATGGTCAGGCACAGAGACCGGGACACCCATCCGCCTTTCGATGCGATCCGGCCCCGCCACGCCACGGGGGAAATCCAGCCTAATCCCGGACGCAAAACAAATCCCGCGCAAAAAGCCGCCCAAGCCGTTGACAACGCTTTGACGTCCCTCCGGCACACTGCGGCGCTAAAAGATACGTTTGAATTCATGCATGTCCCGCATGGATTCAATACCCGCCTTGCGAAAGGAATGGGTTTGCCCCGATATGTTTTGACGTCTTTATTCGATCAGATGTATGTGCTTGCGGAAATTCACCTCGAGAACATGATCTCTTCGCTTTCCTCCATCATTGAAAATCAGGAATTCAAGAAATTCAACACTCATGCCCGCATGGTCCGGACCCTCATGCTGAGCTTTCAGGAGGGTCTGGCGAAGTTTGATGAAGCCGTCAAATCCGCAGAAGCGTTTGCGGACAGCCTCACAACGCCGGACGAGGAACTCAATCAACTCATCAAAAGAACACAAAATGAAGTCGGCCTGAACCGGAGGATTGCCGCGCTAGAAAATCTGAAAAAAGCCCTGAACATGAAAATGGGACAAGAACCGATGCCGTTGAGAGGCGTCCTGAATCTTCCTGCAGAACAGTCCATGTTTGATGATCCGGCTGTTGCCACCGCCTTCAGGCTGATGGGCGAAGCCAACGAATTTTTCTTGGCGCAGATTCCATACATCGACGGAAATCCTTTGCTTCAAAAGACAATCGCCAGAGTCCACCACGACCCTCAAACCGACAAAGTGTCCGCAATTCTCCAGGCGATCAGCGGGGATTTAAGTTTGGATTATTCCTTCAGATTAGCCGCGAAGGATGCTCTTAAAAAACTTGAATCCAGATCATCGATCGACACCAAATTGATCGTGCTCGTTCCGATCTTCATCGGCCTTGCGCTCTGGAACAGTCTGGCCGGAACCCTTTTTATCGCGGCAGTCTTTGCCTCCGCCTTCGCACAAAACAACGATATGAGATATCTTCAATTCTTTGACCGCGCCATTCAGTTCTATCCAGCAAACATGGATGAGCTTCCTTCTGTCGCTCAGAAAGATCTTCAAAACGCAATCACGATCTATAAACAGATGCGCCATCAGCCGATGTCCCTGCAAAACCGCAATGAGTGGAAGAATATCGCTGAAACCTTCGAACGGCTCGCTGAAGAAAATAAACATGCGGATCCGATTTGGGTCGGCTCCATGAACGCGATGTCCGCTTTCTGCTTTTTTAATGCCGGATTGATCGTGAAAGCCCTGACCCTGTTTGACAAGGCGGATGAACGGATCCCTCAGGACGATCCGCGGTTTATCAATTTTAACATGCTGATCCTCAAAGGCAGAAGCAGTGCGTTGTTTACCAGATTAAACCATCGCGCCGCAATTGAAGTTCAAAGAAAAGCCCTGCCCATGCTCCTTTCCGGCGCATTCCCCATGGATCTGCTTTTGATGTTTTATCAGGAACACATCGGTTCCCTCGTGGAAACTGGTGAATATCAGGAAGCGATTGAAGCCTATAATAAAATGGATGCTCTGAACCCGAAAGACAAAGGATTGAAACGCTATCTGATGAATCTGATAACCGGAACAATCAGCGAGGCAAGACGCAGGGAAAAACTCAGGCATCAGCCGGATCAAGCGCCCGCCGCGCCTCATCCCTCCGGGCTCAGCCGAAATGAACGGGACAGGATCAAACAGGAAGAATCCCGTCTGGCAAAAAAATCGAAGAAGAAGGAAGAGAAAGAATCACATAAAAAGGAAATTCGTCAGCGGGAATTGAGCAAATCGGCAATCAAGCTGGCCCGCGCCGCTCTGGATTCCGGAGAAATTGACGCCGCTGAAATCCACCTGTTGGACGCGGACAGTTCTGAAGCGGCTGAAGCCATAAAAAAAGACATTCAGGCCGCGAGGGACAAGATAGCACGCGAAGAAGCCCGAAAGGGAAAAGTCATTGTTTCGCTCAAGGATTTTAACCGCAAAGTCGCCAGGGACGCCGGAGAAGAAATCGTCCTGAGGATGGAGCCTTCGGCAGACGGAACCGTGAGCGGCCACGACGTCGTTATCGCCGTCCGCGAAATGCTCGCGAAACACCCGAGCGACGATGTGAAACCATTTTTCGCCAGAGAATACACCGGGCTTGGGCTCAGAGTGAACGGAAAGATCAAAACATTCTGGAACAGGGGCCTGGATGAGCGGTTTGTTCCTGCGGGCCAAAAAGTTTCTCTCGTCCAGGTGAGAAGGGAAGGGAATGCAACCAAAGTGCATTTGCCCGGCATTGTCATGGTTGCGTCAATTTTCTTCGCGCGGGGAGAAATCGTCTCTGCCGCCGTGACCCTCCTCGTCCTGATGGCCGCCAACTTTTATTCCGGAGCAAAAAAGGCGCGTCTTCCAACTTCCACTCCCATTGAAAATCTTGGCCTTCCCGGCGAAGATGTTCATGAATTAAATAGTTATGGAATCTTTACGGCCGATCACCTTGCCTGGCTCGGAAGGAACGACATCCTTAATTTACGCATGGACGATGCGAAGGTGAAAGCCGTCCTGGCCGCGTGCGGGTTGGATCTGCGAAACACCGACCTTTCCTATTGTTATAAGATCGGGATCCTGCAAATTCCGTTGAAAGACAAAATCCTCCTCATCAAAACGGATGTGCGCACACCCGAAGAGTTTCGAAAAATATTGGACAACAGTCCGGGAGAGCTCCTGCGCCGCATGAGAACATTTGCGGACGCATATGAAACGGACAGAGACCTTCAGGAGCGGCTGATCAATTCAGCGAAAGCGCTTGTCAGACACGAATCCAAGACCCCGTCTCCCTCAGCCGTTCTGTCCGCGCAACTCGACCAGGCCAGAACTTTGCGCGCCGCCTTTGCCCGGACGGGTGACGATTCTGAGCAAAACAGGAGTTCGGACCGCAAGAACGGCGCGCTTATCCGAAAGAACGCAAAAACCCTGCGCGGCAAAGCGCTCCAAATTTGGAGCGAGGCCACAAGCCTGGAACATGCGCGCCGCTTGACCCGGGACAAAAACATTCACCGTTCAATCGTTCAGTGGTTCCTGAAGGTTCCGGACGAAATCCAAAACATCATTCGGTTCATGGATTCTCAGAGCACCTCTCTCCCTTCAATCAACGGTGCGCGCGAAAATCTTTCCCAGGCGATCAGCCTCGCGGCCCGCGCGCAGAAAAGCCGTTCGCCCGACGAAGCGCGCTTCGCCTTGAGCCGCATCGCGGACGCCCTTGAACCGATCTTGAACCGCCTGGACAAAACCCTCAAAATACTCGCCCTCATTGGAGTCTGGCTCTCCACCTCCGCGTTCACGAGCGTTTCAGGAGCGAGCGTCTCTCCGTGGCTCCCTTTAATCCCGGTCCTCTCCGCGATCGTTGCCGCCGCCGCATTCTCAGTGATGTTCGGCTGGGTCTCAAAGAGAGTTTCGCCCGCTCGCATGCCAAGCCATGAACAGCCGGAATCCAAAATCAGAAGCGCTCTGGACGGCATGCCGCTCAACATGAACATCCAGTCTTTGGCCGGCGTTGCCGCTGGGGAAAACATGGACGAGAAATCGTTCCTGGGCGTTGTTGTTCCTCTGAACGAAGATCCGGCGGAATATGAAAAGAAGATCGAACAACAGCTTGAGGGCGCGCCCAACGGACTGCTGAAAGTGTTTTTCACAGCCCAGTCGACGCAGGGGCTATATGACCCAAAAACAGGGGTTTTGAATTTGGATGTCCTGAAAGCGGAGCTCTCAAAAATAAACGGGATTAAATCATATTCGTCGCGCAGGCTGATCCTGTCAGAAAGCGACATCAGAAACTTGCCCGAATTTGATCCGAACATGTTTGACGATCTCGAGATAAGGATTATTTTGATCAGCCGCGCGATGCAGGCACTGCCGTCGATGAGCATGACTGAAATTCTGCAAAACAGCAAACGGATCGCGGAAGCTTTCGAGCAGAGTCAGTAGGAAGGAAATTTTCGGAGTCAATTCAATAAAATTCGAACCTGGTTTGAACAACATCCCACCGACCTGAAGGAATTATAAGTTTTTGCCAGGAAGGTTTGCAAATCCCTGTCTGAACTCCGAAAACGCCTCTTTGAGCCCTGTTTGTCATGGCATCACCCCCTTTTGACGCCCGCCCCTGATTTTGCGCCTGGGCGGGCTTCGCCTTTGCCGTTTCACCTCTGCGACGGCTCCGGTCGTCCGGCAAAGAGGATGCTTCTCCTGAAGAGGAAAAAAGAAAGGCCTTTTGAAGCGCCACCCACGCGCGGAAAAAGGC
>JAKFYJ010000017.1:36556-40285 GCA_021730935.1 Elusimicrobiota bacterium
TCTCTACCTGAATCATATAAATATCGTTGCCGTTACGAACAAACTTTACTAGAATTCCAAGTAGTTAAAGATCACAGTGTTCCTCCGGCACTAGACATGAGAGTATCATTAGCAACTAGGAGACCTCAATGAAAGCCATCATATTGGCTCTTTGCCTTAGTTTTCTATTCTCTTTCAGCTATGCTGGGAGGCGTTCAAGTGGTTATTCACATAGATCAAGCTCGCCGAAAAGCATTAGACGAAGTTATAGCTATGGAACCGGATCAAATCCATCTTCCGAACGGGTTGTTGGACATACAAAGAGAGGGGGAACATATGTTCAATCTCATCAGAGATCAAAGGCAAATGTTACACAGTATGATAACTGGAGCACTCGAGGGAATATAAATCCTTACACAGGAAAAACTGGATCTAGAACACCTGATAAATAATATGAAAATTAAAAGACATTATTTGACAGGACTTCTTTTAATATCTAGTTGTGCCACAGCGCCTAAACCAGTTATTCTTACTCCAATCTCACACAATAATTATTTGCCGAGTACGTGCAAAATCTCTTATATTTTCCCAGGATCACCTGCCGAAAAATCAGGAATTAAATTAAATGACAAAATACAAAAAATAAATGGGCTGTCCGCAAAAGATGTTGATGGAATATTGAATTTATTAAAATCCTCCTCGAAAGATGTAGTGCTTGAACTAACGAGAGACAAAAAATCAATTGTTATATCAGCTTCCCTCAATGATACTCCCCCGAGGTTAGGTATTAAATGTGATTTGGATGGGGTTGAAGTTATAGATTATACTGCTGATAAGTCAAGAAAATATATTATAAGCCAAAAAGGACCTTATGAGTTTTCAGCTTTTGCCAGCATCATAAGTGGCCTTACATTTGTTCATGTAAGAATTGCAAATTATTCGGACCATGCGATGCGAGTTGATCCGTTGATGTTTTCAGCTGCTGATGGTAATCGTATCATTATGAATCCCTTATCTCCTTCTGATGTTATGTACATTTTACATGGAGATAGAGGTGCTCGCATGGCACAATCGCAGCAAACTATCGAATGGGCGAATGCGGCGGCTGCAAACGCGAGAGCTAATGCAACTTATACTACAAACACATATGGATATAGTTACGGTAACTACTACAACGGATATTCAACAACCCAGCAAGATTCAGGATCTGCGTTTGCTTCAAATTTTTATAGTGGATATGCTTTGGGCGCTGCAATTGCTGCAAATCAAGAACTTGAGAATGCTCAAACGGATGCCACATTTATAGGAAAGGAATCACTTAAACAACAGGAAGTCCCAACTTCATTTTCGGCAGAAGGTTTTATATATTTTCCTGCTCCTAAAATATTGCCTATGACAATACTTACAAATGTAGAAGGTCACAATTTTGAATTTGCATTTAACGTGATTCAGGATGCACCATAAGTAAACCAGATAAACATACAAATAATTATATAGGCGCAGATTTTCAATAGATATGGAAATTAAGATTAAAAAAGATTGGGATACTCCGACACAATATCCCGAATTTGAGGGGAAAAATCAATTTTTTATTGGAAGAATAAAGGAAGTTGAACTTCTTGCAAGAGACATAGCAAGGAATGAAAGCGGGTCAATTTTGGTTTGCGGTCACAGGGGTGCGGGCAAAACATCTCTTGTATATAAAGCATTAAGCCAAGCTAATAAGATTATTAGTCAAGCAGACAAGACTGATAAACATACAAAACTTCTTGTGGTTTTCTTTAACGCCGGCCAACTATCAACAAAAACCATTTCTGGAAACAAACTAGCTCTATCACAGCAAATACTAGAAGGAATGATAAGGCGATTGTATGCCGAGTCAATTCACAATGAATCTCTTAAAATTGAAGAAAAAATCAAAACATCTATAGCGGAACTCTACTATAAAGCGACTAGTAATTTTCATGAAGAAGATAAAATAACTATTGGCGAAAAAGCAATTGAAACCAGCTTCACAAAAACTGTTTGGGATTATAAAGTAATCTGGATTGCATGCTGGACCGCTGCAGCTGTAATTGTTGGACTATTACATGGTGACTTGTGGCATTTTATTAGCAACCTTCTTGTTATTCCAATTCCTTTTCTTATTCAATGTTATCGCTCAACAAGCTCAATAACAAATAAGCAAACTGAAAATTCTGCCATGATTCATTATAGGTTTGACAATAACCCAAGCAATTTAGAATCCGACCTAAATAATATTCATCTAGAAATGATAAAAAGTAAAAATAAAATTAAAATCATTTATATTATTGACGAATTAGATTCTATTGAAGAAGAAAAGGAAACTGCATCGTTAATAAAACACTTTAAGAATCTATTTACTCTTTCAAAAGCACAATTTATCTTTATATCAGGAGAAAGATTGTGGAAAGAAATTGATAAAAAAGATGATTACCAAACTGAGCGACAAATCAGCCATACCTTATTTACGTCAAGATATTTTATTTCGCGTCCATCATTCGATGAATTAAATAAATATATTGATGAAATTACCTTAAAAGATGTAACGGTAGATAATGAATCATTCGCAATTTTTAAAAAGGCTGTTATTTTTCAGTCAGGCGGGGATTTTTTTGACCTTACACAGTCGTTAAAGGGGTTAATTGATAGATATGATGCTAATGGAGTTGGAATCATACCTTTTCAATTAGACGAAGTATATATCAAAAGAGCTGCATTTCAGGATATGATAACCGTCCTTTACAATGAGAAGCTTAAACGAGAAAATATGTCGGCCTGGAAGGAAAACGAGGCCATTTTAAGAACTCTTTATAATGCATGTAACCAATTTATCCCCTTGGGTTCAAATTTTGATCGCGATGATCCCCATGGAGAAAGACCAGAAGATGGAGCATTAAGGGCTTTTTACAAATGGCTGACTCAGGTTGGTTATTTTGTAGTTCTTGATCCAGCTGGAAATACGCAAAAAATTATCAATGGGGAAGTTGTTCCACTATACCGATACCGATGTTTAGGGAATATACCTTCAAAAATCCAAACAAAAATTAATCAATTAAATACCTTCGAAAGAGCATTCGTCGATTCTTTTGAAAAGTTATGTGATTTTTTAAGGGCTATACTTAATTCTAAACGAATTAACGAAGAACAAGAGCAAATTACCTTAGAGAGTTTTATTTTTCAGTATCAAGGCAAATATAGGGAAGAGATACGGACTTTTGGATTAACTGAACCTCCTGATATTGCACCTTACATTCAACAGTATTACAAATTGAAATCACCACCAACAATAGCAACTCAAAAAAATGATATTGAGGGTAAGACCCGTTCGCTTGATGATGAATATAGGCGATTGATTAAGACCATATCAGCATCCTTTTTTACAATTTTCAGCCGTATGTTTCCTATTGGATCGTCCCGTTTGAATCAGGACAATAACATACTTGTCAATGGATTTAACCCTGTAAGATCAAAAATAATGCAATTGCCCCATCAAGTTTTTTATACAAATAATTATTCAAAGCAAATTCTCGTGATTAATGGAACACAAAATGATATCTCGTTTTTATATGAGATAGAATTTGACCCAAAGAAATACCAAATAATCTTGTTTTCAGAAGCTGTAATAAGTTCAAAATACCCATGCATAGTGGTATCAGACGCGCAACAATTTCAAAATTCATTCAATACAGAAATCACAAAATTAAACATATTTCTTAAGAATATCTA
>JAKFYJ010000032.1 GCA_021730935.1 Elusimicrobiota bacterium
GCGCCCGATTCTGCTCAAAGCGGTGCAGAAAACGGCGGAAGAAGTTTTCATTCCTCTGACGGGGATGCGTGATTGAGTTTGGCGGCGGCGTGAGGGACACGCAAACTGTGGAAACGGCTTTTTCCATGGGCATCGACATGCTCGTTTTGGGGACCGCGGCCATAGAAAAATCGGAATGGGCCCAAGAAATGATTCAAAAATATCCCGGAAGGTTCATTGCGGGCATTGATTCGGTCAAAAATGTCGCGGCCACAGCGGGCTGGAAGCAGGGATCCAAATTTACGACGGAAGAGGCGCTCAAAAAAATGGAGTCGATGGGGTTCCGCGAAGTGATTTTTACGGACATTTCGCGCGACGGCACGCTTGAAGGCCCCAATTTGGACGCCATCCGCGAAGCCCTCACAAAGACGAAAATGAAATTCATCGCTTCCGGCGGAGTTTCCAACATCGAAGACGTCAAAGCTTTAAAAAAAATTCCCGGAGTCGCGGGTGTCATCATCGGCAAAGCCCTCTATGACGGGCGGGTCACATTGGAAGAATGTCTCAAAATTTAGCCGTACGCATCATCCCCTGCCTCGATGTAAACGCAGGACGTGTGGTGAAAGGAACAAAGTTTTTAAACCTGCGGGATGCTGGGGACCCGGCGGAAGTGGCGGCAAGATATAACGTTGAAGGCGCGGACGAGCTGGTTTTTCTGGACATCACGGCGAGTTCAGACAAGCGCCCGATTCTGCTCAAAGCGGTGCAGAAAACGGCGGAAGAAGTTTTCATTCCTCTGACGGTGGGCGGCGGCGTTCGGACGACCGACGACATTCGAACCTTGCTGAGAGCAGGAGCCGATAAGGTTTCCATGAACACTTCGGCGGTGGAGAATCCCAAGCTGGTGAGTCAGGGGGCTGAAAAATTCGGGACGCAGTGCATTGTGGTGGCCATTGACGCCAAGCGCGAAGGAAAATCGTGGAGAGTGTATACGCACGGCGGACGAACTGCGACGAAACTGAACGCGGTCGCATGGGCGAAAGAAGCGGCGCGCCTTGGCGCAGGAGAAATCTTGCTCACAAGCATGGACGCCGACGGGACAAAGGCGGGATATGATTTGGAGATGGTGGAGACCGTCTCAAAAGCCGTGCAAATTCCCGTGATCGCCTCAGGGGGAGCGGGAAAAAAAGAGCATTTTTATGACGCGTGCAAAGCGGGAGCCAGCGCCTGTTTGGCGGCTTCGCTTTTTCATTACAAAGAGCTGTCCATCAAAGACGTAAAAAAACATTTAAACTCCAAGGGGGTTCCGGTAAGACTATAAAATGAACGCAATTGATAAATTTCTTGATTCTGTGAAGTGGGACGCGGACGGGCTTGTCGCCTGCATCGCGCAGGACCACAAAGACAACACGATTTTAATGGTGGCCTATATGAACCGCGAAGCGCTCAAGCGCACGCTGGATGAAGGACGCCTCTGCTATTGGAGCCGCTCGCGCAAAAAGTTCTGGCTGAAAGGCGAAGAGTCCGGCAATGTGCAGACTCTGAAAGAGCTTTATTTTGACTGCGACACGGACTGTCTCCTGGCCAAAGTGGAACAGATCGGGGACGCGGCCTGCCACACGGGCATGAGGAGCTGTTTTTATCGCCGCATCGACAAAGACGGCTCTGTCACGGAAGTGGGACAAAGGATTTTTGATCCCGCGAAGGTGTATAAAAAATAAATACGCGAAGGACGAATGAAACCTGACTTAAAGACATTCATAAAATTGTCGCAAAAGCATCACCTCGTTCCGACATACGAGGAGGTGGCGTGCGACACGGAAACGCCCGTGACGGTGTATGCCAAACTTTCTGCGCGAGAGCCTTATTCCGCTCTCCTGGAATCCGTAGAAGGCGGGGAAAAATTTGCGAGATATTCTTTCATCTCCGCATCTCACCACACGCGTTATGAGTGCCGGGGAGACCAGGTCACTTTTTATCAGGGCGGAAAATCTTCGACGGTCACCACCCGAAACCCTCTCGAAGAGCTCAAAAAACTTTTTGCGGAACTTAAACCTGCCTCCATCCCGGAACTCCCGCGCTTTTGCGGAGGCGCCATCGGATATGCCAGCTATGACATGGTGAGGAATTTTGAAGAGCTTCCGACTTATCAGCCCAAGGAAGCCATGGTTCCTGACGCGGTCTTCCTCCTGACCGACGAGTGCGTGATCTTTGACCACTGGAAACATAAACTGATTTTGATTAAATGGAACCTCACGGAAAACCATAAACCTGAAAACCTCAGGAAGGTTTATAACAAGGCCGAAAAATCTCTCAAAAACCTGCGGTTACGGCTCAAGAACGCGCATGGCGTCAAACCCTTTGAGCCCTTGGGAGACGAGCCAGCCGTTCCCGCGCAAATCCGGTCCAACATGACTCCGGCGCAGTTTGAGGCGATGGTCGTGAAAGCGAAGGAATATATCAAGTCGGGCGATGTGATCCAGACCGTGCTCTCTCAAAGGTTCGAGACGGACACGAAGTGCGACGCGTTTGAGCTTTATCGCGCGCTCAGGATTGTGAACCCCTCGCCTTATCTTTTCCTTTTGCGGATGAAAGATTTCTCGCTCATCGGGTCCAGCCCGGAAATTTTGGTGAGGAAAGACAAGGATGCCGCTCTCACCTGCCCGATCGCCGGCACCCGGCGCAGAGGAAAATCTGAGGCGGAAGATCTCGCTCTGGAAAAAGAATTGCTCAGAGATCCGAAAGAGCGGGCGGAACACATCATGCTGGTGGATCTTGGACGCAATGATCTTGGACGATGCTGTGAACCCGGAACTGTCACAGTGCCGCAATTCATGAAAGTGGAACGATATTCCCATGTGATGCACATTGTCTCCACCGTCGAAGGGCAAATAAAAAAAGGGGAAGACGCATTTTCTCTTTTCAAGGCGTGTTTCCCTGCGGGAACCGTCTCAGGCGCGCCCAAAATCCGCTCGATGGAAATCATTGAAGAGCTGGAAAAGATGCGGAGGGGAACCTATGCCGGCGCCGTCGGGTCCTTCTCCTATTCCGGAGACATGGACATGGCGATCACGATCCGCACCATGCTGATGAAGGGGCAAAAACTTTATGTTCAGGCAGGAGCGGGCATCGTGGCGGATTCGGACCCCGCGAGCGAAGAGAAAGAATCCCGCAACAAGGCCGCGGCTCTCTTCCGCGCCGTAGACATCGCCAAAAGGGGATTTAAATCATGATCCTGGTCATCGATAATTTCGACTCTTTCACCTATAACATCGTCCAATATCTGGGCGAGATCGTGAACGGCAAAAAAGAGATTAAAATTGTCCGCAACAACCAGATTTCCGTGAGCGGCATCAAGAAATTGAACCCCACCCACATCCTGATTTCGCCGGGGCCCTGCACGCCGAAAGAGGCCGGAATTTCGACGGAAATTTATGACCATTTTGCTGAGAACACTCCCATCCTGGGCGTCTGTCTCGGACACCAGTGCCTGGGCGCCGCCTATGGCGGGAAAATTATCCGCGCCAAACGCCTGATGCACGGAAAAACGTCTCAAATCAAACACGACAAGAAAGGCGTTTATGCGGGGCTCTCAAATCCGTTCACGGCCACAAGATATCATTCCCTCGTGATAGAGAAAAAATCCTGCCCTAAAATTTTGGAAGTGACCTCCCATTCCGAAGACGGAGAAATCATGGGGGTGCGGCACAAAAAATATCCCTGGGTGGAAGGCGTGCAGTTCCATCCTGAATCCATTTTGACGACGGAAGGCAAAAAGATTCTTAAAAATTTCCTGGGTTTTAAAGTGAAGGGCAGATAATGCAAATTTCTGCTGTCTTGGAAAAACTTATTCTTAAAAAGAATCTGTCGCAGGCGGAAGCCTTTGAATCAGCGAAAGAAATTCTGGGCGGGACACTGACTCACGCACAGACGGCGGCGCTCCTGACCGCTCTCCGGGCCAAAGGCGAAGCCGTGGATGAAATCGCGGGCTTTGTTCTCGCCATGCGCGATTCTATGACAAAAATCGTCTCTGCCAGGAAAATCATCGTCGACACCTGCGGGACAGGCGGAGATTCAAAGGGGACTTTCAACATTTCAACTGCCGCGGCGTTCATCGTTGCCGGAGCGGGGTTCACGGTCGCAAAGCATGGCAACCGTTCCGTCTCAAGCGCCTGCGGAAGCGCGGACCTGCTGGAAGCCTGCGGAGTGAAAATCGACATCTCCAAAGAAAAAGCTGAAAAAATCCTTGAAGAAATCGGCATCGTTTTCCTTTTCGCTCCGCATTATCATCCGGCCATGAAAAATGTGGCTCCAGTGAGAAAAGAGCTCGGGATCCGAACCCTTTTCAATCTGCTCGGCCCCCTGGCCAACCCCGCGTCCGCCAATGCCCAGGTGATTGGAGTTTCAAACAAGGGGCTCGTCGGAACCATATCCAAAGTCCTGCAAAAAGTGAGCGCGAAATCCGGAAGCTGTTTCATCGTCCTCAATGAAGACGGGCACGACGAGCTGATCTTGAACGGAAAAGAAGCGGCGAACGAAATATTCAAAGGGAAGATCAGGTCGATTTCTCTCAAACCCAAAAATTTCGGCCTGAAAAAGGCGAGCGTCAAAGCCCTCAAGGGCGGCGACGCGAAAGTAAACGCGCAAATTATTTTCGACGTGTTGTCAGGCAAAAATTCTGAGCTGGGGAATGTCCTCATCGCGAACGCCGCCCTGGCAATCTTCTGCGCGCAAAAGGCGGAGGGGGACAAAAAATCGGACCTCAAAAGCGCGGCTGCCGTTGCCAGAAATTCACTCCTGAGCGGAGCGGCGCTTGAAAAGCTGAAGCGTCTCGCCGAGGCCAGCCGTTCATGAACATTTTAGACCAGATCGTGGAAACCAAACGGGTCGCGTTGGCCGAGACGAAAAAACGGGTCCCTCTCAGTAACCTCATCGAAGAATGCAGACACATGAAACAGCCGGTTTCCCTCAAAAAATCGGTCCATGTGAAGGGGGAACTCTCCATCATCGCCGAGATGAAGCAAAAAAGCCCGAGCGCAGGACAAATCCTTTCGTCTTATGATCCGGCGAGCATCGCACAAATTTATGAGAAAGCCGGAGCCAGGGGCATTTCAATTTTGACGGAAGAGAGCTATTTCGGCGGATCGCTCGAACATATCGCGCAAGCCAAAGAAATTTCGCAACTCCCGATCTTGAGAAAAGATTTCGTTTTCGATCCGTATCAGGTTTATGAAACCAAGGCGGCGGAAGCGTCCTGCGTGCTTTTGATCGCGGCGGTCCTGAGCCAGCCGCTTCTGCTGGAACTCATTGATCTGGCGCGCGAACTGAACCTCGACGCTCTCGTGGAAATCCACGATGAGCCGGAACTGGAACGGGCGCTGAACGCGGGCGCGGACATGATCGGGATCAACAACAGAAACCTCAAGGACCTTACGATCAATTTGGACACCTCCTTCAAACTCAGAAAATATATTCCGGAAGCCGTTTGCGTCATCTCTGAAAGCGGCATCGCAAGCCCCGACACGATCACGCGCCTCAGAAAATCCTGGTTTCAGGGCGCTTTGATCGGCGAATCGCTTCTGAAAAGTCAGGACTGGGAATCCAAACTCCGCGCGTTTGTGGACGCCGGAACAACCTCGCAGGAAGCGGAGCTCAACTGATGGCCAAAAATTTCATAAAACCCGTTCAGGTAAAAATCTGCGGCGTCACGAATGAAGAAGACGCGCTTTGGGCGGCCAACCTGGGGACGGATTTCATCGGCCTTAATTTTTATTCCGGAAGCCCCAGAAAAGTGAGCGCAGACAAGGCGCAGGAGATCGCCACAAAACTGCCGCCTTTCGTGAAATCCGTGGGAGTTTTCGTGGACCCGGATCTCGAAGACATTGAGAAAATTCTTAAAAAAGTGCCTCTGGCCGCGGTCCAGCTTCACGGTTCCGAGACGAGAGAACTTTTGGAAAAAATTAAATCGCAGTTCCGCGTCCAGATCTGGAAGGCCGTCAAAGTGAAAGACGAAGAAAGCCTCAAAGCCATCACCGATTTTGCGGGATTGGCAGACCAGATTCTCCTGGACACTTTCAAAGACGGCGCGGAAGGAGGGACCGGAGAATCTTTCGACTGGTCTCTCGCGGTCAAGGCCAAAGCGTTGGGGCTTCCGATATTTTTGGCAGGCGGACTCAATCCTGAAAATGTCGCGGAAGCCATTGCCGCCGTGGAGCCGAAAGGCGTGGATGTGGCCAGCGGAGTGGAGAAAGACGGACACCCCAAGAAAAAAGATATGGAAAAGATGAAAAAATTTATATCAAAGGCGAAAGGATTATGAAAAAAGGACATTTCGGAATTTTCGGCGGGAGCTATGTTCCCGAAACCCTCGTCTCGGCCCTGAACGAGCTGGAAAAAGCATACGCCGAGGCGAAGACGAGCCGGGAATTTAAAGAAGAATTAAAATATTATCTCAAACATTATGTCGGGCGCCCCACGCCGCTTTTTTATGCCGCCAACCTGACTAAAATCCTCAAGGGTCCCAAAATATATCTCAAGCGCGAGGATTTGACGCACACCGGCTCGCACAAAATCAACAATACCATCGGCCAATGCCTGCTCGCAAGGCGCTTGGGGAAAAAGCGCGTGATCGCGGAAACAGGAGCGGGCCAACACGGTGTGGCCACGGCAACCGCGGCGGCGCTTTTTGGGCTTGAATGTGAAGTGTATATGGGCGAAGAAGATGTCCGTCGCCAAGCCCTCAATGTTTTCCGCATGCGGCTCATGGGCGCGAAAGTGATCCCGGTCACTTCGGGCACCCGAACCCTCAAAGACGCCATCAACGAAGCGATGAGAGACTGGGTCACAAATGTGAGATCGACATTTTATGTTTTGGGCTCCGTCGTCGGCACTCATCCCTATCCCACGATGGTTCGGGATTTCCAGTCCGTGATCGGAGTTGAAGCGCGCAAACAAATTCTGGACATGGAAGGCCGGCTTCCGACGGCCGTCGTGGCCTGTGTGGGCGGAGGATCCAATTCAATCGGACTTTTTCATCCCTTTTTTAAAGACGACAAAGTGAAAATGATCGGAGTGGAAGCGGCAGGGTCCGGAATCAACACCGGAAAACACGCGGCGACTCTCTCAAAAGGACGTCCCGGAATTCTGCACGGCGCTTTGTCTTATGTCCTTCAGGACAAAGACGGACAGATCATGCCGACCCATTCCATCTCCGCGGGACTGGATTATCCCGGAGTGGGCCCGGAACATTCTTTTTATAAAGATTCTGGACGCGCGAAATATGTTTCAGCCACAGACAAGGAAGCCATGGAAGGGTTCATGCTCTTGTCGCATGTTGAAGGCATCATTCCGGCCCTGGAACCGTCTCACGCTATCGGATTTTTGAAGAATCACGCGCGGCAATTCTCGCAGAAAGATCTCATCGTCGTCTGCCTTTCAGGGCGGGGAGACAAAGACGTCATGGAAGTTCAGAGAATTCTGGATAAAAAAATATGAACAGAATAGACGAAAAATTTAAAGAGCTTAAGCGCGAAAATAAAAAAGCCCTCTCGATATTTTTAACCGCGGGGTTTCCGGAACTTCATTCCATAGAAAAACTGGTTCCTGAACTGGCCGGATGCGGCGTGGATCTTTTCGAGATCGGGTTTCCGTTTTCAGACCCCATCGCCGACGGCCCCACGATCCAGAAAGCTTCCGAAGAAGCGCTCAAAAACGGAATGTCCTGGGACAAACTTCTGGCGCAGGTGAAAAACATACGCAAAAAAACCCAGGTCCCTCTCGTCCTCATGACATATTCCAACGCGCTTTTCTGCAGGGGATGGGAAAAATCCGTCCGTGAAATGAAACAGGCGGGGTTTGACGGAGCCATCTTGCCAGACATTATTCCAGAAGAAGGCGGAGACATAGAAAAAATATTCAGAAAAGCTGGATTAAACTTGATCTATCTTTTGGCGCCCACATCCACGAAAGAGCGCATAAAAATGGTTTCCTCAAGAGCGTCGGGATTCATCTATTGCGTTTCCGTGACCGGCGTGACGGGGGCCAGGAAAGACCTTCCGATCCAAGAAATTGAAAGCTTTTTGAAATCGGTGCGTTCCGTGGCGAAGGCCCCGGTGCTTCTGGGATTCGGGATTTCAAAGCCGGAGCACATTCAAAAACTCAAGGGCTCGACCGACGGGTTCATCGTCGCCTCCGCTCTCACCAACCTGATGAACGAACACAGAAAAAGTCCCGGCTTGCTCAATAAAATAAAAAACTTTGTCCTTCAGCTCGATAAAGCGAGGTAAATAAAATGGAAAACGCGGTGAAAGAAAAAACAAAAACTTTATGGAACAAATGTCCGTCCTGCGACCAGATCATCTATAAAAAAGACCTGGAAGAAAACCTGAAAATTTGTCCCAAGTGCCATTATTATCTCCGCATGTCCGCGCGCGAACGGATCGCGCTTTTGGCGGACACAAACGCGAGCGGTAAAGCCGTGTTCGAGGAAATGGACGCCAACTTTTTCTCTGAAGATCCTCTGCGTTTCGAAGACCCCGCGAAGAGCAAAAGCTCTTACGCGGCCAAACTCGCCTCGGAACAGAAAAAGACGGGACATTATGAGGCCATCGTCTGCGGCGAAGCGGAGATGGGAAAACACAAAGTCGTTCTCGCCGTGATGGATTTTGAATTCATGGGCGGAAGCATGGGCTCCGTGGTGGGTGAAAAAGTGACCCGCGCGATCGAGCGTTCCCTCCAGATCAAAGCGCCCCTCTTGATCATTTCAGCTTCAGGCGGCGCGCGGATGCAGGAAGGCATTTTGTCTCTGATGCAGATGGCGAAAACTTCTGCGGCCCTTGCCCGTCTCCACCAGGAAGGGATCCTTTGTATCTGCCTCCTCTGCGACCCGACGACCGGCGGAGTGACAGCTTCCTTTGCAACCCTGGGCGATATCCTGATTGCGGAACCCAAGGCCTTGATCGCGTTTGCCGGACCCAGAGTCATCGAGCAGACCATCCGTCAAAAATTGCCCGAAGGCTTTCAGCAGTCAGAATTTTTGATGCAGCACGGGATGGTGGACTGCATCGTGGAGAGAAAAAATCTTAAGGCCCAGATCATCAACTTCCTGAACATATTCAAGAAGAAAGCATAATCCGTCGACAGAACCATGTCTCCAGCGCAGGCCCGAAATTATCTTGACCGCATCAGTTCAAGAGGCATGAAGCCCGGGCTGGAACGCATCCGCCTGCTCATGGAAAAAATGGGGCATCCGGAAAAACAGTTCAAGAGCGTCCACATCACGGGGACCAACGGAAAGGGCTCGACCGCAGCCATGCTGGAATCTATCCTGAGACGCGCCGGAAACCGCACGGGTCTTTATACATCGCCCCACATGGTGGATTTGACGGAACGGATCGTGATTCAGGGGCGGCCGATTGAATGGAAAGCATTTGCGGAGTGGATCGGAAAAATTAAAACCTGCGCCGGCTCATTTGAGAAGGAATTGACCTATTTTGAAACGGTGACCGCCGCCGCCTTTTGCGCTTTTGCCGGCGAAAAAGTGAAAATCGCCGTGATCGAAGTGGGCCTGGGCGGACGGTTCGACGCCACGAATGTCATCCCTCCGCCTGAAATCGCCGTCATCACGAATGTGTCTCTGGAACATACGGAATATTTGGGCGGCACCCTCCAAAAAATTGCCTGGGAAAAATCTCATATCATCAAGGGAGGTTCGGCGTGCGTGACCGGAATCACAGGTTCGGCCTTGAAGCCCGTCCGAAACGCCTGCAAAGAAAATAATGTTTCGATGACCGTCGTCCGGCCCGTTAAACAAAACATTCTTTCCAAATATAAACTTGCTCTCAAAGGGAGTTTTCAAGCCCTGAACCTGGGAATCGTGCTGGCATGCGTGAAAATATTGAGAAAAAAGGGCTGGAAAATTTCTGCAAAAGCTCTCGCGACTGGACTTCAGACCGTGAAATGGCCCGGCCGCTTTGAGCTGAAAAAGTTCGGAAAAATTCCTTTGATGATGGATGGAGCGCACAATCCGGGCGCTATAAAAATTTTGATAAAATCTCTGAAACAATCTGTCTGGGGCAAAATGCCGTGCCGTCTTATTTTTAATACATTGCAGGATAAAAATGCTCTGGAAATGTCGCAGGCCCTTCAGAGGGGCCTCAAACTCAAACAGGTCCTCGTCCCCAAACTCGGCACGCCGAGATCATCAGATCCTGCGCATATCGCGGAATTATTCGCAAAAAACGGATCGGTTTCCGTGCACTCTTCAGTCAAAAGTCTGTGGGACAGCCTCCGCTTGAGCAACTTCTCTAAATCTGAATTTATATTGGCGACCGGCTCTTTTTATGTGATCGGGGAATCCCGCAAAGCGTTGGGCTGGGGACATCTTTCATGAACAAAAATTCGGCCGCTCTCGGCATCGATTGCGGCGGGACCAACATCAAGATCGCCTTGGTGCGGACTGACGGAAAAATTCTGGATTCCGTTCTGGAGCCGATCGATTTCGATTGCGCGCCCCAGGTCTCCGTTCATTCCATGGCCGAAAAAATCCAAAGATTCATCCATAAAAATAAAGCCGCAGGGATCGCGAGCGTGGGCATGGGCATTGCGGGAGAAGTGGACCAGAGCCGGGGGATCGTGAGATTTTCTCCGAACCTCGGATGGACCGATGTGCCTCTGAAAAAATTCCTCTCCCAAAAACTTAATCTCAAAATTTTCATCGAAAACGACGCCAACTGCGCGGCCTGGGGCGCATTCTGCCTGGACGCCGGGCGGAACTGCGACAACCTCCTCTGCCTGACGCTGGGAACGGGCGTGGGAGGCGGCATCGTCCTCAACAAAAAACTTTATCGCGGTTCAACCGGTTCAGCCGGAGAAATCGGGCACATGACGGTCCAATACGACGGGCGGCGATGCAAGTGCGGGAATTTCGGATGCCTCGAAAGCCTGATCGGCGCCTGGGGACTGGTCAAGACGGCAGAAGAAGGAATGCGATCGGGACGGGCTTCGAACCTTAAAAAACTCATTCAGGCCGGCTCAAAGCTCACGCCCCAACTGCTCGCAGAAGCGGCAAGGAAGAAAGACCCCTTTTGCGTGAAACTCTGGCAAACCGCGGGAGAACAGCTGGGAAGCGCGCTCTCGAACCTCGTGAACATTTTCAATCCCGACCGCATCGTGCTCTGCGGCGGCGTTTCCAAAGCGGGGAACCTCATCCTGCGGCCCGCCCTGCGTTCGCTCAAAAAACGGGCGTTCAAGACTCCCGTGGAAAAAGCAGAAATCACCGTTTCCAAATATGACCAGCAGCTCGGAGTGGCTGGAGCGGCGCTCCTTTTCCTGGAATGATCAAAAAAAGTTTTTTTTTTATGGCGTCCGCGCTGTTCTTTGCCGCGCCCCTGCGCTCTGAACCCGTAAAAAAATCCTTGATCGCCCCGTCCACGGACGCGTTCCGCGCTCCCATTTATTTTGAATCAGATTCGCTCGAATACAGCGAAGCCAGCCAGGTGATTGTCGCCTCAGGCAATGTCACGGTCCACCAGACTTCATATACCTTCCAGTCCAACCACGCGCAGTTCAACATACCCGACAAGTCCCTCTCGGCCTGGGGCCATGTGCGCTTCAAAGACATCCTGGGCAACCAAATCAACTCCATGTCTCTGGCGTATAACGCCGACAAAGGTTCCGCGAGGCTTCTGAACGCGGCGGGCGCATTTCAGGATTGGCTTTTCGCGGCCGAGCTCGCCGAGAGGGATGACGAAGGCAATTTCCTCCTGGAAAAAGCGCGCCTCTCCACGTGCGAGCGCGACATGACCAAATATCATCTTTATGGATACCGCATCCGCCTGATGCCCGGCAAACGCATCACCGTCAAGCACGCCGTTTTCCGCCTCGGCCCCGTGCCCATCCTTTATCTGCCGTATTATTATTATTCCCTCGGTGAAAAGCACCTGGCCTTTCAGATTTATCCCGGGCAGAACCAGTCCGAAGGCGGTTTTTTGAGGACGATCTGGGGATATGCCATCACGGACCAAACCTATGCGAAAATATATCTGGACTATCTTTCCAAACGCGGCGTGGGAACCGGCGGGGAATTCGATTATTATTTCAGCGACCGCGTGAAAGGCAGTGTCTATGGCTTCAGGATTTTTGACTTGCTCAGGCAGGAAGAGCGCTGGAACATCCGTCTGTCGCACTGGCAGAAATTCTCGGATCATCTCACCTGGCAGGCGAACGGCAACCAGCTCTCCGACGATTCTTTCCCGAACGATTTCTTCCGCGAAGATTTCAACCGCGTGGTGCGGGATTTCAATTCTTCCAGCGCGGTCACTTATCAAAAGGGCTCCAATTTCTTCCGGGCTTTCGGGTCCCGCTCTGAACTCTTCGATGTGACAAGCCGGAAATTTTACGCTTCCGACGGATCGGCGCCCAGGATCGAATGGAACCAGGTCCAGACTCCGGCGGGATTTTGGGGCCTGGAAAAAATCATATCGGCAAGCTTCACGAACCACTATGCGGGCAAATCATTTTATGGCGAGGACCTGACGAGAAGTTTCAGAACCGAATCGGACGAACGCTTTTCCCTGCTCCGAAAATTCCAGATCATTCCCTTCTGGAGCACTTTCGTGCCCAAGCTTAGCGTGAGCAACCAGTGGACAGACCGCCCGAAGGGAAGCGAGCAGATCAATTTCACCCAACGGCTCATCGCGGAAAGCAATTTGAGGCAGAGGTTCGGATACAATTTTGATCTGGACCTGACCCACACTTTCGTCCAGCGTCTCCAAAACAACACGGGGGACGACCTCGGGCGCGAAACTCACACCCTGAGATTTTTTTCGGTGGTCCACATCGCCGAAGATCTGGCCTCGTTCCGGTTTGACACCACGCACAACCTCCCGAAAGCGAAGGGGGAAGCCCTGGCATTTTTGGAGCGCAGAAATTATTCGCCTCTCATGGGCGAGCTGATCGTTGACCCCAGAGACAAGATCGAAATCTTTTTCCGCGAGCAATATCTTCTTTATGATTCCAACACCGGTTCCATGCATCCTCTGAGCACGCAAAGCGAATTGAGTTTCGGGCGGAAAGCCCTCGGCGAAGATTATTATTCCATCGGCACCAGCTATTTTTCCGACCGCGACAACCGTTTCGAGATCCGGCAGGCCGCGCGCTGGACGCCGTCAAAAACGTTCAAGCTCGAGGGCCGGCTTTATACGGGGATCGAATACAAGAACCAGTCCGCTTTTCAGCCTGTGAAGGGGGAAATCACGGAAAGAGAATTGCTGGTGAAAAAGGAATGGCGTTGCTGGATCTTCACTTTCACTTATCGCGACCGGCTTGGCGTGACAGAATTCCAGTTTAATTTGGAGCTGAAATTGGACAGCAACGAAAAAGAGAAAAACAGCAACCGGCAGAGGGAATCGGAGTTTTATCCGTGGAGAGGAGAAGCTTTAGAGTAATTTCTTTACGAGAGAAAGGCCGTCTCGGACTGAGAGCATTCGGAACCCCCATTTTTCCGCCTTATCCGTTTTCAGCCCGCCCCTGACCGGCCGCTTGGCCGCCTGAGAGAGTTCGGAAGTGAGTCCCGGCGCGATCAAATCCCCGTTTAGCCCAAAAATTTCCGCCATAATTTTCAGAAAATCGAATCGGCTTAAAAAATCCCTGTCGGAAAGATGCACAATCCCTTCATGAGAGGACAGGCCGAGGTCCAGAATCGTCTGGACAATGTGAGGAACGCAGGACGGCGTGCTCCATTGGTCCGTCAGCCCTTTTATTTTTTCACCCTTTTTTAGCTTGTCCACCGCCCACATCAGGAAATTGGACCGCGCATTCGCATTCCAGTCATAAGGGACGCAGATTCTCGTGATCAAAGCGTTGGGGCGATGTTTTAAGACCAATTCTTCGGCTCTGAGCTTCGTGGAACCATAAACATTGATGGGATTGGGCCGGTCAGTCTCAAAATAAGGCCCATTTTTACCGTCAAAAACATAATCCGTTGACAAATGCACGAGTTTGGCCCCAAATTCAGCCGAAGCCCGCGCCAAAAGTTCCGCGCCGTTCACATTGATCTTATGAGCCGCATCTTTGTCCCGCTCACAGACATCAACATCCGTCATGGCCGCCGTGTTCACGACCAGATTGGGCTGATGTTGCCGGAAAAAAGCGAACAAAGCGGACTCATCCGTCACATCCACATGCCGCTGTTTCTGCCGGATCGATTCAAGCCCGATCACGCTCATCCCGCGTTTGGACGCCGTTTCAACGATGCGGGAACCTATCCTGGAGAAGGGGCCTGTGACAAAAAGGTTTGTTTTCATACGCCTATTATATCAAACGAAAAACCCTTCATTTGCCCTCAAGGATTTGATATACTTTTTCCTCTGAATATGAATGATTTGCCGTTGATCACGCGCGGACGATGAAAGCGCTCGTTTTGTCCGGAGGGAAAGGCACACGCCTGCGGCCGATTACGCACACGTCCGCGAAACAACTCGTTCCCATCGCCAATAAACCCATCCTTTTTTATGGGCTTGAAGCCATTGCGGAGGCCGGAATCCGCGAAGTGGGGATCATCGTCGGAGAAACAGAAAAGGAAATCCGCGCCGCGGTGGGGACGGGATCCAAGTGGGGCCTCAGAGTCACCTATATCCCTCAGGAAGCTCCCCTGGGCCTTGCTCACGCGGTCAAAATTGCGGAGCCCTTCATAAAAAAAGACGATTTCGTGATGTATCTGGGCGACAACCTCCTCAAAGAAGGCTTGGGCGGCCTCGTCAAAGAATTTAACCAGAAAAAACCCAATTCGCTCATCCTCCTCATGAAAGTGAAGCATCCGGAACAGTTCGGCGTGGCGGAACTCCTTGACGGAAAAGTGAAAAAACTGGAAGAAAAACCCAAAAATCCGAAATCTGATTTGGCGTTGGTCGGCGTCTATCTTTTTGACAGTTCCATATTTAAAGCCGTGAACGCCATCAAGCCTTCGAAGCGCGGCGAACTGGAAATCACGGACGCGATCCAATATCTGATCGACAAGAAAATGAAAGTTCTGCCTCAGACCGTTTCCGGCTGGTGGAAAGACACGGGCCGGCTCGACGATCTCCTCGAAGCCAACCGGCTGGTGTTGAGCGCCGCAAAGGGCAGAAACGAAGGCTCCGTCGATAAAAACAGCAAGATCGAAGGGAGCGTCATCATCGAAAAGGGCGCGAAAATCGTCAACAGCACGGTCCGCGGACCCGCGATCATCGGAGAAAACGCCGAGATCGTCAATTCCTATGTCGGGCCCTATACATCGATTTATTTCAACAGCAAACTCAAAAACAGCGAGATCGAACACTCCATCGTTCTGGAAAACTCGGTCATCGAAGACATCAAACGAATTGAAGGCTCATTGATCGGGCAGAATGCGACGGTCAAACAATCTCCGACGAAGCCGTCCGCTTATCGCATCATGATCGGCGACTCGTCCAGGGTGGAAATTCCATGAAAAAAGCGCGCTGGTTAGTCACCGGAGGGGCCGGGTTCATCGGGTCCCACATCGTTCAAAAATTAATCGAGCAGGGGGAAACCGTCAAGATCCTCGACGACTTTTCGTCGGGGACGATGGAAACCTTGAAACCCTTCAAGGGACACATCGAAGTCGTCCGGGGCGACATTCGGGACCCCAAGGCCTGCGCCAAAGCGGCCAAGGGCGTGGATTATGTCCTGCATCAGGCCGCCATGCGCTCCGTTCCGCGCTCGGTGCTGGAACCGGAAGACTGCACCTCCATCAATGTGGACGGGACCCTCAATGTCCTGCTCGCCGCTCACCGCGCGAAAGCCAAAAAATTCGTGCTGGCGTCATCTTCCAGCATTTACGGCGATTCCACTCTTTATCCTCAGAGGGAAACTCATTTGCCTCAACCGATTTCGCCTTATGCCGCCTCCAAAATTTCGGGTGAACATTATTGCCATGTGTTCACGAAAACATACGGACTGCCCTGCGTGTCGCTCAGATATTTCAATGTCTTCGGCCCGAGGCAGGACCCCATGTCCAAATACGCCGCGGTGGTTCCGCGCTTCATCATCTCCGCGCTCAAAAATGAGCCGCTCGAAATCCATTGGGACGGGAAACAATCGAGAGATTTTGCCTATGTCGGAAACGTTGCCATGGCCAACATACTCGCCGCGACCACTCCCAACCTCAAGCGCGAAGTGTATAACGTCGCTTGCGGCACCACGACCTCTCTCCTGGACATCGCGCACCTCCTCGAGAAATTCATGGGGAAGGAACTCAAGAAAAAATTTTATCCCAAACGCGAAGGCGACGTCCGAAAAACCTATGCGGACATTTCCGGCCTTGAAAAAGATCTCAAACTTAAAAAACAAGTGAATTTTGAGGATGGGCTCCGCTCGACATTTGAATATTTCGTTGAAAACGACCGATGGCGAAAATATTAATCACCGGCGGTTCCGGCTTCATCGGGTCCAATTTCATCCGCTATTGGGGTGAAAAATATCCGAACGATGCCCTGACCAATTTGGACCGCCTCACATATGCCTCTCAGGGTTCCGCCGCGCTCAAAAAATCCAAAGTCCGTTTCGTCAAAGGCGACATTTGCGATAAAAAACTGGTTGAAAAACTCATGAAAGGAATGGAGACAGTCGTCCACTTCGCCGCCGAAACCCATGTGGACCGCTCCATCCAAGACAGCCAGATTTTCCTCAAGACCAATGTCCTCGGCACCCAAACCCTCCTGGAAGCGGCCCGCAAAAACAATGTTTCCAAATTTATTTTCATATCCACCGACGAGGTTTATGGCTCCATCGACAAGGGGACCTTCAGCGAATATTCTCCGCTCCGGCCCAACAGCCCCTATGCCGCCTCCAAAGCGTCTGGGGACCTCCTCTGCCGGTCTTATTGGGTGACCTATAAATTCCCCGTGATTGTGACGCGCTGCTGCAACAATTATGGCCCCGCGCAGTTCCCTGAAAAAGTGATCCCGCTTTTCATCTCGAACCTCATGGAAGACAAAAAAGTTCCGCTTTATGGCAAAGGCGCCAACGTCCGCGAATGGATTCATGTGGATGATCACGCGAGCGCCGTGGAACAAGTGTTGGCCAAGGGGGAACCGGGCGAGATTTATAATATCGGCACAGGCGAAGAGCTCAACAACCGCGAGCTCACGAAAAAAATCATCGCGGCCCTCGGCAAAGACGAAAGCTGGATTGAACCCGTTCAGGACCGCCCGGGCCACGACCTGAGATATGCCCTTGATTCCTCCAAACTCCGCGCGTTGGGATGGAAACCCAAAACAAATTTTGACGAAGGGCTCCGCCAGACGGTGGAATGGTATAAAAATAATGTTTCATGGTGGAAAAAGATCAAGCAAAAAGGCGCATACAAGTCTTATATTAAAAAGCAGTATGCGGGCCGCTCGAAATGAGAGTTTTGATGACGGGGACCTCCGGTCTCGTCGGGCATGATCTCTGGCCCATCCTTTCCGCCGACGGGCACGATGTCTGGGGCATTGGAAGAAAAAAACCCGACTTTGTAAATTTCACGCAGTGGAGAAGCGGCGACATCGCTGACCAGGAAGCCACCGTGAAATCCATTGAGCGCATCAACCCCGACTGCGTGATTCATTTGGCGGCTCTCTCCAACCCCGACGATTGCGAACGGGACCCCGAGACGGCCTATAAAGCCAACGCGCTCGGGACAAGGAACATCGCCCTTGCTTGCCAAAAGTTTGACACTGACATGGTGTATGTCTCGACGGACCAGGTTTTCAACGGAAAGAAAAAGACGCCTTATCGGGAAAATGACCCTGTGGATCCGGTCAACACATACGGCCAAACCAAAGTGTGGGGAGAAAATTTCACGCGGGACCTGCTCCGGAGATTTTATATCGTGAGGACCGCTCTTGTGTTCGGGACTTCGCGCCCCACATTTGTGCCGAGAGTGGCTCGGGCCGCGGCCACGGGGGAAACGGTGGTGGCGGCAACCGACATCGTCAATTCTCCGACCTATTCAAAAGATTTGGCGAAAGCGTTGTCATTTTTAATCAAAACAGGGGCTTATGGAACTTATCACATCGCCAACGAAGGTCACTGCAACCGATACGAACTTTCGCAATTCATCGCTGAGTCCCTCGGAGCGAAGCTCACTTTCATAAAAAAGGGGAGCAGTGAGTCGCTCAAACTTCCGGCGAAACGTCCGGGATTCAGCCCCATAGAAAATTTTATCTGGAACCTTCAAGGATTTCCAAAGATGAGGACCTGGCAGGAAGCCGTCTTGGATTTTTTAGAAGAACTACCCGAATAGGAGAACCATAATCGCGATGAATATCTGCATGATTGGCACAGGATACGTTGGGCTGGTGACGGGAACTTGTTTCGCAGAGCTTGGAAACAAAGTCATTTGCGTCGATAACGACCCCAGGAAAATCGGGCTCTTGAAGAAAGGCGAAATGCCCATCTATGAGCCGGGACTGGAAGAGCTGGTCCATAAAAATGTGAAGGCCGGACGATTGTCCTTCTCCATGTCGATCGCAGACGCCATCAAGACCGCCGATTTCGCTTTCATCGCGGTGGGAACCCCGCCCAGGTCAGACGGGTCCGCGGATTTGTCTTATGTCGAAAACGTTTCGCGAGAGATCGCCCAGAACCTGAAAAAATATCTCGTCATCGTTGAAAAATCCACCGTGCCCGTGGAGACCTGCGAGTGGGTGAAAAAAACCGTCTCCAAATATAACCGCAAGAAAATTCCCTTTGATGTCGTTTCCAACCCGGAATTTTTGCGAGAAGGCACCGCCGTCACGGATTTCTTGAAACCTGACCGCGTGATCGTGGGGCTGGAATCTGACCGGGCAAAAAAATCGGTGCAGAAACTTTATGGCCCGCTCAAGTGCCCGATCCTTTTCACTGATACAAAGAGCGCCGAGATCATCAAGCATGCCTCCAACTCTTTCCTGGCGACCAAGATTTCGTACATCAACTCGGTGGCGAAAATCTGCGAAAAAGTCGGAGCCAACGTCGAGCAGGTTGCAGAAGGCATGGGGTTTGATCCCAGGATCGGGAGATCTTTCCTGAACGCCGGATGCGGGTTCGGAGGTTTTTGTTTCCCGAAAGACCTTGAAGCCTTCCTCTGGATCTCCAAAAAGCTCGGAGCGGATTTCGAAATGCTCGAAGCCGTAAAAAAAGTGAATGAAGAGCAGATCATCCATTTCGTGCATAAAATTGAAGAAGCGCTCTGGATCATCAACGGCAAAACCGTGGGCATCCTGGGCCTGGCCTTCAAGCCCAACACCGACGACATGCGTTTCGCGCCTTCCATCGACATCATCCGCATGCTCCAGGAACGCGGCGCCAAAATTCAGGCTTATGATCCCATCAGCATGCCGAACGCCAAGAAAGTCCTGCAGAACGTCGCCTTGAAAGACTCAGTTTATGACGTCGCCAAGGGCGCGGACTGCCTCGTGATCGTCACCGAATGGCCGCAGTTCCGCAAAATCGACCTCGGGAAGATCAAGAAGCTCCTCAGCCACCCCACAATTATCGACGGAAGAAATTTGTTCCTGCCCGAAAACATGAAAAAACTCGGGTTCCATTATTCTTCCATCGGAAGGAAATCGGTATAACCATGAAAGTTCTAATCACCGGCGGCGCAGGGTTTTTGGGCAGCCACATCACCGATTATATGATCAAGCAGGGACACCATGTCACCTGCATGGACAACTTGGTGACAGGTTCAAAGGAGAACATCCAACACCTTTTCGGAAATCCTCAATTCTCTTTTGTGAACCAGGATGTGACGAATTTCATTCATGTCCCGGGAAAAATTGATGCCGTGCTCCATTTCGCGAGCCCCGCGAGCCCCGTGGATTATCTGAAAATTCCCATCCCGACTCTCAAGGTTGGATCTCTCGGAACGCACAAGACTCTCGGCCTCGCTAAAGAAAAGAAAGCGATATTCATGATTGCCTCCACCTCTGAAGTTTACGGCGACCCTCTCATCAATCCCCAGAACGAAAAATATTGGGGAAATGTGAACCCTGTGGGGCCGCGCGGCGTCTATGACGAAGCCAAACGGTTCGCAGAAGCGATGACGATGGCTTATCACCGTTATCACAAGATGCCTGTCAGGATCTTGAGAATTTTTAACACTTATGGGCCCCGCATGCGCTTGAAAGACGGGAGAGCCATCCCCAACTTTGTGACGCAAGCCATCAAGGGGAGCCCCATCACGGTTTATGGCGACGGGTCCCAGACCAGAAGCTTGTGTTATGTGGACGATCTGGTGCGCGGAATTTATAAACTCCTTCTCTCCAACATGAATGAGCCGGTCAACATCGGGAACCCCGAAGAAATCACGCTCATGGAACTGGCGGAGACGGTGAAGTCTCTCGTGAAAAGCAAAAGCAAGATCGTCCTGAAACCCTTGCCTGTGGATGACCCCAAAGTCCGCTGCCCCGACATCACGCTTGCGAAAAAATCTCTCAAATGGGAACCGCAGGTGTCCCTCAAAGAAGGGCTTGCGAAAACCATCCCATACTTTAGAAAGGCGTTAAAGGAATCATGATCTATAGCCAAAAATATCTCGAAGAAGCCGTGCAGATCATCAAGCAGATCGATCCTGCCAAGATTGAAATTCTGGCGGAAAAACTGGCCGCCGTCCACAAAAATGGCGGGCGGATGTTTTTTCTGGGCGTGGGGGGAAGCGCGGCCAACGCCTCTCATGCCGTGAACGATTTCAGGAAAATCTGCGGGATGGAAGCCTATGCCCCGACCGACAATGTGAGCGAACTGACCGCCCGGATCAACGACGACGGCTGGGAAACTTCCCTCACGAACTGGCTCAAGGGGAGCCGGCTGAACAAGAAAGACGGAATTATGGTTTTTTCTGTGGGCGGGGGAAACGCGGAGAAGAACATCAGCCCCAACATTGTCCACGCGCTCAAATTTGCGAAACAAATCGGCTGCGGCATTTTCGGAATCGTGGGCAGAGACGGCGGATACACGGCCCAGGTTGCGGACGCGGCCTTGATCGTGCCCACCGTGAACCCCGAAACCGTCACCACGCACGCCGAAGCTTTTCAGGCCGTTTTGTGGCACTTGCTCGTCTCCCACCCGAGCTTGAAGGCCAATCAAATGAAATGGGAATCAGCAACTGGAACCAAATAACGGAGGAACATATGAAATCTGAAACTTTAGAAAAATCTCACTCGACCGCAAGAATCATGAACCGCAAAGATTTGAAGATAAAAATATACGCGGACGGCGCCAACAAAGACGACATGGTGAGCGCATACAAGAGCAAGATGGCTGACGGGTTCACCACCAACCCTTCTCTCATGCGCAAAGCCAATGTCACGGATTACGAATCGTTCGCTAAATCCGTTTTGGCCGAAATCAAAGATGTGTCCATCTCCTTTGAAGTCTTCTCGGATGATCTGGACCAGATGGAACGCGAAGCCCGCAAGATCGCGACCTGGGGCAAAAACATCCATGTAAAAATCCCGGTTCAAAACACCAAGGGACAATTCAGCGGCCCCCTCATCAAGAAACTTCACGCGGAAGGCGTGCCCCTGAACATCACGGCCATTCTAACGATCGACCAGGTGAAAAGAGTTTCGGAATGTTTAAGGGGCGATGTTCCTTCCATCGTTTCCGTTTTCGCGGGCCGCATCGCGGACACCGGAGTGGACCCCATCCCCGCCATGCTGGAATCGGCAAAAATTTTGAAACCTTTGGCCAAGTGCGAGCTCCTTTGGGCCAGCACGCGGGAACTCCTCAATGTGGTTCAGGCTGAACAGTGCGGATGCCACATCATCACGGCTCCCAACGACATCCTGAAAAAGCTCTCCATGCTCGGCAAAGATCTGAGCGAACTGTCTCTGGACACGGTGAAAATGTTCCTGGAAGACAGCACAAAATCGGGATTCAAAATCTAAAAGAGTTTCAATGTCCAGCGGGAAAATTCTCATCACAGGGGTTGCCGGATTCATCGGAAGCAACCTGGCAGACCGCCTTTTAAAAGAGGGGTACGAGGTCACGGGGCTGGACAACCTCGCCTACGGCGTGAAAGAACAGATCCCCGCCGGCGTGAAATTCATCAAAGGCGACATCCGCTCCAAGGATATTTATCCGGTCTTCAAAGGCATGGACGCGGTTTATCACCTGGCGGCCAAAAACTGCATCTCAGACTGCCAGATCGACCCCGTGGAAACCAGCGACATCAATGTCACGGGAACCGTCAATGTGTTTGAAGCCGCGAAACAAGCGGGCGTAAAAAAAGTGATCTACGCCGAATCCTCCGCGATTTATGAGGGAAGCTCAAAATATCCCACGCCCGAAGAAGACGAAAAGCCCGAATCGTTTTATTCCGCGAGCAAGTTCGCAGAGAAAATTTTCGCCGAAGCTTATGTGCGGTTCCATAAAATGAATTTCACGGCGCTCCGATATTTTTGCGTTTATGGCCCCAGGCAGGATTATCGCCGGAGCATCCCGCCCGTCATGAGCGCGTTCATCATCAAACTGCTCAGAGGCGAAAAGCCCACCATCTACGGCACGGGGGAAAAGCGGAGAGATTTTGTTTATGTTGATGACGTGAACGATTTCCACCTGCTTTGCCTGAAAGACCGGCGCACGGACGGCGGAACCTTCAATGTGGGGAGCGGAGAAAATTATTCCGTGCAGGACATTTTTAACGCCGTGGAAAGCATTTTGAAGACGGGCATCAACCCCGAACACAAGGCGGATCTCCCCGGAGAGTCGCAGTTGACCTTGGCCGACATCACAAAAGCCAAATCTCTGGGCTGGAAACCCAAAACTTCCCTGAAAGAGGGGCTCTCAAAATCCGTCGAATATATTCGGGAACATGTGATGGCTCAGGCAAAGGCGTGAACGACAATTTGGCCAAAGCCCTCGTGCTCTCCGCGGGAAAAGGAACAAGGATCGCGGCTCTCTCCAGCCGGCGGCCCAAAGTTTTGCTTGAGATCGACGGACAGCCCGTCCTGCACCACAACTTGAGACTGCTCGCCAATCACCGCGTTCAGCAGGTGTGGATCAACCTGCACTATGAAGCGGAGCAGATTAAAGAATACGCCGGCAACGGCGAAAAATGGGGACTCAGCGTCCAATATTCAGAAGAGAAAGAAATTTTGGGCACGGCAGGCGCGGTCAAGAATCTGCGCAGCGAATTTTCGGATAAAAATTTTTTCGTGCTTTATGGAGACAACTATACGGACTGCAACCTCTCGGAGCTTATGCAAACGCACATTAAATCAGGCGCCATGGCGACCCTGGCCCTCTTTGACCCCAAACGAGTTCCCAACAGCGGAATCGCCGGAGGCAGAGTTTTGATCAACGCTCAGGGCATCGTGGAAAACTTCATCGAAGGCCAGAGCGGCCAAAACGAAGGCCTCGTCAACGGCGGAGTTTATGCCCTGCATCCCTCGATCTTGAATGAAATCCCTGAAGGGTTTTCGGATTTCGGCAAGGACATTTTCCCAAAACTCATCAGCCAGGGCAAAAAAATTTCGTCTTATCTCATTCAGGGCTTTTGTTTCGGCATCGACACCCCGGAAGCCTATCAACAGGCGCAAAAATCACGATGATCGTTTCCCGAACTCCTTTTAGAGTCACGCTCGGCGGCGGAGGAACAGACCTGCCTTCTTTTTATGAAAAGCACGGCGGCATGATTTTGGCCATGGGCTTGGATAAATATATGTATGTCTGCATGAACCGCCCTCTCGTCGAAAAAAGGATCATCCTCCATTACACCAAAAGCGAATCTGTGGAACATGTTTCCGAACTCAAACATGAGCTCGCGCGCGAAGCGTTCCGCCTGCACGGCATCGAGCACAGCATGGAAGTGACGTCCCTCGCGGACATTCCGGCCTCCACCGGCCTCGGGTCCTCCTCGTGTTATCTGGTGGGGCTCCTCGTCGCTCTCCATGCGTACCGCAAAGATTACATTTCTCTCCAGAGCATCGCCGAAGAGGCCTGCCACATCGAATTGGAAGTGCTCAAAAAAGGGATCGGGAAACAAGACCAATATATGGCCGCATATGGCGGAATGACGGTTTTGGACATCGCCAAGGACGGAAAAGTGAAGGTCCGCCAGCTGGCTCTCTCCACCTGGGCCATCGCAGAGCTCGTGTCCAACTGCCACATTTATTATCTCCAGAAAAAACGCGACGCCGTCCAGATGCTGGAAGACCAAAACCAGGCGATGAAAAAGGAAACGAAAACCCGCTCGCAAGTGGAAGACAGCCTCTTGAACATCAAGGATTTGGGCCACAGAATTTTGAAGTCCGTGGAAGAAGGGGATTTCGATAATTTCGGACTGCTGATGGATGAGCATTGGAAGAACAAGAAAAAACTCTCGGACAAAATTTCGTTCAAAGAAGTGGACGACCTTTATGAACTCGTTAAAAAAGATCATGGGGTCCTGGGCGGAAAAATCATCGGGGCCGGCGGCGGCGGATTTTTGATGCTGTATACTCCTAAAAACGGCAAACAGCTCACAGAATTTATGATGGGCAAAGGTTATGCTCGGCTCAACTATAATGTCGAATTTGAAGGAAGCAAGGTCGTGACCGACCTGAGAAGTTCCCAGGGACTGGGAGAAGGACACAGTTAAATGGCGAAAAAACCTGTCATCGGAGTTTTTGGTCTCTGGCATCTGGGATGCGTGCTTTCTTCCGCGTGGTCGAATAAAAAATGCCGCGTGATCGGGTTTGATTATGATCGGGAACTCATCCAAAACTTAAACAACGCCGTCCCTCCGATTTTTGAGCCCAACCTCGCGGAAACCATAAAAAAGAATACTCGTCAAAAGTTTTTATCATTTACCTCGAATATATCTGAATTGACTGCGTGCGACTTCGTTTTCCTGTCCTATGACACTCCCGTGATGGACGATGACGGAAGTGACCTCACGCCTTTGATCAAAGCCATCCATGATTTGGCTGTCGTGCTCAAAAAAGGCGCCCTCGTGATTGTCAGTTCCCAGATGCCTGTGGGGACCTGTCAATCTTTCCGGAAAACGCTCAAAGCAAAAAATCCGTCCGTCGATTTGGTTTATTCTCCCGAAAACCTGCGGCTGGGCGAAGCGATTCATAATTATTTGAACCCGGGGCGCATCATTTTGGGATCCGAAGATAAATCAGCTGAGAAAAAAGCCCTCGGCCTTTTCAAAATGATCCCTGCGAAAGTTTTCACCATGAACCTCGAGAGCGCCGAAATGGTCAAGCACGGGATCAACGCGTTTCTGTCGACCTCCATCGTTTTCACCAACGACCTTTCCGACATCTGCGAGAAAACCGGAGCGGACATCCAGGATGTTGTGAGGGGGATGAAGTCGGATCCCAGGATCGGCGAGAAAGCGTATCTTTCGCCCGGCATCGGGTTTTCAGGCGGAACCCTGGGGAGAGACCTCAAAGTTTTGGAATCCGCCGGAAGCAAATCGAACGGATCAAAAAACATATTTTCAGAAATTCATTCCCGAAATTCTGCGCGCAAATTTTCTGTCTTGAAGCGCCTCAAATCTTTCTTCCCTCAGAATGAGCTCAAAAACAAAAAAATCGGAATTCTGGGCCTCACCTATAAACCCGGGACCAGCACCTTGAGGCGAAGCCTGCCCGCGGAAATTGTTCAGGAACTCCTCAAAGAATGTCCCTCGGTCACCATTTTTGACCCGAAAGCGGATTTCAGCCAATGGAGCGGAAAAACGCGTCTTCAGACAGCGCCGTCGGCCGAGCAAGTGGTCAAAGATTCTGACGCGGTTATGGTTTTGACCGAATGGCCTGAATTCAAAAACATAAAATGGAAATCTCTTCTGCGAAATAATAATCCCCAAATCATCTATGACACGAAAAACTGCCTCATGGACCTGAACCTCGGAGCCGCAGGCTACCAATACATACGCATAGGAAAAAACTGACATGAACCCATCTCTCAAAGGCAAGACCATCCTCATCACGGGGGGAAGCATCGGCATCGGCAAAGTGGTCGCGGAATTCTGCGCGAAGGCAAGCGCCCTTGTCATCATCACTTCCCGCACGGAATCGGATCTTAAAACGGAGCTCGAGATCTTAAAAAAAATCAGCCCCATGGACCACCAATACCGCGTGATGGATGTGGGGAATCGTTCCCAAGTCGAAGAAACGGCTGTCTGGGTGAAAGAAGAATTCGGATCTCTGGACGGGCTCATCAATAACGCGGGGATTTATGGTCCCATCGGACCCATTCAGGACATCAGCCTGGACGATTTTGAAAAAACCATGCAGATCAATTTTATGGGCACCGTTTATATGTGCCATTATTTCGCGCCCCTCCTCAAAGAACGGAAAGGGAAAATCATCAATTTTTCCGGCGGCGGCGCGTCCGGGCCCTTCGTAAATTATTCCGCCTATGCGTCATCGAAAACAGCGGTCGTCCGCCTCACCGAAAACATGGCCGAAGAGCTTGCGCCCCTGGGCATTGAGGTTAATGCAGTGGGTCCAGGATTTGTGGTGACGCGGCTCCATGAACAGACGATTCTGGCAGGCGAAGGCAAAGCGGGCAAGAACTTTTTAGAAAACACTAAAAAACAGATCGAAAAAGGCGGAGTCCCTCCGGAAAAGGCCGCGGCCCTCTCGGTCTATTTGATGTCCGACGAATCCAAAGGCATCAACGGCAAATTCATCAGCGCGCCCTGGGACCCGTGGGAGAAACCCGAGTTCGTCGAGAAACTCAAGAAGGACAAAAATTTCGCGACACTGCGCCGCATCGATGAGATGAACTTCAGGGACGCCAAACAGGCCTGATTTGAATATTGAAAGGTGCGTCCTTTGTTCCGAACCGCAAGACCGGTTCAAGCCCTATTGCGAAAGAAGCGGATATAAAATTGTCCGGTGCGGCGCGTGCGGACTGATTTTTGTAAACCCAAGAGACGAAGAAGGCAGGATTGAAGGGCAATATCTGGAAAACCTCACTTCGCCCGCGGCTTATTATGCGGCGACAGCCGAAGAAGATCGTGAAAATGGGGAGAAAGTATTAAAGGTCATTGAAAAATATTCCAGGAAGGGGACTTTGCTGGACGTCGGGTGCAATGTGGGGACCTTTCTTGAAACAGCCAGAGATTCAGGCTGGAACGCCAGCGGGCTCGACGCAAACCCTGAAACTGTCAGCCATTGCAGGCAAAAGGGTTTGAATGTTTTTCAGGGGTTCTTCGGAAAGGACAAAAGCGCATCCGGATTGAGCGGAGAATTCGATGTGCTCGCGATGAACGACACGATCGAGCATTTCCCGAACCCAAGGGAAGCGGTCCGCGCCTCAAAGGCATTCATCAAAACGCGAGGATATATTTCGGTTCTGACTCCGAACATCGAGAGTCCGCTTGCCAGAATGTTTCAGATCAAGCCGAAAGAGCATCTTTTTTATTTCAGCATGTCCACCCTGACGCAGATGCTCGAGGCGGAAGGGTTCAGGGTGGTGCACATGCAGGAGTGGCCGAGAAAGAGGAATGTCGGAGCCATGCATTTGGGCGCAACCTTCGAGAACCCCATGTGGAAATGGGTTTCAAAATTTTTAAGTCTCACAAAACTGGATATCATCGTAAACGCCATGCTCGAAATTTTATTTAAAGAACAAATATTAGCGGTCGCCCAAAAATCATGATCTCCGTCATCGTGCCGCTTTATAATGAGGAAAGCAACGTGGCGCCTCTTCACGCGTCTCTCACCCTGCGGCTTGAAGCGCTCTCGGAGCCCTATGAAATCATCTTCATCGATGACGGGTCCACCGACAGGACCTTTGAACGGATGAAAGGGCTGAAAAATATCCGCGCCATCCGCTTCGCCAGAAATTTCGGACAGACGTCCGCCATGGACGCGGGATTCAAGGCCGCCCAAGGAGACATCCTCGTCACCCTGGACGGAGACCTGCAGAACGATCCGGAAGACATTCCAAACCTGATCGCAAAAATCAGGGAAGGATACGACGTTGTTTCCGGCTGGAGAAAGGACCGCCACGATCCCCTGGGAAGAAAAGTGCTTTCCAAACTCGCCAACGGACTCACGCGCAAAGTGACCGGGCTCTATCTTCACGATCACGCCTGCGCCCTGAAGGCTTACCGCAAAGATATTTTCAAAGATGTCCACCTCTATGGTGAAATGCATGTGTTCCTTCCGGCCTATCTTTACGGCAGAGGCGCGAAAGTGGCGGAAATCCCTGTGAAGCATCACTCGAGGACTGAAGGCATTTCAAAACATTCCATCGGGAAAGCCTTCAAAGACTTGTCGGACCTCGTGACGGTTTATTTCCTGTCCCAGCACATGAACCGGCCGCTTTTGTTTTTCGGCGGAATCTCGCTCCTCATGATCGGACTCGGAATCCTTTCCGCCTTGGCCGCGACCGTGCTTAAAATTCTGCAGATCAGGAATTACGGCCAGACGCCCCTGCCCATCCTCGCCGTATTTTTGATGATCATCGGGTTCATGCTTTTCATGATGGGTTTTTTGGCGGAACTGGTATTGAGAGTTTATTTTGAGGGGCAGAACAAAACCCCATACATCATCAAGGAAAAAATTGAAAATATATAAAACTCTTCGGACCGCCATCGTCGGATGCGGGCTGATCGGCAAAAAACGAGCCCGCTGGGTCCAGGAAGACCCCAGGACCGCTCTCGATTCCGTCGTGGATTTGAACCGCGCCAACGCCGACGCTCTCGCCGCGGAATTTCAGGTGAAGGCGGAAACGGATTGGAAGCAGGCCGTCAAAAATCCGGACATCGACATCGTGATCGTCTCCACGCCCAACCATCTGCTTTGTCCCATCGCCTCTGCCGCGCTGAAAGCGGGCAAACATGTTTTGATCGAAAAGCCCATGGGAAGGTCCCTGGCTGAAGCAAAAATAATGGCAAAGGCCTCCAAGTCAGCCGGCAAAAAACTTAAAGTCGGATTCAACCACCGCTATCATCCCGCTTTGCTGGAAGCGCATGACATCATCGAAAACGGTGAAATCGGAAAAATTATAAACCTCCGCGCGATTTATGGTCACGGCGGCAGGATGGGGTATGAAAAGGAATGGCGCGGCAACCCCAAACTCTCAGGCGGGGGAGAACTGACGGACCAGGGCGTGCACCTGATCAACCTCATGGAATGGTTTTGCGGGGAACCCAAACAAGTTTCATGTTTTCTCCAGACCGCGCATTGGAACATCAAACCCTCGGAAGACAACGGGTTTGCGATCCTGCGCTTCAAAGGCGGCGTTCTGGGAAGTTTTCACAGCAGCTGGACGCAATGGAAAAACGCTTTTGCATTTGAGGTCTTCGGCGACAAAGGGTTTATTTCCATCAACGGCCTGGGGGGAAGTTACGGAGCGGAAACCCTCACGATCGGGACAAGAAAAGCTCCGGGACAGGTCCCTGAGATGTCCTCAAAAACATTTGAAGGCGAAGATTTATCCTGGAAAAGGGAGTGGGACGATTTCGTTTCTTCCATCGAGAACCCCAAACGGCGGATGATGGGCGGCGCCGAAGAGTCTGTCAGCGTCATGAAAGTTCTGGACGCGCTTTACCGATCGAACCGTTCCGGCAAAACCATAATTTTAAATTAAACAAAGGAGTCACACGTGAAAAGAGCGCTGATCACAGGCATCACAGGACAAGACGGATCGTATTTGGCTGAATTTCTGCTTTCGAAGGGTTATGAAGTTCACGGCATCGTGCGGCGGGTTGCCATGGAAGACCCGGAACACCGGCTTTGGAGAATCAAGGATTTCATGCAGAATCTCAAGCTCCACGCCGCCTCTCTCGAAAGTTTCCCGAGCATCTATAAAGTCGTGCGTGAAATTAATCCGGACGAGTGTTATCATCTGGCCGCTCAAAGCTTCGTGAGCTATTCTTTCGAAGACGAATTTTCAACCATGAACACCAACATCAACGGAACGCATTATATGCTCTCCGCCGTCAAAGAGCTCGCTCCCAAGTGCCGGTTTTATTTCGCGGCGTCCTCCGAGATGTTCGGCAAAGTGGAGCAGGTTCCCCAGACAGAGAGAACCCGCCTCCATCCCCGTTCAACCTACGGAATCTCCAAAGTGGCGGGCTATGAACTCACCCGCAACTACAGAGAGGCCTATAACATCCACGCGTCCAGCGGGATCCTCTATAACCACGAATCTCCGCGCAGAGGGTTTGAGTTCGTGACGCGCAAGATCACGTCTCACGTCGCGAAAATCAAGCTCGGGCTCGCGAAAGAACTCCAGCTCGGGAACCTGGACGCCAAGCGCGACTGGGGACACGCCAGGGATTATGTGCAAGCCATGTGGCTCATGCTCCAGCAGAACCAGCCGGACGATTATGTGATCTCGACGGGCGAAACCCATTCCGTGCGCGAATTCTGCGACCTTGCGTTCAAACACGCCGGCCTCGACTATAAAAAATACGTGAAGATCAATCCCGCATTCTATCGCCCGGCTGAAGTGGACCTCCTGCTCGGAAGTTCCGCGAAGGCGAAGAAAAAGATGGGATGGAAAAACAAAACGCCCTTCAAAACCCTCGTCAAAGAAATGGTGGACAATGACCTTGCGCTTCTCAAATCGAGAACTTCAAAGAAAGTTTGACCTTCTCGCTCTCTTAACCCACAAAGAATTCGCTTTAAAATATAAGCGGACCTCCCTGGGAATTCTCTGGTCTCTTTTCAACCCGCTGCTGACAGCGCTGGTCTTCTTCGTGGCGTTCAAGATATTCATGCGCTTCAAGATGGAAAATTACACCTATTTCCTCCTGACCGCCCTCTTCGCGTGGAGCTGGTTTTCCTCCTCGGTCATCATTTCCGGACGCGCGCTCGTGGACAACGTGACTTTGATCAAAAAAATCATATTCCCGAGGCATTATCTCGTCGCCGCCGTCATCCTGGCCCAAATGGTGAACCTCATCTTCTCGGTGCCCATCCTCCTGGTGATCGGAGCCGCAAACGGCATTCACCCTTCTTTCGTCTGGGTGATCGGGATTCCTCTGGCCATGGCTGTCCAGTTCATGTTCACCTTCGGCATTTCTCTCATCATCGCCATTTCCAACACTTATTTCCGGGACATCGAATATCTCGTCGGAGTTTCCATGAACCTGGTTTTTTGGATGACGCCGATCACTTATCCCCTGTCCTCCATTCCGGAAAAATACAGAAACCTGGCCTATTTGAACCCGCTCACCAGCTTGATGAACCTCTGGCGTTCCATCTTTTTTGAAAACGTCCTCCCCTGGAAAGACCTCGGAATTTCCGCCGTCACGGCCGTTTTTTTCCTTTTTATGGGTTTCGCGTTTTTCAGGCGGCTCGAGCGGCGCCTGGACGAGGTTTTATGAGCCTGCCTGCGATTGAAGTTTCAAAAGTGACCAAACAGTTTCCGGCCTATAAAAATCCTCCGGGATTCAAAGAATGGGTTCTGAAACTCCCTCAGGCTTTCAAAGCCGAAAAGAAACAGACGTTCACGGCTTTGAACGACGTAAGCTTCACGGTGAAGAAAGGGGAATGCGTCGGAATCATCGGCAAAAACGGCGCGGGCAAAAGCACCCTCCTCTCCGTCCTGCTGGGAACCAGTTTTCCAACGGAAGGAACCCTCACGGTGAACGGAAAGCGCACGCCGCTGCTTGAACTTGGCGCGGGATTTCACCCCGATTTAACCGGACGGGAAAATGTTTATATCGCCGCTGTTTTACTCGGCCTCACCAAGAGTGAAGTCGACGACCGCATAGAAAAGATCATTGATTTCTCAGAGATCCGGCCTTTCGTCGATGTTCCGGTCCGCACCTATTCGAACGGGATGTATCTTCGGCTGGCCTTCTCGGTTGCGATCCACACGGACCCCGAAATCCTGCTCATCGACGAAGTCCTGGCCGTGGGCGACGAATCGTTCCAGAGGAAATCAGAAGCCGCCATCCTGGACCTCATCAAAAGCGGCGTCACCACCGTTTTCGTCTCGCACAACCTCGAAGCCGTTAAAAAAATTTCTCACCGCGTCCTCTGGCTCCACAAAGGACAGATCAAAGACCAGGGCGATCCTGCAGAAATCGTCGGCCAATACCTGAAGTTTGAATGAAACCCGCTCCGGCGCATCGGCTGATCCATGCGTGGATTGTTTTCATCTTCGCGCTCTTTCTCATCCGTGTCCTGCCTCAAGTCCGAGTTCAATACGCTCCCCTGATCCATAAAATATTCCATGTCAAAAATTAGTTTCATCCTGGCCCCAGCCCTGTTCGCCCTCTGCTTTCTCCTCGGCAAACGGATCCTGAAATTTGCAGGAATTGCTTCAGGGCATCTTCAGGTTCCCGTGGAAACCGCCCTCGGACTTGGAACGCTGTCCTATTCGGTCCTGATCCTGGGCTCCTTGGGAGGGTTCAACATGTCCGGATTTCTCGCGCTCCTCGTCATTTTGTTCGGCATGATCATTCCCGGAATCCGCGAAGGGCTCGCCATCCTCCGGCGCGAACTCCTTGTGTTCATAAATTCCGGTTCCGGCCTCTTCAAAATATTTCTTGTTATGTTCACGCTGATCTTCATGTTCAACTCGCTCATCCCCGATCAATTTTACGATGTCCTGGTGTATCACCTCGCCGTCCCAAACGCCTATCTTGTGCACGGAAAAATTATCCCGGTCCCATTTAACGTCCACTCCGCTCTGCCCGAAACCGCCGAAATGCTTTTCACTCTCGGGATGGGATGGGTCCGGGGGGACAACCTGCCGCTCCTGTTCCAGCTGGGATTTTCTCTCCTCATCCTTTTCACCCTCACCCGGCTCAACCCCAAATCCGGCTGGATTGCCGCGATGATCTGGGCCACCGCTCCGATTGCGGTCGAGAACATCCGCTTCTCAAAAAACGACATCCTCTTTTCACTCTGGATCCTCCTCTCCTTCTCTGTCCTCTGGACTCAAAAAGACAGGGCGTCAATCAAGTCCGCCGCCCTTGCCGGAACCTTTGCGGGGTTCGCCATGGGAACCAAATATACTGGAATCCCTTTCGCGGCAGTTTTCACTCTTTTTATTTTTTATGCCGTCTCAGAAAAAACATTCCCGGAAAAAATAAAGTTGGCGGCAATTTTCAACACGGCGGCTCTGCTGATTTTCGCACCCTGGCTTTTCAAAAATATTTTGTTTTTTAAAAATCCTCTCTATCCGTTTTTTCAAAATATTTTCGGATGGGTCAACATGAGTCCGGCCAACTGGCAGGTCTTTCAGCTCGAACAGTCGCAATATCTCTCAGGCCGCTGGAAATTTGCCGACATCTTCATCACCCTTTGGAAAAACACCTTTGAGGGGAATAAATTTCCATCCATGAACTTCGTCGGACCCGTCTGGATCGCTTTCCTCCCTCTGGTTGCGCTTCAATGCGTCACATCGCGCAAAATTCGGCTTTTGTCGTCCATCCTTGCCGTCGTGATCGTCCTGTCTTCCACACGGACAACTCTGGCCCGCTATTTTATCCTCCCTCTCCTTCCGCTCTTCGCCCTGACGATTTCAGAATGCCTCGACGAACTGACCCTTTCGCCGTCCGCCGGAATGTTTAAGGGATTTATTTACGCAGGGATGTTCATAAACCTGATCGGGTGGATCCCGCTCCTCGAGAGGCTGTCCTATTGCCGAACAGCATTGTGGGGCATCCCGGAACCAAAACAGGAAAAACTTTTTTCTGAAGGCTATTGGGATTCGGTCAAATTCGTCAACGAGAACCTGGCGGAAACTTCAAAAATTCTTTTCCTGGGCGAAACCAAATCCCATCTTTTTATGAGGCCCGTGATTGCACCCTCCGTTCACAATGAGCATTGGCTCGCGCAAATTTTGGACCAGGCCGGGGACAGCGAAACGATCTATGAACAAATGAAAGCCCGAGGCATCACTCACATCCTTTATAACGCCGACGAAATGGAACGGCTCAAGGGCTATCCCATGTTCTCCGGGCTTAAAGGCTCCCGTCATGAGTTGACGAAGTTCTGGTCAAATTCATTAAAAATCGTCTATGACAGCTGGCCGGTTAAAATCTATGAAATCAATTCCGACGCGCCGTCTCATGAGCCCCTGCCGCGGACGCTGGAGGAATTCCTTTGAAGCGAACCGCTCTTCCGATCATTCTGGCCGCGTTGCTGATGTTCACACGAGGGCTCACCGTGATCCAGGCCCTGCCCCTGTGGGAAGGCTTTGACGAATGGCTGCATTATAGTTATGTGACCTACATCACAAGGACCTTGTCCATCCCGTCCTTCAACCAGTATTCCGTGCCCCGCGAAGTGGTGGATTCCCTGATGATCGCCCCGGGAGATTCCGTTTCCGGAGGGCATTTAACTTTTAAGGCCTATTGGGAACTCAGCGATGAAGAACGGGCCGCCGCCCGAACCGCGCTTTTTGGACTGATGAATGACGACCGGTCCCAATTTGTCCGCGCAAGCTGGCAAGCCCAGCATCCCCCGCTCTATTATTTCGTCCTCTCGCCCGTCAGAAAATTGTTGTCGGAGAAATCGCTGATTCAAAGCCTCTTTATTTTGCGGTTGGCGACGCTTTTGATCGTCTGCCTTGGCCTCATCCCGTCCTATTTCCTCTTCCGCCGTTTCTTCGACTCGCGAACATCCGCAATCGGCCTGATGTTCATCGCCCTCTATCCCGCCACCTTCATCCGTTTTGGGCCTCTGTGCAATGACGCTCTCGCGTTTCCTCTGCTGACGGCTTTCGTCCTGTGGCTGTTGGCGTATCCCCGCAAGGAAAGTTCAGCCCTTTTGTCTTTGGGCGGGGGCCTCCTTTTCGGTTTGGGGATAATCACGAAACTCTATGTCCTCACTGCTCTGCCGGCGATTCTTTTTGTCTATGTCCTTAAGGCCGCCCAAAAAGACGGACTCCTTAAATCCGCTTTGTTTTTTATCCTCTTCATGGCCGGCGCCTTCATCCTTGCCGGGCCCTGGCTGATCCTCAACATCGAACGCTATGGAACCTGGAACGCGACGATCCAGGCGGTGGTTTCCAAAGATATGAGTTTAGGGCAAAAATTCAGCGCCGCCCTGTCGGTGGATTGGAAAAGTTTTTGGATCTCAAACGTGATCGGCCTCCTCTGGGCCGGCAACTGGTCGTTCGTCACATTTCCTTCTTATATATATAAATATTTTTCAGCGGCGCTCGCCGTCCTTTCGCTGGCGGGAATTTTTGCTTTCTGGAAAACGAGGCGTCATCCGGACTTTACAGAGAAGTCCATTCTGGCCCTCGTGTGCGCCGGATTTCTCATGGGTTTGATGCAGTTCCAGGTGAACCTGCAGGCCTGCGGCGTGACCGACCCTGCCCCGGGCTGGTATTGGACCGTTTTGCTCCCCGTCCATTTTTGCCTCCTTGGACTTGTCCTGTCTTATTATTTCGGCGCGAAAACACGCCATGTCCTTTTAGGGCTGACCTTCTGTTCGGGCTTCCTTTCGGCTTGGGGAACGATCGGATATCTTTTTCCATATTATGGAGGACTGCTCGATAAATCCGTCCTTTCAAACCATTTTTTCCACGCATTTTCGCTTTCAGAATCCGTCGCCCGCCTCCAGGCCATGAACTTTGTTCCCATCCCGCTCGCATGGACCCTGGCCGCAGAGTTATGTTTATGGGCCGCGCTGGCCGGAACGCACCTTTGGACTCCTGAATAACCGGCCCGCCAGGCTATGATATACTATTAAGCTATATGCAAAATCCGATCCTCCACAGCATTTACCGCCTCTGGGACTCTCTCGGAAGAGAAGGCATCGACACCACCTTTCAGAAGGTTTTTTACCGCATCAAAAACCGTAAATTCCTCGTCAAGGAGAAATTTTTCCAGGGCGAAAACCGCCATCCCGACCGGGTCTACGAATTGTGGAGAAAACAGAACGACCTGACTCCGGCCCAGATCCTGGCCATGAAAAGCCGCGCCACCGCTTTCGCCTATAAGCCCAAAATCGGGATCGTCATCCCCTGCTATAAACCGGACATTCCGTTTTTCATCCGCGCCATTGAAAGCGTGCAGACCCAAATATACACCGGATGGGAACTCTGCCTTTGCGATGACGGGTCAAACCAGCCGGAATTTGAAGAGCTCCTTCAGAACCTCGCGAGAAAAGATTCCAGAATATTGGTCAGGATCGAAAAAAAGAACGGGGGGATCATATCAGCGTCCCAAAAAGCCGCGGAACTGAGCCGATCCGAATTCATCGCCTTCATGGACCAGGACGATCTTTTGACGCCTGACGCCCTCTTTCGGGTCGCCGAAAAACTCAATGAGGACCGGACCCTTGACTTGATCTATTCCGACAACGACAAAGTGGACCTCTCGGAAAAACGGTGCGAAGTATATTTCAAGCCGGACTTTTCAGCCGACGAATTTTTCTGTCACAACTATATCGGACACCTCTCCGTTTTGAGACAATCAATTTTCGACGATATCGGAGGTTTCATCCCGGGGTTCGAAGGCGCGCAGGACTTTGAAATTCTTCTCCGCGCTCTCGAAAAAACCAGCAAAATTGCCCACCTCCCCTATATCCTCTACAGCTGGAGAAAAACTCCGGGATCCACGGCCTCCAGCCCAACCGCCAAGCGCTATGCCTATGAGTCCGGGAAAAGAGCTTTGGAAAATTTTTTTCAGAGGAAAGGACAAAGCGTCCGCGTCGAGGAGACCGATGAGCAGGGGCTTTATCGGTGCCGGTTTGAGATCAAGGGAACTCCTTTGGTCAGCATCGTCCTGTCTTCCCCAGGTTTATCCGAAGAGGCCGTCCGTTCCAAAAGCTCCTATCAAAACATTGAAGTGATCTCGCCCGCAACCGAATCGTCCAAGGCGAAAACTTTCAACGAAGGCGCGCTCAAAGCGAAGGGGGAATACGTCATCCTGATTGACGGGAACATGGTCATCGCGCAGAAGGACTGGATCGAGTCCCTCCTGGAACCGGTCCAGAGACAGGGCGTTGGAATTGTCGGAGCCAAAATCCTGGACGGCGCCGGCATCATCCTTGAGGGCGGCAAAGTTTTCGGACTGCAGGGGCTTGCGGGCTCCGCGTTCCGAGGCGTTCCGGACGATGCGGTGATATATAATCAGCCCCACAGATTAATCAGAAACACTTCGGCGGTCAGCTGGGACGCCATGCTCGTGCCCCGGACCCTGTTTACGGAGCTTGGAGGCTTCGAAGAGGACATGGGGGAATACGCCGATGTTGATTTCTGTCTGCGCGCGGGGCAAAAAGGAGCGGGGATCGTCTGGACGCCGTTCGCGGTCATAAGATCAAAGAACGGAAACGCGCATGCCGCGCAGTTCAGCGGCGGAGCAGACGCAAAAACATTCCACGGCCGCTGGAAATCGGTTCTGGAAAAACCCGACCCGTTTTATAACGTCAACTTGTCCCTGAAATACACTGATTTCTCTCCCAACGTCGGCGAATGACCCCTCCAACCCTGGTCACGATCATCCCCTGTTATGGGAATCCGCACGCCACCGAAAAGTGCCTGGAATCGCTTCTCAAGCAGAAAAATATTTCAAACAAAATCCTGGTTATCGAGAACGAAACCACCCAAAACAATGCGGTCCTCTCATCCCGATATCCGGAGACGCTTTTCTTCAGGAATGAAAAGAATGAAGGCTTCACCGGCGCGGTCAACCGAGGATTAAAAGAAGCGTCAGCCTTCAACCCAGACTTCCTTTTCATTTTAAACAATGACGCGGTCCTCGAAGACGGAGCCATCGAAAAACTCCTGGAAGGTCTGAAACAAAATCCGAACGCAGGGATCGCCGCGCCGAAAATTTATGCGGATGCCGGAAAAAAAACGATCTGGGCGGCCGGAGGCGAGCTTTTTCCCTGGAAATTCATGGCCAGGAACCGCGGAGCGGGCCGTTCCGACGGGCCGGAGTTTGACCGGGCGGAAACCCTGCCGTTTGTCTCCGGATGCGCCCTCCTGATCCGGAAAAAAACGCTTGATGATCTGGGCGGACTCGACGAAGATTTTTTCACCTATGCCGAAGACCTGGATTTCTGCCTGAGGGCGCGGAGCAAAGGGTGGGAACTGCGCTATGAACCTTCGTCCCATGTGATCCATGAAGGGTCCCTCACTTCCGGCGGACAATACGAACCATTCCAGTCTTTTTATCGCTGGCGCAACCGCCTCCTCCTCGCCTCAAAGCACGGAACCCCGATTCACCGTTCCCTCTTTTATTTCTTTTTTTTCCCTCTCCTGGCCGCCAGAGACCTTTTCGTCTATGCGCGCAGAAAGAAATTCGCGTCGATCCCATTTTTATTCAGAGGACTGTTTGCCAAAGAACCTTTGCGCTCCCCAAAACCCAGCCGCCTCAAATGCGGATATCTTTTGTCCAATCCCATTTTAATTTCAATTTTCAAGGGGATCGATTGCGGGGGAACATTTTTATCCGTTTTTTTTCCCAAACGATCCGTTCCCGCTGACATCCATAAAATACTCATCGCGAAAATCGATCACCTGGGCGACGTCCTGATGTCTCTGTATTCGCTTCCGATATTGAAAAAGGCTTTCCCCGGAGCCGAAATTCATTTCATCTCCGGATCCTGGTCCAAGATCCTTCTCGAAAAGCACCCCCTCATTTCCAAAATTCATGTTTATGACGATTTCCGGCTGAACCGCAACGGTCCGCTGCAGGCCCGAATAAAAAAATCCATCTCGGATTTTATTGAATTGAGGCGCGGTTTAAAAAATATTCCATTCGACCTTTCGTTCGACCTCCGGGCCTATTATCCCAACTTCGTCCCTCTCCTTCCTTTCTTCAGATCGAAATTCCGCTCCGGATACGGCACAGGCGGTTTCGGATTTTTTTTGGACCGACGGGTTGAGTGGAGGGAAGGCCTGCACGAGACGGAACACATCCTTCGATTGCTCGAGCCTGCCCTCGGAAAGATTGAGCGGGAACCGCTGGACCTGGAATATCTGACCGATCATGAAAACGCCCAAAACATGCTCGACAAATTTAAAATCGGGAACCGTCAGCCCTTTGCGGTCCTCCACCCCTTCTGCCAAAAATCCTTTCTGCGCGGCATGAAACAATGGAAAACCGGAGAATGGCGCAAAATAATTGCGCATCTCGAATCGAAAGGAATAAAAGTCCTGTGTTCCGGAGATGCCTTTGACCGGCCCATGATCGAGGCCCTCATTTCAGGGACCGGCGCCGTAAACATCGGGGGAGAAATTTCAATCCAAACCTTGTCCGGACTCATAAAAAAGTCGCAATTCACCGTCACGCTGGACACTTTCTTCGCGCATCTTTCCGGAGCGCTCGGCGCGAAAACATATGAGCTGTTCAACGACGCTGAGCCTGTCCACCAGTGGAAAGCGTGGGGGGTCGGGGTGAAAACGTTTCCCATTCAGTCCGAGGCGGAAGATTTGATAAAGGAGTTCCCAATATCATGAAACAAATCAGAGTCGGCTTTGACGCGCGCATGATCATGCATTCCGGGATCGGGACCTATACCCGCTCTCTCCTCAAAATCCTCACGCAGAACGGGAATCTGGATTTCACGCTGTTCGGAGACCTGAACAAACTCGCGAATTATCCCGCCCGCAAAGTCCTTGCCGAATTCCCGATCTATTCCCTGAAAGAACAATTCCTGTTCCCGAAACTTTTGGCGCAAAACCCCATGGACCTCCTGCATGTGCCGCATTATAACGCCCCGCTCGGATTCAAAGGGAACCTCGTCGTAACCCTTCACGATTTCATCCACCTGAAATACCCGCCTTCAAAAATGGCCTATCTTTATGCCCGGGGCATGTTTGAAGCCGTCATCAGAAAAGCCGCTCGGGTCATCGTGGATTCCAACCACACCAAAAAAGATTTGATGGAAATGATAGGAACGGATGAGGGTAAAATCCGGGTGATTTATCCCGGGGTGGACGAAGATTTTTCCCCTGTGGCCAAAGCGGACGAGCCGGAGGACAAGCTCACGCTGGAACCTTATGTGTTATACGTCGGAAACCTCCGGCCCACGAAAAACATTCAAACGCTCGTGGAAGCGTTTCAGATGGCGAGAGCCAAGATCCCCGAG
>JAKFYJ010000037.1 GCA_021730935.1 Elusimicrobiota bacterium
GGACATGGGTTTTGCGGCGGGCTCATTTTTCAGGATGATCCTGGAAATGCTTTCGACTCCGGCGAGAATGCCTTCGGAAAAATTTCCTTTCTTGAACGCGGGCACAAAATCTTCGCGGATGATCTCTCCGGCCAAACCGTCAGGCAAGATCGGCTCCAGCCCATAACCCACCTCGATCCGGACTTTGCGTTCGTTCGGCGCCACCAGGACCAGGACGCCGTTGTTCTTGTCCTTTTTCCCGATGCCCCAGCTGTTAAAGAGATCAACGGCGTATTCTTCCACGGATCTGCCGCCCAGAGACGGAACGGTCACGGCGAAGATTTCGGCCGAAGTCTGCTGTTCGGTTTGAGTGATGATGCCGTTCAGACGGGACCGCGCGGGAGCATCCAAAATGCCGGCGAAATCGCTGACAGGGTCCCCGGGTTTTTCAGGGACGGAGGCGGAAACGGGAGGAGCGGATAAAAATAAAAAAAAAGCGGTGAGGGCGGTGAGAACGGACTTCAAACTCTTTCGCCGAGGAATTTCTTCACCTTCTGAACCAGGCGGTTCATGTCATAGGGTTTGGTGATATAGTCATTCGCTCCGGACTTGAAAGCTTTTTCGGAATCGCCGATCTGGGTGAGGGCCGTGCACATGATGATGGGGATGTCTTTGGTTTTGGGATCGCTTTTAAGAATTTTGCAGACGTCCCAGCCGTTGATGCGGGGCATGAGGATGTCGAGCAGGATGATGTCGGGCTTTTCCGAGCGCGCCATGTCGACGCCGATTTGTCCGTCTCGGGCGATGGAGGTCTTGAACCCTTCCACATAAAGCCTGGCCTGCACGCCTTCCGCGAGCTCGATTTCGTCTTCCACGACGAGGATGTGTTTCCTGAATCCGAGATCCATTATTTTTGTCCCAGCAGTTTTTCGATGTTTGAAATCAGTTCCGCGTTGTGAAACGGTTTTGTCATATACATGTCCGCTCCCATGCGGACCCCCATCTCGATCTCGCTTTTCTGCACGAGGGCTGAGAGGATCATGACGGGAATGTTTTTGAGAGACGGGTCTGATTTCAGGCGGCTGCAGACTTCAAAACCGTTGAGTTTGGGGAGCATGATGTCCAGGATGATCAGGTCCGGACGGATTTCGCGGACCTTGTCAAAAACTTCCGTCCCTTCAATGACATTGTGGATCTCATATCCTTTCCTCGTCAGGAATATGGTCATGAGCTCAATCACGTTCGGCTCGTCTTCCACGAGCAGAATTTTGCGGCCGGGCGAAGCGTCAGCGGCCATTGGCGTTGTTTTGGACGTCCAGAGAAGCGAGGATCGGCGAAATCGCCTTCTTGATTTCGTCGAACTTGAAGGGTTTCCTCACCAATGTGAAGTTCCCGTATTGCATGGCTTCGTTGAGCATTTCATTGTCCGGGAACCCCGTGATCACGATGATCGCGGTTTCCGGATTGACTCTTTTCGCTTCCTTGATCACTTCAACGCCGCTCCGGACCGGGAGCATCATGTCCACCACCAGGAGATCAATGGGAGAATGTTTCCCGCTGGAAACCAGGTGCCCGATCGCTTCCGCGCCGTCGCGCGCCTCAATGACGTCGCACTTCAAATCTTTGAGCACGATCCCCAAAAGTTCCAGGATCGAGGCATCATTGTCGACGGCAAGCACGGTGGGTTTGCGGAGCGTTTTCGTCTGGAGGTCCAGAGGCAGAGTGAACGTGAACCGGCTCCCCCGCCCCACGCCTTCGCTCTCGGCCCAAATCCTGCCCTGATGGAGCCCCACGATTTCTTTGCAGATCGCAAGCCCCAACCCGATGCCCGGGGTCGTCGTCTTGTCTTTCCCGAGCTGGAGGAACCGCTCAAAAATCACGTCCAGCTTCGTCGGGTCCACGCCGATTCCATCGTCTGAAACCTCGATGCGGACGCCGTCGTCGTCTTTGGAAAGCTTGACCCTCACATGCCCGCCTTCGGGCGTATATTTGATGGAGTTCGTGAGGAGGTTGATGATCACCTGCTCAATCCTGGACTCCGCGGCATAAATTTCTATGGGCTCTTTCGGCAGTTCTTTGGCGAGGGATATTTTCCGCGCGGACGCAAGCGCCGCAACATCTTCCACCTGCTCCAGAACCAGCCTCACGATGTCAAACTTTTTCCAGTTTAGTTTCACCCGCCCCGCTTCCAGCTTTGCCAGATCCAGGATATCATTGATGAGGTTCGTCAGCCGGAGCGCGTTCGACTTGATGCGCTCGATCCAAGTTTTCTGGATGTCCGTCAAATCCCCGAATATCCCGTCGATAAAATTGTTGGAGGCGACCATGATCACGGTGAGCGGCGTGTGAAGCTCATGGGAAACGGACGAGATGAAATCGGATTTGAGCTGATTGAGTTCCTGAAGCTTGGTCACGGCGTTCTCCAGGGTGGTCCGGATCCTCTGCCGTTCAATGGCATAATGCAGGATGCGGGCCATCGCCTTGGCGTTCACTTTCTTCTTCAAAAGGAAATCCTGCGCCCCCAGCGAAATCACTTCCGATTCCGAGGTGGCATCGTCTTTGTCGCTGAGAACGATGATGGGGACATTGTTGGCGATGGCCTGAACCTTGGTCAGGCTGTCCAGGCCGTTTCCGTCGGGAAGGGAATTGTCCAGGAGGATCGCGTCCATCCGGCTCTTGGCCAGCATTTCGAGCCCCGCCGAAAGGTTTTTGGCGATCTCCAGTTTAAAGGGAGTCGTCTTGATCTCGGAGAGGATTTTTTTCATCCCCTGAGCGTCTTTGGCGTTGTCTTCTATCAGAAGGACTCTAATCGCGTGTTCCATGCTTGTCCCTTATCATATCTCCTCCGGCGAGCAAATTCAAGGAATGTATTTGGTATAATTTTCCTCGAATGGTTCCCGTCTCCCTTGCCGTCATCTCGCACAACTCCGAAAAAACCCTGAAAGAGGTTTTTGAGTCCGTGCAGGGCTTCGTTTCCGAAATGGTCCTGGTGGACGACCACTCCACGGATTCAACTCTTGATATCGCGAAAAAATTTTCCCCGCGCATTTTCACTCAAAAGCTGGTGAGCTGTGCGGCGCAAAAACAATATGCCCTGGACCAGTGCGCCAACGAATGGGTTTTCCTCCTTGATTCCGACGAAACCTGCTCCGAAGAACTCAAAAAAGAAATCGCAGAAGTCGCCGCAAATCCTTCAGCCTTCCCCGCCTATCGCGTGCCGCGCCGCAACTTTTATTTCGGGAAATGGCTCGCGCACGGCGGCAAATATCCCGATTATCAGGTCCGCCTCTATCGGAAATCGCGCGTCAGATATTCCGACCATTTTTCGCACGAGAAAGTGATTGTAACAGGACAAACCGGAACTCTCAAGGGCTGGATCAACCATCAGGCCTATCCCGACCTCGAAACCTGGTGGCTGAAACTCGTCCGCACGGCCGAATTTGATTCCCTGGAATGGCAAAGAAACGGCATCCGCCCTTCCACGGCAAACTTCGTCCGCCGCTGTCTCCTTCGCCCGTTCCGGCGTTTCCTTAGTAAGTATATTTTCAAAGGCGGAATTTTGGACGGCGTGCCCGGCCTGCTTGCGGCCTTGCACGATGTCCTCACCCAAATCCTCACCTATCACCTCCTCTCCCAAAAAAGTGAGTCCTGACATCGTTAAAAAAGGGATCGGGATTTCCCTGACCCTCTATGCTCTCGCCATTCCCCTTTCCATGTCCGCGTCCAACATCGCCCTCGGCTTAACCATTCTTTTCACTCTCGTTTATGTCTTTCAGTCGCAATCCAAAATCTATCTCCCCCGCTCGATTTATCCCCTTCTCCTTTTTTTCCTCTGGGCTTCCGTCACGGTCTGCGTCGCCGAAAACCGTTTCAGCCTCCTGAGCCTGAAATCCTTCGACAAAACCTGGAACCTGGCCGGCATGATTTTTATCCCCGCCGGATTCGCATGGAAATCCCAGGACCTCAAGAAAATATTTAAAATTCTCCTTTTCGCCGCCTCCGCCGTCGCCGTCGCGGGATTCATGGACTATGCTTTCGGAAAAGAATTTCTGCGCCTGGTTTATGAAGGCCGGTTCTATGGGTTCCAATCCCACCCGCTCCACACCGGCGGACTCTATTGCCTCCTCTCCCTCACCGCAGTGAGCCTGGCCCTGTTCTCCCCGGGCGAAAGATCCGAAAAATTCGTCTGGGCCGGAACAGGAATCATTTTGTTCATGGCCGTCATCCTCACAAGGTCGCGGTCCTATTATCTCGCGTGGGCTCTCGGGTTCATGTTCCTCCTCGGCTTCAAAGGGGTGAAAACTTTTCTGATCGGAATCTGCGCAGGCGCTTGTCTTGTCTTGTTTTTATACGCCCTGGACCCGGGATTTCAAAACCGCATCAACTCCCTCAATGTCCGGCACACGGACGAATCCGCGAAAATCCGGTTCCGTTTATGGAAGGCCGCGGAATTGATGGTGGAAGATCATCCGCTCACAGGCGTGGGCTATCACAACTGGCGGAACCGCATCCTGGAATATTCCCGTTCCGTGTCAGAGGTCCCCCTCGACCAGGCCTCTTTCGCTCACGCCCACAACAGCTATCTCACCTTCGCCGCGGAAACGGGGCTCCCGGGACTCTTCCTCTTTTTATGCTTTTGGTTTTTCCTTATTAAAGAACAATTGAAAGTCCTGCGGACCTCGCTCAGGGATCATGCCGGGACCGCGCTCATCCTCGCCTCAATCGCAGGACTTCTGGCCTTGCTCCTCGCCGCCGTCTTCGAGCATAATTTGCTCACCGCAAGCCTCTCGCTTTATCTATTTTTCCTCATCGGCCTGTCGCGGGTTCCCTCCGCCGATGACGGCGAGAAATCATGAGAATTCTTCACATCACCAACGGCATCGAATGGTCCGGCGGCATGGAACAGATCACGATCCTGGTCAACGAACTCAAGCGCAGGAACCACGAAAACCACCTCATCTGCCCTCCGGGATCCAAACTGATCGAACGCCTCTCTCCTCTCAACATCAACATCGTCCAAATCTCCATGCTCCAGGATTATGACCTCATCGCCGCGTGGAAAATCCGGAGAGCCGTCAAAGAGATCAAGCCGGACGTCGTGCACACGCACCATGCCATCGCCCATGCGGTGACGCTCGTCGCGCTCACGGGGATGAAAAAACCCCCGCTCGTCGTTTCGCGGAGAGTTTCGTTTTCTCCCCGAAAAAACCCGTTCAGCCGCTGGAAATACGGCTCCTCCAGAATCAATGCCTACACCGTCGTGAGCAAATCGGTGAAAGACACGCTCATCCAGGGCGGAGTGAAACCGGAAAAAATCCATGTGGTCTACAGCGCCCTCGACCCCAACCGCTTCTCCCATTTGCCGCCCGCGGACGAAACCCGAAAATCGCTCGGGATCCCGGAACATTTTAAGATCGTCGGAAAACTCGCCAACTATTCCGTCTGGAAAGGGCATCATGTTTATCTGGACGCGGCCAAAATCTGCCTCAAAAAAAGATCCGACATCCGGTTTCTGATGGTCGGCAAAAACACGGAAACCCTCGTTCAGGAAGTTGAAAAGCTGGGCCTCGCCGATGCGGTTAAAATATTGGGGTTCCGGCGCGATGTCCCTCAAATTCTTTCCGCGCTGGATGTGAGCGTGAACGCCGCGATCGAGGGCGAAGGATTGTCCGGAGCCATGAGAGAGTCCCTGATGCTTGGAATCCCCGTCGTGGCCTCGGATGTTTCCGGAAACAGAGAGATCGTCCAAAACGGCAAAACGGGAATCCTGGTCCCGGCCAGGGATGCCGAGGCTCTTGCCGAAGGAATCCTCAAAGCGCTCAATGAAAGCGCCGCGTCCAAAGCGATGGCGGAATCCGGAAGAGCGTGGGTGCTGGAAAACGCGACAACGGAAAAAATGACTTCCGACTGCCTGAAACTATACGAGTCTTTATGTGCGGCATAGCCGGCATCGCCAGGTTTGACGGGATCCCCGTCGCCCACAGAATTTTGGAGTCCATGGTTCAATCCATGATCCACCGAGGGCCCGACGACGAAGGGATTGACATCCAAAACGCCGGTTCCGTTTCCGTCGGATTCGGATTCCGCCGCCTCTCCATCATCGACCTTTCCAGCGGCCGCCAGCCCATGAAGCACAAACACCTCACCCTCGTCTTCAACGGCGAAATTTATAACTATCGCGAACTCCGAAAAAATCTGGAATCGAAGGGCCGCTCATTCAAAACCCGGAGCGACACGGAAGTGATCCTTCAGCTTTTCGACGACATCGGCGCGGAGGCCTTTGCGAAACTGAGAGGCATGTTCGCCGTCGCGCTTTGGGACGACCATCTGCAGGAACTCTGGCTCGCCCGCGACAGCGCCGGGATCAAACCGCTTTATTATTATTCCGACCCGAAAGTTTTTGCCTTCGCCTCCGAGATGAAATCCCTCATCCTTTCCGGATCCGTCTCTCTTGATTTTGACCCCAAATCCCTTTCGGATTACATTTCTTACCGTTTTGTCCCAGGCCCCCACACCGTCCTCAAATCCGTGAAAAAAGTCATGCCCGGGACCGCGCTCCGGATTAAAAACGGATCGATCGACGAAAAAACCTATGCCCCGCCTCAGGACCACACGCCCGACAAAAGATCTTTCAGCCCGATAAAAAAAGACCTTGAGCGGCTGATCGAAGACGCTGTGAAATCTCAAATGGTGAGCGATGTCCCCCTGGGAGCATTTTTAAGCGGCGGCGTGGACTCCAGCCTGATCACAGCCTTCATGGCCAAAAACTCGTCCAGAAAGATCCAAACCTTCTCCATCGGTTTCGAGCAGAGTTCCGGAGTGGACGAATCCGCGCACGCCAGGAAAGTGGCGAAACATCTCGAGACGGAACATCATGAGCTGATCCTGAACGAGTCCAGCCTCTTCGCCTTCGACAAGGTTTTTTCGAACATGAACGAGCCGGTCGCAGACCCCACCATCCTCCCCACCGCCATCCTCTCGGAATTCACGCGGTCCACCGTCAAAGTCGCCCTCACAGGTGAAGGCGGAGACGAACTTTTCGGCGGATACAATCGATACAAAAGGGTGCGATATCCTTTTCTGAACCATTTCCGGCCCATTCCGCCTGAAACCTGGTTCCCGAGCCACCGCGACTTTTCTGAATCGTCCGTGAACCGGCTCTTCAGAACCTGGTCCCCCAACCTGACTCATCTGGACGCCTCGATCACGGCGCGAAAAAACATCAAAGACCGGCTGAACGAGATTTTAGACCTGGAATGCCGAACGGCCCTCATCGACAAACTGCTCATGAAAGTGGACATGGCAACCATGGCGCATTCGCTTGAAGCGAGGCCCCCCTATCTCGATGAATCCGTCATGGCGTTTTCCAGAAAAATCCCTTCGGAGTATAAAATCCGCAATTTCAAAGGCAAATACATCCTGCGAAAAATCGCGGAAACTTATCTGCCCAAAGACATCTGCTGGCGCCGAAAACACGGATTCATCGTCCCGATCTGGAAATGGGTCCACGCCCGCGGCCGCGATTGGCTCCCCTCCCTCATCGACCCGGCTTTTCTGGACGCCCTCCCATTTATCGAGAGAGAACCCGTTCAAAAAATGCTTGAAAAAAGCTATAATAGCGAAAATATTTCAGAGATCGCCATTCTTTGGCCTTTGGCCGTGCTGGCGATGTGGAGAAAATCCCTAAAAAGTTCATGAACCCAAAACGGATATTGATTATTCAGTTGAGGCGCGTGGGAGATGTTGTGTTCACGCTCCCCGTCATCGGCGCCCTCCGGAGACAATTCCCCTCGGCGCAGATCGATTTTTTGGTCGAAAAACCGGGCGACCAAATGGTCCGCCTCCACCCCGAAATCAACAACACCCTCGTTTATGATTCCAGCCGTCCGCTCCGCTGGCTCCGGGAAATCCGGTCCAAAAAATATGACTGGGTGCTCGATTTTCATTCCAACGGCAGAACTCTCATGCTGAGCGCGGCTTCCGGCGCGAGTGTCCGGGCCGGCTTCAAAGGCCCCATTTCCAGACAAATTGTTTATACCCACAGCGTCCCCACCACCACCGACAAATATTTGCCCGAACAAAAGCTGGACATCCTGCGCGCTCTCGGCGTCCCCTGCGGCGGGTGGACCTGGGGCCTCCGAATCCCGAAGGAAGAATCCCTTTGGGCTGAACAATTTTTGCGGGAGTCCGGAGTGATCCCGGGAGAAATTCTCATCGGCCTTGCCCCCGCCACGCGCCGCCCGATCCGCGCCTGGAGAGAAGAGCGGTTCGCGGAGGTCGCTGAAAAGCTGATCTCGGAATCGTCCAAAATCCTCTTTTTATACGGCCCCGGCGAAATCGATTTAATCCGCCAGGTCAAAAACGGAATCAAAAATGGATCAACGGAAAAAGTCATCATTCCCCCCGAAATTTCCCTGCTGAAACTCGCGGCCCTGATCCAAAAATGCGGCGCGGTGGTTGCCGTCGACAACGGACCCAAAAACATGGCGGTGGCGCTCGATGTCCCCACAATCACGCTTTCAGGCCCCACCAACCCTCTTTCATTCGATCCTTTTGAAGATCCCCGGCACCTCGTGCTCCGGGACTCCAAACTCCATTGCATTTCCTGCGGCACGAACCTTTGCGCCTATAAACACGAATGCATGGACAACATTTCCGTCGATCAGGTTTTGCGGGGACTCAATGAGTTGACGGCTCCGCTTAAAATATCCAAAGCCGCCGTTTAGGAGGAACACATGGAAACAGCAACCAACGGTAAATCTCAAAAAAGTTTAGGCAACATCGTGAGCGAACTGGCCCAGACCCATGCCGAACTTTGGGACCAGGAAGACCGCGCCCGTTCCAAGAATGACGCGGACGTGGTTCAAGCCAAACGAAACATCGACCGCCTCAACCAGAAACGGAACGACCTCGTTGAACAAGTGGACGAAATCGTCCTGAATTCCATCAAGGTGACTCATGGCTGAAACGATCGGCTGGCTGACAGACAAGATCATCGTCTCGGAGCTTAAAATCCACCACACCGTCAAGCAGGTGGAGCGCCCCGACGCTTCGGACGATCACAAAATTTTCTGCCTCAAACGCATCTCCGTCCTCCAGGAACAGCGCAATGACCTCAAGGCAGAGCTGACTCAGCTCTTTGAGGATCTCCTCGCGGGAAAAGCGAAGATGAAAGTCTATCGGCAATTTAAAATGTATAACGATCCGAGGTTCCGCATCCCTTCCCCAAAAAAACCTTGAGCTCATCCTTCGCCAAACGCTGGGAAACCCTCGTCACCTCTGAAGACCTGACCGTCTTCGAAAGCCTCATCAGGCTGTTCCTGAAAGGCGCCTCAAAAGTTTTTGCCTGTGTTTCTTCCCTCCGGAACTGGGGATATGAAGAATCGATTTTTAGCGTCCGGAAAATGAAAGTCCCGATCGTCTCCATCGGAAACCTGAGCCTGGGCGGCACGGGCAAAACTCAAATCGTCATCTGGTGCGCGGCGCGGCTCAAAGAGCGCGGACTGCGGACCGTGATCCTTTCCCGCGGATACGGCAGAAAGAACAGCCGCGAAGACATCAAGATCGTCTCCGACGAAAAAGGGATCATCGCAGGCGAAGACGAGTCCGGGGACGAGCCCGCCCTCATGGCCAGGCAGCTGCCGGGAACCCCGATCATTGTCGGCGCAGATCGGGCGCACGCGGCGCAGATCGCCATGGAAAGGTTTTCCCCCCAGGTCTTTCTCCTCGACGACGGCTTTCAGCGCAGATCGCTTGCGCGGGACCTGGACGTCCTCTGCCTGGACGAAAAAATGCTGGACGCGCCCCGCATTTTCCCTGACGGCTTTTTGCGGGAACCCATCCGATCTTTCTCCCGCGCGCAGTTCGCCCTCATCAAAACTCAAAATGAAGAGCTTTACGCCGCGAAGTTCAGGGAGATTTTCAAATTTTATCCCACTCTCCCCTCCGCCGTTTTCACGTATCGGACGGACAACCTCCTGGACCACGTGACCGGAAGCATGGTCCAGATTTCCGCGCTCGCCAAGCGTCCGGTTTATGCTTTTTCGGGGATCGCCAACCCCAGGGATTTCGAACGCATCCTCAAAGACAGCGGCGCGGACCTGATCGCGCTCAAAATTTTTCCGGACCACCATCGTTTCACTCTCGCGGAACTCGACCGGATGGTGACGGAAGCGAGAGAGAGGAACGCGCTCATGGTCACGACCGAGAAAGACCGCATGCGGATTCCCAAAGGGGTCCCCGTCTGGTCCGTTCAAGTCTCCGTGCGCTGGCTGAGAGGCGAAGACGAATTTTTGAACGCCGTTTTAAATAAAATTCAATGAAAAATAAAGCGGTCATCATGGACCGGGACGGAACCCTTTTCCGGGACTCCAATTATCTCTCAAACCCCGACGGCATCCGCATCTACAAAGGCGTGCTCCCCGCTCTCAAGGCGCTCAAATCCCGAGGATGGAAACTCATCGTGGGAACCAACCAATCCGGCATCGGGCGCGGATATTTCGGGCATGACACGGTCCAAAAGATCCATGACCGGTTCACTTCGATTTGCCGCAAAAATTCCGTGAAGATCGATAAAATATATTATTGTCCCCACCGTCCCGACGAAAACTGCGAATGCCGGAAACCACGGTCCAAGATGATCCGCCAGGCGGAGAAAGAGTTCAACCTCGATCTTTCAAAATGCGTCGTGGTGGGCGACAAAAAGTGCGACATCGACTGGGGCCGGAACGCCGGCGCGAAAACCGTGCTCGTGATGACAGGCTATGGACGGAAAGCAAGCCCGGAAACCCGCAAGCGCGCCCATCATATTTCAAAATCACTCACTCACGCCGCAAAATGGATCCAAACCCATGAGCTATAACCCCGAACAAAATATCCGTGAAGTTTCCTGGCGCGAAAAATATCGCGTCCGCATGGGAGCGATCCTGGGCTTCCTCTTCATTTGGAGAGCCCAGCCGACGAACCTCCTCTTCCTGATCCTCGGACTCCTTGCCGCTCTCGCTGGAATTCTCCTCCGCCAATGGGCCGCGGGGTGCCTGATCAAAAACGACGAGCTCGCCACGCAGGGCCCCTATGCGATTGTCCGGAACCCGCTTTATCTCGGAAGTTTTCTGGCCGCCGCGGGATGCGTCCTCACCATCACCTCCTTCCAGTCCCTCTTCACGCTCCGCGTCGGATATTTTGACCGGAGCCTGTTTTTTTGGGCCGGCATCTGGGTGTTCATGGATTCGGTTTATCTCCCCAAGATCCGGAAGGAAGAAGTCCTGCTCCATGACAAATTCAGGGAAAAATATTCCGAATATGCCGAAAGAGTCCCCGCGGTTTTCCCGAAACTCTCGCGCATCCCGCGGATGAACTTCTCCACCTTCAGCGTCGAGCGATGGAAGAAAAACAAGGAATATGGAAGCCTGATCGGATTCCTCGTGATCGCCCTTTTTCTCCTGATCCGTTATCACTTCTCCAGATGAACTTTAAACACATTTACCGCGCGTCCATAATCCTGATTTCATCAACGCTATTTCTGCCGTCTCTCCAGGCCGCGGTCCCCTGGAAACCGGGAGAAAAACTGACCTTCAACATCACGGTCGGATTCATCGCCGCGGGAGAGTCATCGCTGTCCGTCGGAGAAGTCCGGGACATAGAAATCTCAACGAACGGCGTCACAAAAAAATATCAGGCTTATCCCTTCGCGGCCGCCGCTCAATCCAATTCTTTCGTCGATGTTTTTTTTAAAGTGAGAGATCAAAACGATTCCCTGCTCGATGTCGGCGGGCTTTTCACGCACCGCTTTGAACAGCATAACAACGAAGGAAAATATCATTTGAATCAGACGGTGGAATATGACTGGATCAACAAACGGTTCAAGCAGACCGACAACGTTGAGGGACGCGCCCCCAAAATAGAGGAAGGCGACCTCCCCATCCCCGTCGTGGACACGCTCTCCAGCCTCTATCTCGTGCGGACCCATGAACTCAAAGTGGGCGGCGAAATTTCCATCGACGTTCATTCCGGGCGTATTTATCCCCTCGTGGTGAAAGTGCTCAAGCGGGAAACCGTGAAAGTGCCTGCCGGAAAATTCGATTGTTTCCTGATCGAGCCCTTTTTGAAAGAAAAAGGCATTTTTATACAGAAAGGGAAAAAATTGCAGGTGTGGCTCACCGCGGACGAAAAAAAGATGCCGGTCAAGATGCAGGCCGAAATCTTCATCGGCCACGTCAAGGCGGAGCTTGCGGATTATCGTCAATAAGAATATAATTATAAGATTATTATGAAACCCATTTCCCACGAATATCATCGCCTGATCGACGCCTTCTCCAAAACGAAAGTCCTCGTGATCGGAGACCTCATGGTGGACCGCTTCATCCGCGGCAAAGTCACCCGCATTTCCCCGGAAGCGCCCGTGCCCGTGGTCCTGGTCAAAGACGAATCGGATCTTCCGGGAGGCGCAGGAAACGTCATCATGAACCTGGCTTCGCTGGGCGCCCAGGTGTCCTGCGCAGGAATCGTCGGACGGGACGCGGTGGGAGAGAACCTCCTCTCAAAATTCCGCGAAAAGGGCATTCTGACCCAGGGCGTTAAATCCGATCCCGCCCTCACCACCATTTTAAAAACCCGGGTGATCGCGGAACATCAGCAGGTCGTGCGCTTCGACCACGAAAATGCGTCCCCCATGCCGCACCGCATCCAGGAAGAGATCCTGGGCAATCTCCCCGAGATGATCCGTCAGACCGACGGCGTCATCCTCTCCGATTACGGCAAAGGCATGATCACGAAAGCCGTTCTCACCGAAGCCATCCGATGCGCGAAAAAATATAATAAACCCATCTGCGTGGACCCGAAACTCGAACATTTCCTCTCTTATCGCAACGTCACCTGCATCACCCCCAACACCGGCGAAGCCCTGGGCGGCATGCATCGCCTCAAGACCGCGAACAAGGAAGATTTCATTCAGCTCGGCAAAGACATTTTGAAAGCCCTCAACTGCAAATCGGTTCTGATCACCCAGGGTGAGGAAGGCATGACGCTGTTCGAGAAAAAGCGCATCACGCACATCCCCGCGAAAGCCCAGGAAGTGTTTGACGTGACGGGCGCGGGAGACACCGTGATTTCAGTTTTGACTTTGTCCCTCGCCTGCGGAGCGGACCTGGTTCACGCCGCGACCCTCTCGAATTTGGCCGGAGGCATCGTGGTGGGCAAACTGGGCACCGCCACGGTCAGCCAGAATGAGCTCAAAACCGCTTTAAAACTTTTATGAGCGCCATCGGGGTCATCCCGGCCAGATACGGCTCAAAGCGGCTTCCGGGAAAACCTCTGGCGATGATCAACGGCAAACCCATGATCCAGTGGGTTTATGAAGCCGCGTTCCGTTCCAAACAGCTGGACCGCGTGATCGTGGCCACCGACGATGTGAGGATCATGCGGGTGGTCTGGAAGTTCGGAGGCGAAGCCATGCTGACCCGAAAATCCATCCGTTCCGGGACAGACCGCGTCGCCGAGGTGTCCAAGAAAATCAACGCGGACATCGTGGTGAACATCCAGGGCGACGAGCCTCTGATGGCCTCAAAAACCATCGACAAGCTCGTGATGGCCATGAAAAACGACAAGCGCCTGCTCATGGCCACGGCCGCTGTGCCTTTCAAGGACGAGACAGAAGCCGAATCCAGGAACCTCGTCAAAGTGGTGATGGACCGATTCAAAAACGCTTTGTATTTTTCCCGCGCTCCCATCCCCCACCACCGGAGCGAGAAGGGGCACAGGAAGTTTCATCAGCACCTGGGGATTTATGCTTATCGAAGGGATTTTCTGCTCAAGTTCGCCAAATGGAAGCAGACGCCTCTGGAAGTGACGGAATCCCTGGAACAGCTCCGGGCGCTGGAACGCGGCATCCGCATCCGCATCGTGGAAGTGAAAAATTTTTCCGTCGGAGTGGACACAAAAGAAGATCTTGAAAAGGTGAAAAAACTCATATGACCAATAAAAAATTCATTTTCGTAACAGGCGGCGTGGTTTCTTCTCTGGGAAAGGGCATCACAGCTTCCGCCCTCGGCCGGTGCCTGATCGCGCATGGACTCAAAGTCGCCATGCTGAAACTGGACCCCTATATCAATGTGGATCCCGGAACAATGAACCCTTATCAGCACGGAGAAGTTTTTGTCACCGACGACGGCGCGGAAACGGATCTGGATCTGGGTCATTATGAACGGTTCCTGAACCAAAACATGGCCCGGGCCAACAACGTGACCACCGGACAGATTTATGAAGAAGTGATCACGGCCGAACGCCAGGGCAAATATCTCGGCAAAACCGTGCAGGTCATCCCCCACATCACGAACGCCATCAAGGCCCGCATCGAGCGCCTCGCGAAAGACAAGGATGTTGTGATCACGGAAGTGGGCGGCACCGTGGGCGACATTGAGTCCCTGCCTTTCCTGGAAGCCATCCGCCAGTTCAAGATTGATCACGGCACAGAAAATGTGATGTATGTGCATGTGACGCTCATCCCCTATTTAAAATCTTCCGAGGAACTTAAAACCAAACCCACTCAGCACAGCGTCGGGAAACTCCGGGAGATCGGCATCGAACCCAATGTGCTCATCTGCCGGACGGAACGCCCGCTGGACCTTTCTCTTCGGGAAAAAATGGGACTTTTCTGCAATGTGCAGGCCAGCCACATTATCGCCGCGCCCGACGCCCCCACGATTTATGAAGTCCCCCTCATCTTCGTGGATCAGGGACTGGACCAGATCATCCTCAAATATTTCAAGTTCAAGTCCGCCAAGAAAAAAGACGGATTGGAACCGTGGCGCAAGATGGTTCAGAAGATCAAGTTCCCCAAGAAAGACGTCTCGATTGCGATCGCGGGAAAATATATCGAACTCAAGGACAGCTATAAATCCCTGATCGAAGCGCTGGTCCACGGCGGACTCGTCCACGAAGCGCGGGTCAACATCAAATATGTCGATGTCAGCCATCCGGACGTCTGGGACCAGCTTAAAACCGTTTCAGGCATATTGGTTCCCGGAGGATTTGGGGACCGCGGCATTGAAGGAAAAATCGCCGTCGTGCATTATGCCCGCACGCATAAAATTCCATTTTTAGGCATCTGCCTCGGCATGCAGTGCGCGGTCATCGAAGTGGCCAGGAGCCTCTGCAAGATGAAAGGCGCCCACAGCACCGAGTTCGATCCCAAAACCAAATTCCCCGTCATCGACATGCTCCCGGACCAGAAAAAGCTCGAGATGCTGGGCGGAACCATGAGACTGGGCACATATCCCTGCAAAATCGAGTCCGGGACCATCGCTCAGGAAATTTACGGCAAAACGCTGATCCACGAGCGTCACCGCCACAGATATGAGCTCAACAACAAATATAAAAAACAGATCGAAGACGCGGGCCTGAGGATTTCCGGAGAATATGCTCCCAAACACCTGGCCGAAATCGTGGAGTTCAAGGATCATCCGTGGTTCGTGGCCGTCCAGTTCCATCCTGAACTTCAGTCGCGGCCTCTGAAACCTCATCCCATCTTCAGGGATTTCGTCGGAGCCAGCATCGCTTCGTCCAACACGATCGCATGACCCAGGTTCAGGCCGGAACGGCAAAAATCGGCAACCATCTCCCTCTGGTCCTGATCGCGGGCCCCTGCGTGATGGAGTCGGAAAAACATTTATGGTCTGTCGCCCGCTCGGTCAAGAAAATCGCCCAGGACCTGAAGATTCAGCTCATCTTCAAGTGTTCCTATGACAAAGCGAACCGGTCTTCCCATGCGTCTTATCGGGGCCCCGGAATGAAAGAAGGGCTGAGACTCCTCTCGGAAGTTAAAAAAGATTTGGACCTCAACATCGTGACCGATGTCCACAGCCCCGATGAAGCCGAACTGGCCGCGGAAGCGGCGGACGTGCTCCAGGTTCCGGCGTTTCTCTCCAGGCAAACAGACCTGATCACGGCATGCGCCAAGACCGGACGGGCCGTGAATGTGAAGAAAGGCCAGTTCCTCGCCCCCTGGGAAATGGAAAACATCGTCGATAAAATTTTGAAGCTCGGCAATAAAAAGATCATGCTCACCGAACGCGGATCCTCGTTCGGATACAACAATCTCGTCGTGGACATGCGCGGCCTTGAGATCATGAAACGCACGGGGTTCCCCGTCGTGTTCGACGCCACCCACTCGGTTCAGCTCCCCGGCGGACGCGGAAAATCTTCCGGAGGCCAGAGAGAATTCGTTCCGCCCCTGGCGCGCGCGGCGGTGGCCGTCGGAGTTTCAGCCGTTTTTATGGAAGTTCACCCGGACCCGGACCGCGCTCTGTCAGACGGACCCAACAGCGTGAAACTGGCCGATTTAAAAGCTCTGGTGAAATCGCTCATGACATTCGACCGCATCGCAAAAAATGGAGGCAACGCAAGATGAAATGCCCTTCCTGCAACGCAGAAAACAAAGACAATGCCGCCGCCTGCAAAAAGTGCGGAGGCCCCTTCGTCGTTCAGGCGCTTTATTCCCCGTCCAAAGAGTGGCACATCAAAACTCTGGGGATCATTTATGGCGCGCTCATATTCGTCTTCTTCTTCCTGAACTGGGTGCTCAAACCCTATATGCGCCAGATTCCGCCCGAAGTGACGCCCTGGCTCCATAAAGGCCAGGACATCCACAAATAGGATAAAAAATGCCAGACACGTCTTCCGCGTCCATTTTGCGACGGGCCAAATCCGTTTTGCTGATTGAATCCCAGGCCGTTCGGGACCAGATCCGGCATCTGGACCGCGGATTCCAAAAAGCCGTTGAAGTTTTTCACAACGCAACTTTGCTCGGCGGGCAAGCGGTGGTGATGGGCATGGGAAAATCGGGGCTGATCGGCCGAAAAATTGCGGCCACCCTTTCTTCCACGGGAACCCCCTCCATCTTTTTTCATCCCGCCGAAGGCCTTCACGGCGACCTGGGCATGATCCGCTCATCCGACGCGGTGCTCGCGCTCTCCCAGTCCGGAGAAAGCGATGAACTGAAAAAAATTATTCCGGTTTTAAAACAAAGGAATCTCCCCCTTGTGGCCATGACCCAAAGCGCCTCTTCCCGCCTCGGACGGATGGCGGACATCGTGATCATCACCAAAGTGAGAAAGGAAGCCTGCCCCATGAATTTGGCTCCCACCGCTTCAACGACCGCGATGCTGGCCCTGGGCGACGCTCTGGCGATGGCGCTCATGGATAAAAAGAATTTCAATTATAAGGATTTTGCGAAACTCCACCCGGGAGGAGCCCTCGGAAAAAAACTCACCCTGACCGTCGAGGAAGTGATGCGGAAAGGGAAAGACAACCCCATCGTCAAAGTGGGCGCGACCGTGAGACAAGCGCTTCTGGAAATGACCCGCACGCGCCTGGGCGCGGCCAACATCGTGGACAGAAACGGAACGCTCGCCGGATTTTTCACCGACGGAGATTTGAGACGGAAACTCCAGAAAAATTCCAGGTTATTAGATTTGAAAATCGAACAGGTCATGACCCGCGCCCCCAAGACCGTTCAGCCGGAACAAGTCCTCCATGAAGCGCTCGCGCTCCTCAAAAGTTTCGGCATCGACAACATCCCCGTGGTGAACGGCCAGGGCAAACCCGTGGGCATCCTGGACGAGCGCGACCTGCTCGCCGAAGGCATTTCATGATCCCGAAAAAAATTCTCGAGCGCGCAAAGAAAATAAAACTCCTCGTTTTCGACGTGGACGGCGTGCTCACGGGCGGCGAAATCATCATCCTGGACAACGGCCAGGAAATCAAAATCTGGAGCGTCAAAGACCGCATGGGTTTTGCCATGCTCAAACACAGCAAGTCCGGCATCAAGATGGCCTGGCTGACCGCGCGAAAATCCGATCAGGTGCAGAAGCGCGGCGAAGAGATCGGCGTCCACTATATCCGGCAAGGCCTCAAGGACAAATGGGCTGAGCTTCAGGCCATCGCCGCGGAATTGAATCTCAAACCTTCAGAAATCGCCTATTGCGGCGACGATTATGTGGATTACAAAGCCATGAAAAACGTCGGACTCGCCGTCTGTCCGCCGGACACGCCTGAACTCCTGAAAAAAATATGCCATTATCAAACCAAAGCGGAAGGCGGCAAAGGCGTGGCCCGCGAAATGATCGAAATCCTGCTTCACGCCCAGAATCACTGGAAAAAAACCATGGAACCTCTTTTGAGTTTTCTCGTGATCGCCGGCCTCAGCCTGTTCATCTCCGCCTGTTCCCCCTCTCAAAAAGCGCCGCTCGAGATGGTGGAAAAGCCGGACCAGTGGGTGGAACAGTTCAAGATCACGGAAACCCAGGCCGGCATTCCTGTCTGGATCCTCAACAGCGAGATCGCGCAAATTTATAATAAACAGAAAAAAATCACGCTCGAAAATTTTAAAATTGAGTTCATGGACGTGAAATCCAAACGCAAAAGCAATTCCAAAGAAGACCTCACTCTCGTTAAAAAGAATCTCACGACCAATGCCCAGCTGGAAGCGCCCAAAGGCGAAGTGAACACCGAAACCAAGGACCTCTCGGCCTGGGGCGGCGTGAAAGTGGAAACGCAGGACGGGACCACGCTCACTTCGGAACGGCTCCAATATTCAACGAAAACCCAGAAGATCACGACAGAATCCGCCGTCAAAATTGTCCGCAAAGATTCCATATTGATCGGCGAAGGCATGGAAGCCTCCCCGGACTTGAGCACCGTGAAAATCCTTCGGCACCAGGCCTCCATTTATCCCAAGAACATCACCCAATGATGTCCGCCAAGCGCTTTTTTATGTTCCTGACCGCGGTCACAGCCGGACAAATTTTATGCGCTTCTCCCTCAACAAAAAAAATCGACGCCAAAGAACTTTCCCGAGGGCCCCTGAACCTCTCGGCCGATGAAACCATCTCCAAAGATCACGGGCGCATCATCGAGTCCGCAGGCCACGTCAAAGTGAAATATCTCATGGAGAACGGAGACACGCTGGAATCCTCCTCGGGTTTCGCGAAATATGACCATGAGCTGAGTTTGGGCGAAGTCTGGGGAAACCCCGATGCCTATTGGTTCCGAAGCAAATCCAGCGAACCCGCAACCCGTCTGCTCGCGCAAAAAATAACGCTTAAAATCAAAGACTCCGAACTCTTCGCCACCGGAAACGTTTCCGTCATCCAGGCTTCCAGCACGCTCACGGCGGAAAAAATTTCTTATTCCAACCTCGAGAAAAAGCTCACCGCCATTGAAGGCAACCCCGAATTCAACATCGCCCAGGCCAACCATAAAACGCGCATCTCGGCGCAGACGATTGAAGCCTTCACGGAGAAAAAAGAAATTCATTTCGCGGGCAAGGTCCACGGCAGGGTGCTCCTGAAGGACGAAAAACCTCAATGATCCTCAAAGGCCAGGACCTCAAAAAATCATACGGCCAGAGGCAAGTCTTGAACGGCGTCCACGTTTCCGTCTCAAGCGGAGAAATCGTGGGCCTGCTCGGCCCCAACGGCGCAGGAAAAACCACCACGTTTTATATGATCGTGGGCATGGTGAGATGCGATGACGGATCCGTCACGCTCGACGAAAAAGAAATTTCGCGCCTGCCCATGTATCAGCGCGCGCGCCTGGGCATCGGTTATCTCCCCCAGGAACCCAGCATCTTCCGAAAACTCACCGTCGAAGACAATTTGAGGATCATCCTTGAGACCCTTGACCTCTCTCCCAAAGCCCAGCGCGAAAAAGAGGACAGCCTCCTTGAAGAAATGGGATTGATCGACAGAAAGTCCCAGATCGCGGCCACCCTTTCCGGCGGAGAAAAGCGGCGGCTTGAAATCTGCCGAGCTCTTTTGACCGACCCCAAATTTTTGCTCCTCGACGAACCCTTCGTCGGCATCGACCCCATCACCGTCTCAGAACTTCAGGAAACGCTCCAGCGCCTGCGCTCCAAGGGCTTGGGCCTCCTCATCACCGACCACAATGTCCGCGAAACGCTCGAGATCATTGACCGCGCCTATATCCTTTATCAGGGCAAAGTGCTCCTCGAAGGCGACGCCAAGGCCCTTGCGGAAAGTCCCGAAGCCCGCCGCGTTTATCTCGGCGAAGAGTTTGAAATTTAACCCCTTGAAATTTCCAAATTCTTCTGTTAGACTATGACTAGTCTGACTAGATATTTAAGGGGGCTTAATTGATGAAGAAAAAACTTGCATTCGCCCACAGCGTTCGTCATCCTTGGCAGCTGCAGGATGCCAAAGCCCGTTTTAGCGAACTGTTCAGGCTGGTTCGCTCTTCAGGCCCCCAATGGGTCACGCGGCAAGGAAAAGAGGCGGTGGTTGTCATTCCCATCGAGCAATTCAACGATCTCGTCAAGAAACAAACAGGGCCGCGAAGCCTTGTGGATTTTTTCGCAAAATCCCCCCTGGCAGGAATTGACTTTAATTTCAAACGCAATCCTGACTATGGCCGCGCGATTGATTTGTGAGCGGCTTTTTATTGGACACAAATGTCCTTTCAGAATTAATCAAACACAGCCCAAACCATAAAGTAACTTCCTGGCTCGAAGGAACTGACGAAGATTTGCTTTATTTGAGCGTGCTTACGATTGGAGAGATTCGCAAAGGCGTCACAGCTCTTCCCCACGCCGGCAAACGCGTCGCGATTGAAGCTTGGCTGGAAAAGGATTTGCGCAACCGTTTCGCAAGAAGAATCCTCCCCATCACCGAAGAAATCGCCGACCGCTGGGGCATGATCGCTGGACTTGCACACGCAAAGAAAATTCCCGTCCCGGTGATCGACGGCCTTTTGGCAGCGACTGCGATTCATCACAACCTCACTCTGGTCACCCGCAACATTAAAGACATGGCTCACACGGGCGTTGAAATATTCGATCCGTGGGGATAAGCAATCCTCGGCGAAGAGTTTGAAATTTAATGATTTTTTTGGTAAAATAAATCACCCATGCAGCTCAACATAACGGCGCGCCATCTTGATCTCACTCCGGCCCTCTCGGACTATATCCACCGCAAAGTGGAAAAGGCCCAGCGTTTTTTTGATGGCATCATCTGGGCGCAGGCCATCCTCACGGTTGAAAAACATCGCCACATCGCAGAGATCATCGTCCACACTCCCGGAAGCACTTTCAGGACCGAAGGCGAAGCGGGAGACCTTTACAGCGCCGTGGACCTGGCCGCGCACAAAATCGATCTCCACCTTTCCAAACTCAAAAGCAAACAGAAGGACCATCACAGAGACGGCAGAGTCAAAGCCCGCCTCCCGATTGCTCTCGAAGCTCCCGCAGAAACTGCAGTGCGGCCCGGAAGCGTTTCAGAAGTCTCCAAAGCGATTTTGGAACCCCAATCCCTCACCAGCGCCATCCGGGAACTCAACGCCCAGCCTCGCCCATTTTTATTGTTTATCAACGAGCGGACCAACCAGGTCAGCGCAGTCTATAAAAAAGGAAAAGATGATTTCGGGTTAGTGGAAGCCGTCATCCCATGATCCATCATGCTTACGAAAATGAATAAAGACGTCACAATCAACCTCATCGACTTTCTCCCCGAATCCGCGATCCAGGCGGAACTGAAAAGCCAATCTAAAAAAGAAGTCCTCAAAGAACTCGTCGCCACGCTGACCGAAGCCCACGGCATCAAAAACTCCGCAAACATCCTTGAAGCTCTCCTTGAACGCGAAGAGCTGGGCTCCACCGGAATCGGTCAGGGCATCGCGATTCCCCACGGAAAGTCCGACGCCGTGACCAAAGTCATCGCCGCTCTCGGGATCTCCAAAAAAGGAATCGATTTCGACGCCCTGGACGGAGAGCCGGCCTACATTTTCTTTATGCTGATCGCGCCTTCAAACTCCGCCGGGATCCACCTCAAAATCCTCGCGAAGATTTCGCGCCTCCTGAAAGACAAATTTTTCCGCCAGGCCTTGCGCGAAGCCAAAACACCACAGGAAGCGATCAAGCTCATCAAGGACGAAAACGAGTATTAGTCTCAAGTCCCCAGGCGGAATCAAGTCTCTATGAACCTGACCGTCGAACAATTCCTCAAAGAAAAATCAGACGATTTCCAACTTGAACTGATCGCTGGGTCCAAAGGGACCGACAGAATCATCAGCGGCACAGAATTGAACCGTCCGGGCCTGGCCTTGGGCGGTTTTTTTGACAATTTCCGGTGGGAACGCATCCAGGTGGTGGGGCGCGGAGAAAACGCTTATATCATGGAAGCGGCCCTGAAGGGCAACAAAGATTCTCTCCGCTCATTCTTCAAGTTCAAAATGCCCTGCATCCTGCTGACCCACAAACTCCGCCCCAGTCCCGAACTCATCGCTTTGGCCAATGAATTTCAGGTCCCGCTCCTCCTCTGCGGACTTGAGACCGCGAGCCTTGTCGCGGAACTCTCCATTTATCTCGAAGAAAAACTGTCCCCCACCCTCACCATGCACAGCGTCCTCGTGGATGTTTACGGCATCGGCCTCCTGATCACGGGCGATTCCGGAATCGGGAAATCCGAGTGCGCTCTGGAACTGATCAAGCGCGGGCACATGATGGTGGCGGACGACGTGGTCCTGCTTCAGCACCTGCCGGGCGGCATCCTGATCGGAAAACCGGCAAACGAAATGATGCAGCACCACATGGAAGTGCGCGGCCTTGGAATCATCGACGTGAAACAGCTTTTCGGCATGAGCGCGGTCCTGAACCAGAGCCGCATTGAACTTGTGATCCACCTCGAAATGTGGGACGAGAACAAAGAATATGACCGGATCGGCCTTGAAGACCATAACCTCGAAATCCTCGGAATGAAAGTGCCCAGGATCGTGATGCCGGTCCGCCCAGGGAGAAACATCGCGATCTTGATTGAAGTGAGCGCGCTCCATCAGCGCCTGAAGGCCCGAGGCATCAACACCGCCCTGGAGATGCAGAAAAACCTTCTTCAGACTCTGACCCAAAATCCGGCGCTCCAGATTCCCTCTTCCCAGCCCAAACAGCCGGGCCTCTCCGCCCACAGAAGGAGACACCTCCGTCGAAAATAAAGAGCTGAAAAACAATTTCACCTGCGTGATCGTGACCGGAATTTCCGGCGCGGGCCGAAGCCAGGCCATCAAGTGCCTGGAAGATTTCGGATATTTCTGCGTGGACAACCTTCCGGCGCCGCTCCTCCCTTCTTTCGCAGACCTCATCGTCCGTTCCGGAAAAGCGATGAAGCGGGTGGCGCTCGGCATCGATGTGCGCGAAGGCAAATTTTTCAAGGGGTTCCACGCCGACCTCCAGGAATTCCGCAAACGCAAAATCAATCCCTGGATCATGTTTTTTGACGCGGACGACGCCACGCTCCTGCGGAGGTTTTCAGAAACCAGGAGAAAACATCCCCTCGGAAAAGGCGTGCTCGAGGGAATCCACGACGAACGCAAACGCTTGAAAGACATCCGCACTCAGGCGGACCGGATCATCGACACCAGCAACCTGACCCTCTCGGAACTCAAAGAGAAAGTCGCGGTCGCGCTCCCCATGAAGATGAAGCAGACCATCCATGTGACGGTCAATTCATTCGGATACAAATACGGCCTGCCCGTGGACGCGGACCTGGTGTGGGACGTCCGGTTCCTCCCCAATCCTTTTTATATCCCCCGGCTACGGCACAAAACCGGACTTTCCAAGGAAGTCCGCAACTATGTTTTCAACCGCAAAGAGTGCCGAACCTTCATCCCCAAATTTTTCCGGCTCGTGACGGACTGCCTGCCGCACTTCATCAAAGAAGGCAAATCGTATCTCACCATCAGCATCGGCTGCACCGGCGGACGGCACCGTTCCGTCGCCATCTCCGAGGCCCTCGCCAAGCACCTCAAAGGCAAAGGGTATCTCGTCTCCATCCAACACCGAGACATCGAATAACCCCCATGGGTTCCGTGACACTGCTCCTGGGGATTCACAACCACCAGCCCGTCGGAAATTTCGAGAGCGTTTTCGAAGAGGCCTATCAAAAAGCCTATCTCCCCTGGGCAAGAACGCTCCTCAAGCACCCGTCCGTCAAATGGAACCTGCACTGCACCGGGATCCTCTGGGAGTTCCTGGAGAGCCGTCACCCGGAATATTTGGACATCGTGAGAGAAATGGCGCACCGCGGCCAGGTGGAAATCCTGACCGGAGGATTTTATGAGCCCATCCTGGCAACGCTTCCGGACGCGGACAAACTGGGGCAAATCAAAAAGCTCACGCGTTATATCGAAAAAAAATTTAAAGTCCGTCCCGAAGGGTTCTGGTGCGCGGAACGCGTGTGGGAACCGCACCTCCCCAAAGCCCTTGAGCAGGCCGGGGTCCGATACACCGTGCTGGACGACTCGCTTTTCCAATCTTCCGGCATCCCGAACGAAAACCTGACAGGATATTATCGCGTGGAAGACGGCGCTTCAAGTGTGGACGTTTTCCCCATCGCGGGCCCTTTGAGATTCATGATCCCGTTTCAGCCGGTGGAAAAATCAATCGAATATTTAAAGTCGCTCCGGAGCCAGGACAAAAACGCGGTCGCGGTCATGGCGGACGACGGAGAAAAATTCGGACTTTGGCCCGAGACTTATAAATCGGTGTATGAGGACGGATGGCTTGATGAGTTTTTTGAAGCTCTGGAAACCCACAAATCCTGGCTCAAGACCGACACTTTTTCAAACGCCCGGGCGTCCAGCCGTCCTCAAGGCAGAGCGTTTCTGCCGTCCGGATCATATCCCGAAATGGACAAATGGGCGAAGGGCATCTGGCGGAATTTTCTGGCAAAATATCCCGAATCCAACAACATGTATAAAAAAATGCTCCGCGTTTCCGGCAAAGTCCACCGCTCAAAATATAATCAAAAAGCTCTCGACCGCCTGTGGGCGGGTCAATGCAACTGCGCTTATTGGCACGGGACCTTCGGCGGGCTTTATTATCCGATCCTCCGGCAGGCGATTTATCGGAACCTGATTGAAGCCGAGAACGAGCTTGACCGGGCAAAGAAATCTTCACCCCCAAAAATTGAGGCGGCGGATTTTGACGGAGACGGCGCGGACGACCTGGTTTACGAATCCAGGAACCAGAATCTTTATGTCTCACCCGCCGGCGGAGGAACACTTTTTGAATGGGATTTTAAACCCGCCGGGCTGAATGTCCTCAATGTCCTCACTCGGACGAAAGAGCCGTATCACAACAAGAAAGCCGCGGAGGATTGGCATCGCAAAACGGCGCTCATCGACCATTTCTTCCACCCCGAGACAACGCAGGAAGCGTTCACAAATTTGGAATACGGCGAACAGGGCGATTTCGTCACGGGCGCTTATGTTTTTGAGCTGAAAAAAAATTCGCAGATCCTCCTCAAGAGGAAAGGCTGGGTCTCCGTCGGGACTCAAAAGGTTCCCATCGAAGTGCAAAAGACGATCAAACCCTTCCCCGCGGAAAAAGCCGCCAAAGCCCAGATCGAAGTTTCATATGCCATAAAAAATCTCTCGGAAATTCGGGCGGATTTCTGGTTCTGCAGTGAAATGAACCTGGCCTTCGCGGTCCATGAAATCAAAACTGACGGACCCTTTGAAAACGCCGAGTCCTGGGAGAGGACGGACCCCCACCTTCAATGGGCGTTCGCGGCGCGGTTCAGCCAAAAAACTTCAGGCTGGGTCTTCCCTCTGGAAACAACCGCAAACTCCATCGACGGGATCGAAAAAACGTTCCAGGGTCTCACCTTCGCGCCGCACTGGAAATTCACTTTGGACCCGGGAGAATCGTTTCAAACAAAACTTATGCTCACCTTATCTTCAACCAAGGACCTAAAATGATAGAATGTGAACTAACCGTGCAAAATCGTCTGGGCCTTCACGCGAGGCCTGCGTCCATGTTCGTTCAGACGACGAACAAATATAAATCCAAGGTCAAAGTCGTCAAAGACCACATGGAAGTGGACGGAAAATCAATCATGGGGCTCCTCATGCTGGCGGCCCCTCTGGGAACGACGCTCAAGATCGTCCTGGACGGCGAAGACGAAACGAAGCTGGCGGAACATCTTAAGAAACTTTTTGATTCAAGGTTCGGGGAAGACAACGATTATCAAACAATCTAATGCCCATCATCATTAAAGGATTCGCCGCATCGCCCGGCATCGGGATCGGGAAAGTTTTTCTTCTGGACGAAGAAGAGCTCATCATTCCGCGCCATTATATCCCCAGAGAAGGCGTCAAGCGGGAAGTCGCCCGGTTCAAAAAAGCCCTCGACAAGACCGAAAAGGAAATGAAGAAGGACACCGAGGAGATGCTCAAAATCCTCGGGAAAGGCCACGCGCGATTGGCCGACGCTTATCTCCTCATCATCAAAGATCCCCTGCTCTCCTCGGATATCGAGCGTGAAATCACCAAGGAACTCGTGAACGCAGAACTCGCCGTCCAGAACTGCCTGGAGAGGGTTTCCCACACTTTTGACCTGCTTAAAGACGAATATTTCATGGAGCGCAAGAACGACATCGTTGAAGTGGGCCAGCGCATCATCCGCCAGCTTTTGGGCAAGAAAAAACGAAGCCTCTCGGAGATGAAAGAAGAATCCATCGTCGTGGCGCACAACCTGCTGCCCTCCGACACCGTCACGCTCAAAGCCGAACTCGTGAAAGGGTTCTGCATCGATGTGGGCGGAAAAACGAGCCACTCGGCGCTGTTGGCCCAAAGCCTTGAGATCCCGGCCGTCGTGGGACTCCACAACATCACGGCCCAGGTCCGCTCAGGACAATCCGTCATCGTGGACGGGAACCAGGGCGAAGTGGTCGTGGACCCGGACCCCCAGGCCGTTTTAAATTATCGCAGGGAACGGGAAATCCACATTCAGGAAACCCGCGAACTCACCAAACTCCGGGACCTTCCGGCCCAAACTCTCGACGGGAAAAGGATCGAGCTTGCCGCGAACGTGGAGAGCACCGAAGACTGCAAAGCCGTCCTGGCCTATGGCTGTGAAGGCATCGGGCTTTTCAGGACCGAATATCTTTTCCTGAACCGCAAAGCGCTCCCCACGGAAGACGAACAGTTTGACCATTATTCCCGCACGGCGAAACAGATGCTGCCTTATGCCACCGTTTTCAGAACCCTCGACATCGGCGGCGACAAGCTTTCCAATTTCATGGAAGGATACACGCAGGAAGAAAATCCGTTCCTTGGACTCCGGGGCCTCCGGTTCGGGCTCCGTCACCCCGAAATTCTGAGAACCCAGCTCCGGGCCCTTCTGAAATCATCCGCTTTCGGCAAAGTCAAAATCATGTTCCCCATGGTTTCCGGCATCGAAGAGTTCCGCCAGGGCAAGAAAATTCTCCTTGAAGAAATGCAGGCCCTTCTGGAGGCCGGCGCGAATCTGGCTCCAAAAATCGAAGTGGGCGCCATGATCGAAGTTCCTTCCGCGGCCATCACGGCGGACGTGCTCGCCAGAGAAGCCGATTTTCTCTCCATCGGAACCAACGACCTCATCCAATACACCATGGCGGTTGACCGGATCAATGAAAATGTGGCGCACCTTTATGAGCCGATGCACCTGGCGATCCTCCGCCTCGTGAAAATGACAGCGGACGCGGCTCGGCAGAACGGCAAATGGGTGGGCATGTGCGGCGAAATGGCCGCGGACCCCAAGTTCACGCCTCTCCTCCTGGGCCTGGGCATGGACGAAATTTCAGTCGTGCCAGCCCTCGTCCCGAGAGTCAAGAAAATCATCCGGTCCACGAACCTCGCCGAAGCCAAGAAGCTGGCGAACGAAATTTTGTCCATCCCGGAAGTCTCGCTCGCGCAGGAACGGCTCAACCGCGTGAAGCTCACTTTGATTTAGGCCCCGAAACTCCCATGGAAAACATCGACCGCATCCGAAATTTCTGCATCATCGCCCACATTGACCACGGCAAATCCACTCTCGCTGACAGGCTCCTGGAACGCACAGGCACCATCGCGGTCCGTCACATGCGCGCGCAGATCCTGGACGGAATGGACCTTGAACGCGAACGCGGCATCACGATCAAGGCGAAGGCCGTGAGAATGCTTTATGAAAATGCCGGAAACCACTTCATCCTGAACCTGATCGACACTCCAGGCCACGTGGATTTTTCTTATGAAGTGAGCCGAGCGCTTGCCGCGTGCGAAGGGGCGCTCCTCGTGGTGGACGCGTCTCAGGGCGTGGAAGCCCAAACGCTTGCGAACGCGCACCTCGCGAAAGAAGCCGGCCTCACTTTGATCCCCGTCATCAATAAAATTGATCTCCCCCAGGCGTCTCCGGATGAAGCGGCCCGCCAGATCAAGGAAATCATCGGTCTGGAAATGGAACCGCTCCGAGTGAGCGCCAAGGAAGGAGTCGGGATCGACGAGCTCCTGCAGAAAATTGTTCAGGAAATTCCTTCGCCTCTGGGCGACCCCAAAGCTCCCTTGAGCGCGCTTGTTTTTGATTCTCTTTATGACCCTTATAAAGGCGTGATCATTTTTGTGCGCGTGATGGACGGCGAAATTTTGCCCGGAAAAACGCTCCTGTTCCTTTCCAACGGCCTCGAACTTGAAGCCGACGACATCGGATATCTCAACCCCAAAACGGTCCGGTCCCAGGCCATCAAGACCGGAGAAGTGGGGTATGTCGTGACAGGCTTGAAAGACATCCATCAAATCACCGTCGGTGACACTGTCACGGAAAAAGGCCGCGCCACCTCAGAACGCCTCAAAGGATATCGTCCCACCCGCCCCTTTGTCTATGCGGGGTTTTATCCCATCAACCCCTCGGATTATGAAAAACTCAAACGCTCTCTCGAAAAACTCAATTTGTCGGATTCCGCTTTTGTGTATACCTCAGAGTCGAGCGACGCATTGGGATTCGGGTACCGCTGCGGATTTCTGGGGCTCCTGCACCTGGAAATCGTGAAAGAGCGGCTCCTCCGGGAATTTGAGATGGAAGTGCTGGTCACTTCGCCCAACGTTATTTATCAGGTGGGCCTCAAAAGCGCCGGAACCGAGAAAGCCAAAACCATCGAAATCGATTCCCCCTCCAAGATGCCGCCCATCGGGGACGTGGAATTCATTGCAGAGCCCATTGTCCATGCCACGATCCTGGTTCCTGCAGATGTGGTGGGCGCCGTCATGCAGATGTCCAAGGACCGGCGAGGCAAGTTCATCGACATGAAATATCTCACGCCGGAACGCGTCTTGCTCCGTTATCACATCCCTCTCGCGGAAATTCTTGTCGATTTCCATGACAATTTAAAATCCGTCTCCAAAGGATATGCCTCGTTCGATTATGAACCTTTGAATTACGAAAAGGGCGACCTCGTGAAACTGGAAATCCTGATCCACAATGATCCCGTGGACGCATTTTCCATGATCGTCCACCAGGACAAGGCTTATTATCAGGGCAAGGCCGTGACCGAGAAACTGCGAGAGCTCATTCCGAGGCACAATTTCGAGATCGCCCTTCAGGCCAGGATCGGGGGCCGCATCATCGCCCGCGAAACCATCAGCGCTTTAAGAAAAGACGTCACAGCCAAATGTTATGGCGGCGACATCTCCCGGAAACGCAAACTTTTGGAAAGACAGAAAGAAGGCAAAAAAAGAATGAAACAGATCGGCAACGTGGAAATCCCCAACGAAGCGTTCATGTCCGTCCTGCAACTGGAGAAGAAATAAACCATGGAAAACAAAAACAAGGCGCTCAAATTCATCTTCTGGGTGGTGACGACCCTGGCTCTCGGAGTCATCTTCTACAAATTTTTCGGAGACCTGGAACAGCCCATGGAATGGAAGATCCTCACCGTCTTCATCACATTTTCGATCTGCGCTTTTCTTTATCGCGTCCTCCGGAAAAAATCCACCGAAGACCAGCTCACTCGCTGGACGGATGAAGCGATCGAGTGGTCCGACACGGGGGTTTCCGCTGTCTCGCTGGCTTTCGTCATCATGGCCTTTGTGCTCCAGGCCTTCAAAATTCCCTCCGGATCCATGATCCCCACCCTGCTGGTCGGCGACCACCTTTTCGTGAACAAATTTATTTATGGTCCCCAGGTGCCTTTCACCCTGAAACGCATCAAAAAATTCAAAGAGGTCCAGCGTTATGACGTTGTGGTTTTCCTTTGCCCCCCCGCAGGACTCTCCGAGAGCGACCGGCGAGACGGCATCAAAAAAGATTTCATCAAGCGCTGCATCGGCCTTCCGGGAGACACGATTGAGATCAAAGACAAAGCGCTTTATATCAACGGACAGAAAGCGGACGACGCTCACGGGACCTTCAATCAGCCCGCAATTTATCCCAGAGTGGCGCTTTTCAAAACGAAAGAAGAATATCAGGCTCAGTGGGAGAAAGGCGAATTTGCCCATGTCCAGACAGAGCTGATCCGCGACAATTTTGGGCCCGTGAAAGTCCCGGAAAAACATTTCTTCGTGCTCGGAGACAACCGCGACGGATCTTACGATTCCCGCTTCTGGGGCCCCTTGCCGGAAGAATATCTGAAAGGCCGCGCCTGGCTCCTCTATTGGCCATTGAACAGGATCAAGCTGATCCGTTAAGGAGAGAGAAACTCATGTCCGCAATCAACGCAAAGCCATTGATCATCATCGCGGAAGACCACAAGGACACGGCGCTTGTTCTCTCGCGCCTGCTGGAGTCCGAGGGCTATGCGACAAGAATCGCGAACAACGGCGGAGAGCTTTTCAAGCTCATGCGCAACGAAAAGCCCAGACTCATTTTCCTGGACATCCAGATGCCCTGGATGGACGGCACCGAGGTGCTTTTGAAATTGAAGTCTGAAAAGGACACGGCGGGCATTCCGGTCATCATCTGCACGGGCGAGGACGGGATCAAAGAAGTGCAGAAATATATCAATTGGGGCGCCTTTGACCACATCACCAAACCGTTCGACAACGACGCCGTGTGCGAAAAAGTCAGGAAGATTTTGAAATCCTGAAATGAACCTCACCGTCTTCGCCGATCATGATCTGAAACATCATCTGGCCGGAGGCGCCAACGTCAACCTCGAAGAAAACCTCCGCCGCCTCAGCTCCAAATTTAAAATCCGCCTCCTCTGTTCCTGGGAAGAAGGCCTCCCCGAGAGAGAAACCAGCCACGGCATCGAGATTTATCGTTTCAAAGGAAACCAACTCTCCCTCCGCTGGACGATTCCGCTTTATTTTAAACGCCGCCTCGAAGCCGACACAGACGTCGTCTGGGACGAAGTGGACGCCTCTGTCCCCTGGCTGACCCCGCTTTTCACAAAGAAACCCATCCTCATGCATTGCCTGCACTTTCAGAAATCAAATTATTTTTATGAGCTCCCAAAAATTCCAGCCGCCGCCGCATATTTTTTGGAACCCATGCTTTATCGGCTTTATAAGAACCACACGTCTCTCGCGATTTCCAAAAGCACGAAAGATTGTTTGATTGAAATTGGGTTTAAACCCGAGAGGATCGAACTGGTTTCTCCGGGCCTGGACCCCAAAATTTTTAAGCCGGAACAGGAGCTCCTCTCAAAAAAATCAAAGTCCCCCCTCATCGTTTCCCTCTCACGGCTCCGCGCCTGGAAGGGCGTGCATTTTGCGATTCAAGCCATGAAAGAGATTGCCGCTCAAATCCCCGAAGCTCAATTGGCCGTCATCGGCACGGGGCCTTATGAGCAGGAACTCAAAAAGCTCGTCTCAACATTAGGGCTGGATAAAAATGTTCGGTTTTTGGGACGCTTGTCAGAAGAAGAAAAAATGGAATGGCTCGCAAAAGCGAATGTGCTCACAAAAACATCCGGCCGCGAAGGTTGGGGGATCGATGTCCTGGAAGCGAATGCCTGTCTGACGCCGGCCGTGGGCTGGAGAGTGGACGGAACGAAAGACTCGATTCAGGATCAGAAGACAGGATTTTTAGTGGAGTTTGGAGACATTCCCGGGTTGGCAAAAAATGTCGTCACCCTGCTTAAAGATCCCGATCTCCGCCTCAAGATGGCCCGCCAATCCCGAACATTCTGCGAATCTTTCACCTGGGAAGATTCGGCCTCGAAGATAGAAGAAATCCTTAAAAACCTTCATCCTTAACATCAATCCTCATCACGCCTGAACCGCGATGATCTGAAGGCGTTTTAGCTGTTCGGGAATGGTTGGGGTCACCCGCAAGAGCATTGTCCCGCCGATAATTTCATAAACAATTTTAAAAATATTTTTGCCTGATTTAAACAAATAGATGAGCTCGTCGGAGCCAATGTATTCCACAGGCAGATTCGCGTTTGAGAGGCGCAAATACGGCATGGAACCCCTCACCGCGCGATAGAGGCCTTCAGAATCGTCCGAAGTCGGTCCATGGACAATTTTTCTTGAAACATATGCAAGCAAAGCTCCTGCGTTTTCATCAAGTTTTAATTTTGCAATCACCCCGTCGTATGTAACCGAGTCGTTGCTCGCATAAAGCCGAATATATAGAGGTTTGCTCGCGTCATCCTTCATGTGTTTGATCCACGCATTCACAAGAATATTGACCTGAGCTTCGTTTATCTCGCCGTTGCTGACATCGACGCAAATCACCCGGACATTGTAATTATTTGAAACTTTCCCCTGGATATCCTGCGCCTGAATTCCGAACGCTCGGGAAAGCTCAATCGCCTCCATTTTGCGGACATCATATCCGTCATAAATGTTTCTTCCAAAACGGCGCGCATTATATTTCCTGACGGTGCCGTTAAGATCTCCCTCATGAATGGGCGGGAGGAGTTCGGAGGAAGCGTCAGTCGTGACAGCAAAACGAAGGCTCACAGGCAAATTTTCGGAAGAAATCCTGAAAAGTTCGGCCAGTCTGTTTCGATGTTTAAACGGAACAGGATCCGCTCCTCGCTCCCACCGTGAGTAAACGGTTTGGGAAATCCCAAACGCTTCAGCCGCTCGATCATGAGAATATCCTTCAGCCATCCGGGCGAGCTTAAGATGAGTCATGTCTTCAGAAAGGTTTGCGGCGTTCATGGCGTCACTTTGCGTTTCGATTCCGGAGAGGATGAGGTAAGCAGTTCGTTTTAAAACTTTTGAGGCAATCGGCCAGGCGCGGTCATTTTTCAATGACGAGGTTCTTCCTGTCTCAAAGTTTTCCAAAACGGAAATGCTGGAAATAATTCCTTCCTGAATGAATATTCGAGACATTTCTCCAAAGCTGACTCCGGAAAGTCTGCGGAGAAGCCTGAACCGTTCTCCGGGCTTTAGTTTTCGGAGTTCCGCAACAGTTTCCGGCGGCAAAGGCGCAAACCTGCTTCGTCCGAACAAAAGCCATTCAGGAGAAATTCCAAGTTTATCAGCGACCCTGAATACAACCGCTTCATTCGGTTTATTCCCGCCCCGTTTCCAGGAAGGCAAAGTGTCCGGACCAATGCCTTCAAGGATGTCTTGTCTTGCAAGGCCATATTCCTTCTGAAGTATATTGATAATGCATTCGATCCGCATAATCATCGCACGCACCGATGAATCGCCTTCGACCGATTTCAATTCATCGCGCATCTCCGCGTTCAGGGATTCAGGATCGGCCGCATAAAAATATTTTTTTGCGATCCCTGTCACCTGCCATGTCCCGTTAATGCATCGAAGCGGGAACCCTCTGAGAGCAAGCTCCTCCAGACCTTTTTCCAGATTTTCGGCTGACGAAATCCAAACATCGCGCTCGTCGCGGTATTTATAAATTTGATCGTACAATTCCTGTGAAGTAAACGCCTGTTCAGCCTTTTTCAGAATATTATATCCCCATAAAAGATCGGCAACCGCCTTTTGCCTGAACGGCTCGGAGACTCTGGACGGAGATTTTGACAAGAATTCGGCGATATCCTTGCCCTCGCGCATCCTAAACTCCTGAGACAGGGGAAGATTTTTTACATCGGTGTTCCTCCACCGAATGATCTGAGATGAACTCTGAGGCACCGGCCTCAACCGCAAGGTCAAAAGATGTTCATGTCCATAAAGCACCATCGCCTGAGTCATCGCGAGTTCTGCAATTCGAGGTTTGATTTTCAATTTATCCAAAAGAATTGGACGGGCAAACGCCTGAATTCGGCTGGGATTCTTGTTAACAGAAGTTCTTTGACTTGGGGTGAGCGCGGCCCATGCCTGATTTATGGCCGAAATGATTTGATCCTGATATTCCATCGCCAGTTTCGAGGCCCACAGCTTTTCCCTGAATAATTTCGCGTAGCGGACCTTGCGCGGTATTTTTCGCTGTCCGGAAAGAAAGAGGGTGTATTCCGACCATTTGTGCCAGGAGAGCGTGTGCTTCTGTTCGAACAACCATTTGATCCAATCATTGGGATTTAAAGATTTGCCGGACGGGGCATGATTCAAGACCAACAACTCTTTTGAAGATAGAGATTGAATCCTCATCCACCCCAACCACCCTCTATTCAAGTCGAACCGCACGGCGATGTTGTTCATGGCGTGAGCAAACGAAGGGATTGCCCATCTCACCCAAAGAGATGAGCCGGGGAAGAGGGGGTTGAGGAGGCCGAAACCCAGGCCATAAAGGAAATGGTTCAGGTAATTTTTGCGGTGGGCGAGACTGAAGATACCCGCCTGAAGAAAGAGAATCGCCCAATCGGAATTGATGCCCGCGGCATGGAGAACCATGGGCACGAGGACTCGAAAAACGCCTTCTTCCAAGACGCCTTCGAGAAGGACGCTTGAGGCGAGATGGGCGAGAGTCTTGCGAGTCCACTCCGGCAATGCCGACAACCGCTTAGATTGAACGATCCGCTCATATACTTTCAGCGGAGCGGTGACGGATTGGAGGGAGGCGGAAGGGGTGTCCGGGAGGATTTGATTCCTGGCGATTTCAATCTGCCTGCGGAAATTGCTCAGCGCCTCTTCTTCCGTCAGACCTGAGATGCCGTCCAAACCTGAAAGGCTTTCGTCTATTTTCTTTAAGGCAACGACATGAGAACTTCTGTCGTCACTGTGAGAAAACGGATGTTGCCGCAAAATCCTTAAAAGCGCATGAACAAGAGGCAGTTGAACCCATCCCTCAAGAATTTCCTTTTGGCGGAGTCCGCGAAGATAAGCGTTGAGTTCGTCGTCACTCCAGTTGACTCCGAGCCACACGCGCAAGAGATCATATCCCCGAGGCATGATGAAGAAGGGCAAAGCGGTCTGCGGAGGATTTTCACGATCCCGTTGTCGGAAATAATCCCACGCCGCGTCGGCAGTCTGAACGCTGACCCATTGATTAATGTGACCTTCAAGGATTTTAAGCGCGCTGTCAGAAGAACCTTCAAATATCTCTGAGAGAATCCCGACGGGGCGGGACAATTCTTCGCGGATTTGGGGCGAGACGGCGGAAATATATCCATGATCGCCGGCCAGTCTCTCAAGCACACGAGAACGGATATCCCGGTCCATGTTTGCAACAACAGAATGCGCTCTAAAAAGCGCGTCGTGTCCCATATACTCTGCAAAGATTCCCCGAAGTATGGAACTCGCGATTTCAGACACCGCCTCGATTCTCTCTCTCTGAGTTCTGTGAACATCCACGCAGATGCTCACAACCACCCCCGTTTTCTTCTGGGCATAAATTGCCCGCGCCCCGTCTTTGGCAAGGCCCACCACCACCCACTCACTGCCATTTCCGTTGGGTCGGAAAGTTGCGGCCTGGTCCAGGTCTTTGGCCACCCAGATGTTGCCGAAGGACAGCGGCATGGAGGAACCGTCTGTTTTGACCAAACGCCCTCCCTGGAATCCGGACTGGATCACATCCTCCGTTCCGTCCCGCTCAATGACAAGCGTCTTTAAGCCCGAAATGGGTGACCCGCTTGAATATTGGCTGAGTTCAGGCAACCAGCCGAGATAAGTGATCTGCATGTGGCCTTCATATCCGGGGAGGAGACCCTCTTGACGGAGTCGCGCCGCCTGGAGCTGAGTGAAGGCCGCCAGGAGCTGAGGACTCACCAGCGGCGGAGTTGCGGGCAAATCGCGCAATGAGGCGACGACATGGTATATTCGGTCCGCATTTCGCGGAGAACCAACTGCGATCCGTTCCACAATATCAAGAACAAATTTTCTGGCCCAGGCAGAAACATTTTCACCTCGAGATGTTTGCTCTCTCCATTTAGCAATTAAAAAATTCAAAAATATCGATGCATTATTCTGTTCATGTGACCTCCAAAACCCATGGACGATCCGTTGGGGAGTCACGAGGGATTCCCGCATGTCTGGAGAGATATCCTCCCAGCTTGATTGCAGAAATCTCCATGCGGAAGTTAAAAAAAGTGAGGGTGAATACAGTGCCTCCTCTAAAACTTCTGCCTGGGTTGTCTGTGGAAGACTTTGGAAGTGCGTTTCAAAAAATGCCCATGCATAACTCCATGTAGAGAAAGTAGAGAGGCCGCGGATAAGTTGTTTGAGAGTCACGACAGATTCCCGCACGCTCGGAGGAATGTCGTCCCATCTTGAATTCAGAAATTTCCATGCAAAAGAGGGAAGAGAGGAATCACTTTCCAGCGCGGCGCCTAAAACCTCTGACCGCGTTGCTTCTGGAAGAACCTGGAAGTGTGCTTCGAAAAATTCCCACGCAAAAATTTGTGTTTCTGAATACCCCATACCACGATGAAGCCGTCGAAGGGTCACCACAGATTCCCGCACGCCTGGAGGAATGTCGTCCCATCTTGATTTCAGAAGCTCCCATGCAGCAGCGGAAACCTGGTGGATTCTGACTTTATCCAGAGCGGAGCCTAAAACGTCTGACTGTGTTGCTTCTGGAAGATCATGGAAGTGTGCTTTAAAAAATCCCCATACATGTCTCCGTGCATATAAATCCGATAAACCATCGATAATCCGTTGAGGAGTCACGACGGATTCCCGCACATCCTGAGGGATGTCATCCCATCGTGATTTCAAAAACTTCCATGCAGGAATGGAATCAGGGTATTTTCCATACAGCGCATCAATCAGTTTGCGCACCTGAATCTCCCCTTCTGAATCAAACGAAATGCTCTGCAACCTCAGCCACCCCAACCATTTGTATTTTTCTGGCAACCCCATCCGCACGGCGATGTTGTTCATGGCATGAGCAAACGACGGGATTGCCCATCTCACCCAAAGAGATGAGCCGAGGAAGAGGGGGTTGAGGAGGCCGAAACCCAGGCCATAAAGGAAATGGTTCAGGTAATTTTTGCGGTGGGCGAGACTGAAGATACCCGCCTGAAGAAAGAGGATCGCCCAATCGGAATTGATGCCCGCGGCATGGAGAACCATGGGCACGAGGACTCGAAAAACGCCTTCTTCCAAGACGCCTTCGAATGAGCTCGCAACAAAAATGGCGGCTCGGGCGGCCTTTGATTTTGAAATCGGGAACAACGCCATGAGACGATGAACCCCGAGAAAGATCCGGTTTCCGGCGACGGATTGGAGGGGATTTGCGGAATCAGACAAAGCTTCGCCGGTGAGGCTCTTATAATAGGCGTTCACATCTTGCTCGATCGTCGCCTGGGTTTCTTTAAGCAGTTTGGCATATTGTTTAAGTTTGCGGAGATTAACGGGCTGTCCCGAAAATGCTTTTTCGGCATCCTGAACGACAGCATCGATGTCCAGGGCTTTCACCCGCGCGAGGGTTTGGCGGATCACTGCGGGGTCAAAATCAGAGGCTGTCCATTTCTCTGTCATGTATATTTCTTCTTCCGACTTTCTCACCTCCTGGGCGGCTTTTATAAATTTATTAATGATCTTTAATTTAGGACTGAAGGCCTGGTCGTGGTCAAAGGAAACGAAAGTGTCCGCGACCCGAGACTTTTGGATCATGCCCTTTGAATCGTCCCACTTCCTTGTGAAGACGTTAAAAACAAGGGAGGCGGACTCCGCGGCTTTCAAGGACTTTTGCGGCAAACTCTGCGGAGACATGTGGAGGGAAAGCAATGTATAGGCGAATTCGGAATTGGGAACGACTTCGCTCGTGTTTGCCCCAATCTTGCGGCCGATGACATATCCAAGGAACTCGCGGATGGGACTGTTTTCATCGTCATGATACTCCGGTTTTCGCGCTTTTGGGGTTTGATAATATTTCTTCCCATAATAAAGCAGGCTGTCAGATTTTCGAACATAGATGAAATAGGCCGGCGGCTGAGCGCCTTTAGGCGACATTCCATTACTTCGTAACAGGAGATTGACGGCCTTGGGCAAATCATAGTCCTGTGTTTGAGTGAGCCGGTTCCATTCGGAATTCAGCTCAAGACGAGAAATCCTTACATTAATAAACGAAAGGATATCCTGATCGATCAGAGGGACATGGATGAGCCGCATCAGAGAGATTGTATCTTTCAAGTCTTGGACCGAAACATCCTGACGGACTTGCGCCGTCAATTTTTCAACTTGGCTCGCAGGATCCGGGTGTCCGATCGAACGCAAAAAGACATAGGGCATTCGTAAAAAATCCGCAATATAATCTTTAAGGGTTAAAAATTTACGGAGTTTTCCCAATTCGCCTAATCCCAGAAATAACAAAATCGGCTGAAGATCGCCGTCCCGTTCAGAAGTGCGCGCGTACGCAGAGTCAATATGTTTTTGAAGTTCTGGAGAAACGGGAACTATCCAATCGGGGAGAGAGTCGCCGTCTGAAGAAGGAAACGCGGATCTCTTGGAGTTATATATTTCATTCAATTCCTTGATCTGAGCCCTTAAGTCCTCATTTTTCGTTCCATACAGAAACCCTTGAGCGTCGGATAAAAATCCATGAACAACCAGATCTAAAACATCCCGGCTCACGCCGGCATCCAGAACGGTTTGCGCGTGTTTGATTAAATCAGAGATCATTGCCGCTGATTGTTCGGGACTCAAATCAATATCTGATGAATCTGCATATCTTTTCAAATATTCTTCCCATGCCTTGATGACAGGCTCGGCGTTTTCCTTCAAAATCAGGCGCAGTTCATTGTATACCCGGATTTTCTGCTCCGGGGTCATCTCACCAGGAGTGAGGGCACCGACAGGATCAGTGGGATTCAAAACCGCCTTCTGGACGCGGGACCCGTGCGGAACGGACATGTTTAAAATCATGTGGAAGATGGAGGCTGAGAGGGCGGCGGAGAACGGGGAGCCGGCGGCAGGGGACGCGGCATTCAACAGCTCGATCGCAAAGGGCAGGAGTGACAGCGCGGAGACGACAACAGGAATGGCCAGTTTCTCCGTCAATGTGAGGCGTTTGCCTCGGTGCTGGAGAGTGTGAAGGGCGATGAAAAGGGTGCGGGAAAGGGACAAAACGGCGATGGGATGGAAAGGCATGAGCAT
>JAKFYJ010000083.1 GCA_021730935.1 Elusimicrobiota bacterium
GACGAGCTCTCCCAATTTTTCGGCATCGCGCCCCAGGCAGGGGCATTTGAAATCAACAATCCCTGCGCTCAGATCGTGGGCGCTCCCCGGCTGATTTTCCCTGCGGGCGTGGTTCAGGAAAACACGGTCATTTCCGTGAGGAAACTCCTTCCCCAAGCGCTCCTCACCGTGGGGGATCAGCAGACTCTCTCCGCTTTTGAGTTCGGGCCGGACAACCTGCATTTTACCCAGCCGGCGAAAATGATTTTCCCTTATAAAGACGACAACCAGGACGGGCTCGTGGACGGGACAGGGTTTTCCGAACAGGACATGCGCGTCTTCTGGTTCGACAATTTTGAGTGGCGCAGTCTGGGCGGGTCCGTGGACACGGCCAAAAACACCGTCACCATCGACATCAATCATTTCAGCGTTTATGGCCTCTTCCCGGCCGGAGCCGTCACCGCGGACGCTGTCCGCCCGAGAGAGAAAATCATCACGCCCAACAGCGACGGAACCAACGATTTCGCGCAGTTCGGAATTTCGGGCCAATTTGAAGTTTCCATTTATGACATGAAAGGCAGGCGCATCCGCAAACTTGAAAACCTCAGCGTCTGGGACGGAAAAACGGACGACGGAACAAGCGCGGAGAGCGGCGCCTATGTCTATCAGGTGAAATCGGACCAGCTGGAAAAACCTGTTTCAGGCACGATCGGGGTGGCGAGATGAACCTGCGCAAGATGGCCTATAAAACATCGCTTCTCGTGACGGCATCCATTTTGATCGCGTCAAATGTCCATGCCGCGTTCCAGGACCCTTATTGGTCCGCCCGCGTGGCCGCTTTGGGCGGCGCTTTCACCGCTCTCTCCGACGACGCGTCTGCCGTTTTTTATAACAGCGCGGCCGCTTCCAAACTGCGTGAAAAGCAGGCGTCCTTCACCTATGCAAAACTTTTCGCGGGGCTCGAAGAAGTCAATTTCAGCCTCAACCAATTCGCCTATCATCAGCCGGTCGGGGAATTCTCCGCTCTCGGCGTGGGCTGGGGCAGTTTCACGACGGACATCTATCGCGAAATCACCGTCGCCGTTTCCTATGGCACGGACCTGAAACCTTATTTCACGGATTATAAAGGCGAACTCGCCCTCGGAATCACCGCCCGATATCTCACGCGCAGTTTTGACCTGGACGCGAGATCGAACGCGGATCCCGTGTTCTCGAACGGGACCCGCACCAACAGCGCGGCCTTTGATTTCCACATCTATTCCGTGCCGGACCCCATCCATTTCCCCGGCCTCTCCGCCGGAATTTCGGTCAAATCCGTGAACCAGCCCGACATCGGGTTCCGCGACACCGAACGGCTCCCGACGGAAGTGAGCGGAGGCATCGCCTGGAAAACAGATTGGGTGACGATTCCGGTTGATGTCAGCGTGAGAAACGGGGAACTGACCCCTCATTTCGGGGCCGAAACTTCGCTTTGGCAGGAACGCATCCACCTGCGCGCCGGCTCAGACAAATCTCAGCTCGGCACGGGATTGAGCTATGAACACAAGCTTTCGTCGTCGTTCTCACTGTCGTTTGATTACACGTTCCTGTGGCCGCTTCAGCTCCAGGAAACTTCCGGATCGCACCGCGCGACTCTGGGAATTAAATTTTAATTTTACGCGGAAAATTTAATATAAAAAATGCTAAAATTTTTCACTCATGAATAAACGGATTTTCGCGCTCCTGGGGGGAGTCCTGTTTTTATTTCCTTCAGCTCTGCGGGCTGTCGTTTTAGACGATTTCTTTCAGTCCTCCACCATCACCGCCGTCACCGATTCAGGATCCTCTTTGACCAACACTCTCGTTTCAGGCCCCAGCGGCCTCGCCCTTCAGATGGATTATTCCCTGGGGACCGGCAACTATGTCGTCGCGCTCCTGGACGTGTCCACCCAAAATTTCGCCGCTGTGGGAGGAAACGCGGTCCGTTTCAAATATAAGGCCAGCGGACAGAGCAACACGGTCGAAATTAAATTTACAGATTCTGACAGCACCGCCTCTCTCCGAAGCGACAAACTCAGTTATAAATTCCTGACTGTCCCGGACAGCCAATGGCGGACCTTCACGATTTATTTCTCTTCGTTCGCTTTGTTCCCTGACGGCAACAGCTCCTTTGATTTGTCCAGAGTCAGCCGCATCGCCGTGGGACTCACCACGGATAACAGTTCCCGCGGATCAGGGACTCTCTGGGTGGACAAGATGGAGCTTTACAAAAGCACCTTCACGCTGATTGATAATTTTCAGGATGCCGCTGAACCGAACTTTTTCGGCGGAACGAACCTCAACACGGGGACTTCCGGCGGAGCCACAGCTTCGGCCTCATATGCCGCGCTTGGGTCTGACAAGGTTTTGCAATACACCTGGGACAACACTCCAGCCAGCTCCTTCTCTTTTATGTTCCTGAACCTCCAGAAAAATTTTCAGGGATACACGCACCTTTCTTTCCGCGTTCGGGGCAACGCGGGCGGAGAATGGGTCAAGATGAAATTGGAAAGCGCGCCCGGAAACAGCCCGGAACTCTTCATTTCAACCTATCTCGCCGGGGGCATCACCACAGCATTCCAGAGGGTTGAAATCCCTCTCACCGCTTTTTCAGGGGTCAGCTTTTCCACCATCAATGTTTTGACGATCGTCACCACCAACGCGAGCGGAGCCGGTTCGGGAACCGTTTGGTTCGACGATATTGCATTCGCGCGCGCAGGAGAAAATCCCGAAGCGATCCGGGCCCTGGACGAATTCGACACGGACCCCAACCTGACGAACTGGGAAACATATACCCACGCTGACGGGTCCCTGAGCCGATCCGCCGTGTCCGACGCGAGTGTTCCGGGAGCCGGCGCCGGCAACAGGGTTTACAAAATTGATTATTCATTCACGACGAATCCGGCCTCACCCGGGGAAACCGCCTATGCGGTCATTGAACGTCCTCTCCAAGTCTCAATGGCCCCTGTCACGGGGATCAAGTTCAAATATAAGGGCACGGGAACCAGCAACAACCTGGAAATCAAGCTCACCGATTTTGACGGCACGACCTGGTTTAAAAAACTTCTCTCCTTCACGAACACAGGCGGTGTGTGGAAGCAGACGAATGTTCCCTTCAGCCAGTTCAGCCTGTTCAGTTCCGGCGATGACGGCCAACTCAATTTAAAATACATCAAACGGCTTGAATTCGCTATTTCCAGAGGTTCCGGCGGCAACGGAAGTTTTACGCTCGATACCATCGAAACTCCGGAAACTGGGGAATTTGAACAGGCCCTTCCGGGCCACCTGATTTCTGCTGTCAGCCTCGTGAACAACCCTTTCACGCCCAACGGGGACGGGATCAAAGACCAAATATTCTTTAACTATTCTTTGGAAGCCGCGAGCAAAGCCACCCTCAAAATTTTCACCCTGCGCGGAGACGACATCAAGACGGTGATCCGGTCTGATCAAAACGCCGGAGACCAATCCGTCTCCTGGGACGGGACAGACAATTCCGGAGTCAAAGTGGCCAACGGGCTTTATGTCTGCGTGCTCGAAGCCGAATCTGTCGACGGACGGAAAGATTATTTCCGGCATGTCGTGGGTGCCCTGAGATGATGCGCAAGCAGGGAATCCTCCGCTTTTTATTCTGTTCATTCGCTTTGCTCCTTCTCCCTTTCTCCTCACTGTTGTTCTCCGCCGCTTTCGAATCCAACGGGCTTGGCGCGAGAGCCCTTTCCCTCGGGAACAGTTTCGTCGCCATGAACGGATCTTATGAGTCCGTCTTCTGGAACCCCGCGGGCATTGCAACCTTGAAAGACCGCACCTTCCATTCCGAATATCGAACTCCTTTCGGCCTCGGACTTTTGAGAACGGTCAATTCGGGTTATGTCCACCCGGGCGTGGGGCATGGGGCCATCGGGTTCACCTGGATGAGGCTCGACACCACAGGCGACGCGAGCTATCTCGATTATGCAGAAAACACTCTCATTGTCTCCTACGGCGCGAAAATCGTCGACAAACTTTATGCCGGAATCAACGGAAAATATTACCGCGTCAACAGCACGGTCGGCGCGGGAGGCATGGGCATGGATTTGGGGTTCACCTATACCCGCTGGGGAATTCTGGCCGGAGCCTCCATTCAGGACGTCACCAATTCCGTGATCAGCTGGGATTCCGGCGCGAAAGACAAACTACCGAGACGGTCTAGAATCGGTCTTTCCGGCCGGCCCTTTGAGAACACATTGGTCACCTCCCAGATCAGCTGGGAAGACGAAACCAACCGCTCCCATCATGCCGGCATCGAGCATTCCCTTTTCGACCAACTTTTCAGCGTCCGCGTCGGCGTGACCGAGCAAAGCAAAGACTGGCGCTTCTCCTGGGGCGTCGGCATCAAGACCCGGCTTTTGACATTCGACTATGCTTGGGAAAGACAGAGACTTTTGGGCGACACTCAAGTCTTCTCAGCTTCCGTGAGGTTTTAATCTATGATGAAAAAATTATGGGCTTTCTTGATCCTGCTTTCGGCCGCGATCTCTCCCGCATTTTCCGATGACAATTTTTTTCTGATCCACGATTTCAACAGCCAGGATTATGCCAACCGCCTGGGGGGCCCCACCGGAAAATGGGAGCTGGACCCCAACGACACGTCCCAATGGTGCAACATTTCTTTCTCTCCCGAAAACGCGATCTTCATGGAGCAGGGATATTCTTTGAGGATCGAATACAACATCACCAGTTCCCGGCAAAATTTTGTCACAGGAAACCAGGGGATGTCCCAGCAGGAAGTGGGACAGCACGCCAAAAATTTCAACGGCATCTATATGCTCCTCAAAGGATTTGACGCCACGCCTTTCAAATATCTGACCTTCTGGGCCAAGGGCGACGCGGCCGAAGGATACCCTCGGAACCTGAAGATTGAACTCAAAGACAAGGCCCGCAGTTCACAAGTCACTGTCGACGGGCTCACAGAGCATTGGCAGGTTTTTTATGTTCCTCTTTCCCGTTTCGGGAGCGATATCAAGCTCTCTGAACTCATGGAGTTCGTGATCGTTTTCGACGAAAAGTCGTCCCGTCCCAAAGGCGTGGTTTATCTGGACCAGGTGGGGCTCTCCAAAGATCAGGAAATCAAAAGCGCCCCCGGAGGACTCGAATCGGTCAAAATTCCGCAGATTAAGGCGCCCCCGGTCAAGGACGCGGTGATCATCGACGGAAAACTGGACGAATGGAGCGGAGAGTGTTTTGACCTGGGCGAAAAAAACCTTGAGTTCGGGCAATATCACGGCAAAAAAGACGGGTCGGCGAAAGTCTGCCTGGCCTGGGACAGCGTTTATCTTTATATCGGAGCCAAAGTCAAAGACGATCAAATCGTCAACACGAAGTCGGGAAGCGAAATCTATCGGATGGACGGCCTTGAACTTTTCTTTGACCCGCAAAACAACGGCCTGGAATGGAAGAACGTTTCTGATTTTCAGCTCGGCATCGCTCCCGGAAGCTCCGAAGGATTGGCTCAGGTCTGGTCTTATTTCGACAACCGCAAACCTGCCGAGCGCGATGTGAAGACCGCCGTCACCGTCACCAAGTCCGGATATGTCATCGAGTCAGCGGTTTCTTTCAAGTTTCTCGGCATCAATCCCGTCGCGAACGAAGTTTTCGGATTTTCAGCGGCCTTGCACGATCTGGATCCCAAGGACGCGCATGACTATAAGCTCAACTGGCACTTCGCCAAAGACGCGAAGGACCAAAACCTTTTCCGCCTCGGAATCGTCAAACTCTCGGAATAACGCATGAACATAAAAAAAACTGCCGCGGCCATTGTCTTCTCTCTCCTACCGATTTTACTGAGCGGACAGGCCCAGGCGCGCGAATATATCCTGGCCAATTTTGACAATGTCCCGGGAACGCCGTTTTCATATAAAGACGAAAAAGGCACAGAATTCCGCGTCACGCAGGAAACCGCGGATTTGGAGAAAGGAAAAAGCCTTGTCCTCACTTATGACATCACGCGCGAAGGGTGGGGCGGATGGGGATTGGCCCTCAACGGCATGAACTGCTCGGAATATGCGTTCCTCACCTTCAACATCAAAGGCGAAGCGGGGGGAGAAATTTTCGACATCGCCCTCAAAGACACTGTGGGCGTCGAGAAAAAATTGCCCCTGATCCGCTTTTCAGACGTGTCCAAAACCTGGCGCCAGGTCCGCATCCCGCTCAAGGAATTTGAAGGGCTGAACCTCTCTTCCATCGACAACCTGAATATTGTTTTCGTCTCTTCGGCCCGCCGCTCAAAAGTTTTCATCGACGACATCGCTCTTGAAAGCCCGCTGGAAAGCGAAACCAAGGACGAGGCCAGCACCACTTTCGTCGGAAAAGTGACCATCGACAGCTTTGAACGCGCCAACCCCACCGACCTTTATCTCGTGTATGAGGGCGACGAATCGTCCCTGAAACTTTCCGCATCGCGCGTTTCAAAAGACGGCGATTACGCGATGGAACTGGAATATCTCCTCTCCACTTCGCGCCCCTGGGGTTCGTGGGTGGCGGCTCAGTGGAACGCGAAAGAAGTGGTTCTCGATTGGCGCGGCGCCCAGGAAATCAAACTTTGGGTCAAGGGCGACGGTTCCGGAAACATCTTCAGATTTTTCATCAAGGATTCCGACGGCGAAAGATATTATTATGAAGACCGTGAGGTCCTGAAATCCACCCGCTGGGTGCAAGTGGCCATGCCGGTCGCCAGGTTCATCATGGAGAAGGAATCGGATTCCAGGAACCGGATTCTGGACCTCGATCAAATCCGGGGATATGCGTTCATGGTCCTGGGTTCGGGTGGGTCCTCCACCAGCTCCGGCGTCAAAAACACGGCGGGGAAAATCACCGTCGACCAGCTTTATATCGTGGGGCAAAAAATGAGCGCGGCCTGGGCCGTTCCTCCCAAAGTGGTGGACACGGAAAAAATCCGCCTGCTCCGCATCGGAAACATTGATTTCAACGGCCAGATCCTCACCGAGTTTCTCAACGCGCCCGAACAGAAGAGCACCGTGTTCTCCAGCGGAAAGCTCATCACGAACGGCAAAATCGGAAACTATAGCGCGAAGCTGGAACTGGCCTCCGAGAGCCAGGAGTTCGGCGAATCCGCGAGATACAGCCTGGACGAATCCACCCGCGCGGGAGTGACCACCGTGAACCGCTTTCCGGCCGCTCAGACCGTCAACATCCAGGCCATCGCCAACAACGTTTCACCGTATCTCACCCAGCTCACCGTCGGAAGCCAGTTCATCGATTACACGCCCTTCACTTTCGCTCCGGAATTCGGATACAAAGGCCTGAGCCTCGAAGGCGACGTTGATTTCGTGAACTATCACGCTTTCATTCTCAAACATCGATACGATTCCTATACCGTGGGGTCCCGCGTGAAAGGATTGTGGCAGGGGATCCGCGCCACCGCCGTCACGGTTTATTATCGCGAAACGGCAAAGATCGCCAATTCCGCGACGCAGTCCGGAACCTCTCTCACCACAAACTCAAACCTTGAGCTCCAGGACGTGCAGAACGACTGGACTTATACCGTGGACAGCGAAAGGCTTTTCCTGGAAGACCGCGTCCTCCTCGGCGGAACCTTCGGATACAACAAATATACCCAGCGCGCCTCCGCGGACCGTTCGGATCCCTTCAACCCTGTTTTCGGGAGCGCCCTCGAGCCCGCGCTCATCGTGGACGGCAGGATGGCCCGCGGCAGATTCGGATTGCAGGACCTCAGCGTTCCCGGCCTGAAATTAAATTATGAATACCGCTCCGTCGACACGGAGTTCAAGCCCAGATACCGCCAGCTTCCCATCAATTTCGACGACCTCGAATCCGACCAGAGAGGCCACAACTTCAGAGTCACCGAAAAAATCCGCGGGTTCCAAAGTTCGTTTGAATTCGACACAATGGAGCGCAATTCCAATAAGGATTATTATCGCCACAAATTCGCCTGGGCCGTCGGATATTACGGGTTCCATAACCTGGACGTCGCCTTCAACCAGGAGTTCCGCCGGGAAGAATATCAATTCGTGAGCAACCGGACGGCAGTTTCCTATAACGCCAACCAGAAGATCGCCGTCAGCGAAATTTACATGCGCGCCCAGCTTTCACCCCAGCTGACGCTCTTTTTCCGTCCCAAACGCGAAGACATCGTCCATCCCGCGACCGGACTCACGTTCTCGAACGAATCGTTATACGGCAAAGTTGAATATTATCCGATCACGAACATTAAAGTCCTCGGCGAGTTCCGGACTTCGCACTACGGCGTGAAAACCCAGGAACCCCAGGGCCAGCCTTATGACGACAATTTTGTCCGCCTGAAACTGGAATTTAATTTCTAATAAACCCTTGAACGCGATAAAAAGTTTCAACACAAGGCTGGTTTCTCTTTTTCTTCTGACCGCCGTCTGCATTCCTTCCATCAGCGTCCCCTGCCGGGCGGAAAATCAAGTTCTCACCGTCTGGGCCATGGGCGAAGAAGGCGTGCGCATATCCGCGATGGCGCGAAAATTCGAGCAGGAAAACCCGGGGGTCACGGTGGTGACGCAAGCCATTCCCTGGGACGCCGCGCACGAAAAGCTCCTCACCGTCGTTGTCGGCGGCCTCCCGCCCGACGTCAGCCAGATGGGGACAACCTGGATGGCGGAATTCGCCACTCTCAAGGCCTTTGAACCCCTTGATGAATATATCGGCAAGTCCAAAGAGATCCAAAAAGAGAAATTTTTTTCCGGTTCCTGGGACACCGGAGTGGTCAAGGGAAAAGTTTTTGGAATCCCGTGGTATGTGGACACCCGGCTGCTTTTTTACCGCAAAGATCTTTTCGCCAAAGCCGGAATCACGCATGAACCCAAAACCTGGGCCGAACTGAAAGCCGCCTGCAAAGCCCTCCAGAAAGACGAAAACGGAGATGGGAAGATCGACCGTTTCGGCATCGCGCTCCCCGTGGGGGACTGGGGCGTGTTTTTGCCTTTCGTCTGGCAGAACGGGGGCGATGAATTCCATCCCGCCTCGCCCAAATATAAAGAAGCGCTCGAATTTTATGCCAGTTTCTTCAAGGAAAATCTGGCGCCCTCAGGCCGGGCCGCGGACATCGATTTGTTTCAGGCGTTTAAAACCGGGTTCTATTCCATGTTCATTTCCGGGCCCTGGATGGTGGAACTCATTGAAAAAGAGCTTCCCGAACTTGAAGGGAAATGGGGCGTGGCCGCGATGCCCAAGAAACAGCGCGGGACCTCTTTCGTGGGCGGCTGCAACCTCGTCATCTTCAAAGATTCCAAAAAGAAGGAGCTCGCCTGGAAATTCCTTGAATTCATGAGCCGGACCGACAACCAGATTGAGTGGCACAAGATGCTCAAAAGCCTGCCCGCCGTGAAAGACGCCTGGAAAGACTCTTCCCTGGCTGACCACGCGATGCTCAAGGTTTTCGGCCAGCAGATGGAAGATGTCCAGTCTCCGCCCATCGTTCCGGAATGGGAACAGATCGCGAGCCAGATCAACACGGTCATGGAATCCGTCATCCTTTCGCCTCACGGGGAAGCCGAGCACATCGACGAGCTTTTGGCCGACCATGAAAAAAAGATCAACGATTCGGTCAAGAGCCACGAGTCCGGAGGCATCCGCGTCGACATGTTTTTGTATACGGCGCTCACCATGCTCTGCGGCATCCTCTTTTTATATTTTTTCATCACCAACAAGATTTGGATGACGGACCGGACGGGGGAACGCCGCAAAGCCGAACGCGCCACCCAATCCCTGGCCTTTTTCAACGAACTGAAAAAATCGGTCCCGGGATTCCTCTTCGTGCTTCCGGCGGTCATCATCCTCTCTCTTTTCCTCTTCATCCCCATCCTGGCGTCCTTCATGATCAGCCTCACCGACTGGAACATTTACGGCCTCGCCGACGTCAGCCACATCAATTTCATCGGGTTTAAAAATTATTCCAAAGTCTTCCATGACCCCATCTTCTGGAAATCGCTTTGGAACACGCTCTTCTTCACGGCCGCGGGCGTCCCTTTCACCATCATGCTCTCGCTCCTCTGCGCCGTCGTGCTGAACGAAAAATTCGTGCGCTGGAAAACTTTTTTCCGCACCGCCTATTTCCTTCCGGTCGTCTCCACCATCGTCGCCGTGGCCGTCGTCTGGCGCTGGATCTATAACCCCGAATACGGCATTTTGAACTATCTCCTCAAATCCGTGGGACTCCCCGAATTCAACTGGCTTTCTGATCCGAGGACCGCTCTCGCCTCTCTCATCCTCATGGCCGCGTGGAAGAATTTCGGCTATAACATGATCATTTTCCTGGCCGGGCTCCAGAGCATCCCCGAAGCGCTTTATGAATCCGCCCGCATCGACGGCGCGAACGTCTGGCAGCTCTTCATCCATGTCACGCTCCCCGGCCTCCGTCCCACGATGATTTTCGTGATGGTCATGAGCACCATTGGTTATCTCCAGTTTTTCGCCGAGCCCTATGTCATGACCAACAAAGGCGGACCTCTCAACTCCACCATGTCCATCGTGCTTTATATGTATAACCAGGGCTTCAAATTTTTCCAGCTGGGCTATGCCTCCGCGCTGGCCTATGTCCTTTTCGGCATCATCTTCCTGTTCACCTTCCTTCAGATCCGGCTCAGAAAAGCGGGTTTTGAGACGGCGGTCTGATGAAAAAGTTCCAGCTTTCGCGGTTCATTGAGCATTCCGTCGTTTATGCCGCCCTGATCGTGGTCTTCATCATCGCGGTCGTGCCTTTCGTCTGGATGATCTCCACCTCGTTTAAGCATGGGGGAGGCATCTTCTCTCTTCCGCCGCAGTGGATCCCCAAAGACCCGACGCTCGAATGGTATGTCCAGCTTTTTAAATCCGTAAAATTCTCTCTCCATTTCACCAACAGCCTCATCGTGGCCGCCACCACCACCTTCCTGAACCTGTTCTTCTGTTCCCTTGCGGGCTATGCTTTCGCGAAACTCCGCTTCGCAGGCAGAAAAAGAATTTTCACGGTCCTCATGACCACGCTCATGATCCCCGGACAAATCACCATGATCCCCGTTTTCCTCTTCCTCAAATATCTGGGGCTCCTCAATTCTTATTGGGGACTGATCCTCCCCTCCTCCGTCGGGATCTTCGGCATTTTCCTCATCCGCCAATTCATGCTCACCATCCCCGACGACCTCATTGAGGCGTCCCGCATCGACGGATGTTCCGAGTTCAGGATCTATTGGAACATCGTGCTCCCGCTCTGCAAACCGGTCCTGGCCACGCTCGGCATCTTCACGTTCATGGGTTCCTGGAACGACTTCCTCTGGCCGTTGATCGTCATGGTCGGCGAAGACCGTTACACCCTGCCGGTCGCGCTCGCGAACCTGAACGGGCAATACGCGACCAAGTTCGGGCTTCTCATGGCGGGCGCTGTGGTCGTCGTGATCCCGGTCATTTTCATTTTCATCCTCGCGCAAAAATATGTGATCCGCGGCATTGCGACCACGGGTTTAAAGGAGTAGTCCAGTCTTGAAAAAAACATCTTCCATCACGGTCAGCAACGGGCAGTTCATCCTCGACGGCAAACCTTTTTTTCTTTATTCCGGCGAAATCCATTATTTCCGGATGCCTCAAAACCTCTGGAAAAAACACCTTCAGAAAGCCAAAGACGCGGGCCTCAACACCGTCAGCTTCTATGTCCCCTGGAGCTGGCACGAATATGAAGAGGGAAAATTCGATTTCACGGGAAAAACTCACCCCCAGAGGAACCTTGTCAAATTCCTGAACCTGGCCAAGTCCATGGGCCTTTATGCCGCGGCAAGAGTGGGCCCCGTCTCAAACGCGGAGCTCACGGGCGAAGGGATTCCGGATTGGCTCCTCAAAAATTATAAAGACATTTTCATCCAGCGGAGCGGCGTCAACAACCTCCCTCACGCGATCCTCCTCTCCTATCTTCACCCCACATTCCAGTCGTTCGTGGGGAAATGGTATCAGGAACTTTTGCCCATCATTTCCGCGAACCAAATCCAGAAAGACGGCCCCGTCATTTTCGTCCAGCTCTGCAACGAAATCGGCATGATCCACTGGCTCCACAAGGCGTCCAACCCCGCGCCGTTCGTCACGAAACTTTATCAGGACTTTTTGCGTGAAAAATATCCGTCCGTGGACGCTCTCAACCGGGCCTATGGCGCGAGCTTTGAATCATTCGACCACATCGAACAGCCCGAAGGCAACCCCGAGCCCAAAACCCTCGCGATATTCTTTGACTGGGCTCTCTTTTACCGCAGGTATTACGCCCTCTATTACGAAACGCTTTACAAGCGCGCCAAAGAGCACGGGATCGAGGTGCCTCTCTCCGCCAATATTCCTCAATTTTATGATTATGATGTCCGGGGCAGAGGCGTTTACAGCCCCATGACGACTTCGCTCTTCAGGGAATTTTCCGCGAAAGCCCCCGGAACCGTCTTCGGCGGGGCCTATCAGATGCGCCGCCTGGACTTTGAAAATTTCCACGACATCAGCGTCACCACCGAAGCGGTCCGAGCCATTTCCGATTCAGGCGAAGGGAGCGTGAAAGCGCCCATCATCTGCGCGGAACTCCAGACCGGAATTTTGAGGGACCGCCCGCGGCTTTATCCGTCGGACATCGACCTCAACCTCAAGACCTCGACGGCCCACGGATTGAACGGCGTGAACTGTTATATGTTCTCAAGCGGCAAAAATCTGCCCGAGATGGGATGTTTCGGGACCTATCACGACTGGCAGGCGCCGGTGGGCCTTCACGGCGACGAGCGTCCTCATTTCCAGCCGATCAAGGATTTCGGCCGTTTCATCAGGAAGTGGGGAACGTCTTTGGCGGAGACTGAAAAAGTTTTTGACACCTCCCTCGGGTTCTATCTGCCGTATTTTTCGACGGAATATTTTTCCGGCCCCTGGGCGGGGAGCGTGGAATGGATGCGCCATGCCTATTTCTTCGACGGAATCGCCCGCCTCCTCCAGATCGCGGGATACAACTTTTCGTTCACGGACCTTCAGCGCGCGACTTCAGAATCTCTCGCGGAACAGAAAAGCCTGTGCGTCTTTTCACTGGAGTGGATGGACGAAAAAACCCAAAACCTCCTCGCAGACTATGTCCGGCGCGGGGGAAAACTTTTCATCGGACCCAGGCTCCCGACGCTGGATTTATCTGGAAAGTCCTGCAAAAACTTGATAGAATCGCTGGCACTGGAACCGGAAACCGTCAGCAAAGCGGAAAGAGCTTATTGGAACAAACTCGAATTTATTCCTGACTTTCCAATCCAGACATTCAAAGGGCATGCCGAACCCCTGGTGCAGACCAAAAGCCACGGGCCCTGCGTTTCGTTCGGGCACAGCGGCCAGGGCAAATGGGTTGCTTATGGTTTGGGGCTCCTTCACAATTTCGATTATCAGGCGGAGATGGTCCGCTCCTGGATGGAAAAGCTGGGCGTCCGTCCCCGGATCAAGCTGGACCCCTGGGACCTTCACGGCGTCCTCCGGTGGAAAGACGAAAAAGGATTTTTGTTTTTGTTTAATTATCACGACGCCGCAAAATCGGGCACGGTGACCGTCACTCTGGACGGCAAAGGCGCCCCAGTTTTCAAGAAGCAGATCCATCTTGAAAGAAGAAGCGCGGGAATCATTCCCCTCACGCTCAAAGGTAAAAAAATAGTGGAGGTTAGATAGTCAAATGGCAATGAAAAAACTGATGTGTCTGTCCCTGTTTGCCGCAATCATCTCATCCGTCAATCCCTTGACCGCGAGGTCCGCGGAGAAAACCAAAGCTCCTGCCCCAGCCAAAGAAACCGCAAAAACCGCCGCAAAAGCCGCAGATGACCTCCTCTCTGATTTGGGAGTCCTCCTCGACGGATTCGAAGCCAATGAGTGGATCCCGGCCGCCGCAGACGGAGCCAGCATCAAGCCCGACCATGTTCCCGGGAAATTCGGCAAAGCCCTTTCTCTGGATTATGATCTCAAAAACACCCAGCAGTGGGTCGCCGTCATCAAGGACCTCACGGTTCCCGCCATCGAAGGCAAAGCCATTCAGCTTTATGTGAAGCACAACGGCCTCAAGAAAAACAAGCTTGAAGTCAAACTCATCGACGAAGACGGAACCAATTACGGCTTCAAGATTGACCTCAAACCCGGCTCGGACTGGGAGAAAATCAAGATCGACGCCACCGATTTCGTTTATTGGTGGGGCGGAAACGCGAAACTGGACTCCATCAAACAGGTCGGGTTCGCCGTCTCTCCGGAAGAAGCTGGAACCGGAACGGTCCTGATCGACGAGCTCAGACTGGTGCCTTCCTCCAACCGCGTCACCGACAAAGTGAAAGTCGGAACCATCGACGACTGCGATTCCACCAAGGGCTGGAAAGTTGAGAGCGACCAGGGCGCAAGCGGCGTCCTCAATTCCTGGTTCGGCAAGCAGAAAGATTCCCTCATCCTCAAATATGACCTCGCTTCCGGCAACTGGGTCCAGATGTATAAAATGCAGCCCATGGAGCTGACCCAGAAATCGGTCATCAGCTTCTGGATGAAATGGACCGGCGAAGCCAACACGATTGAGTTCAAGATCGCGGATTTCGACCGTTCCAACTTCGGCAAGAAATTTGAAAATCTGCTCAGCCCCGACCAGTGGCAGGAGATCAAGATCCCCGTTTCCGAACTGCAATATCTTTATGGCGGAGACAAAGAACTCGACGGCAAGAATGTGATCGGCATCTGGATCGCAGTCACCAAATCGAAAGGCGGCAAGGGCACGGTCGCGATCGACAGCATCGAGCTTCAATAATCAAACCCAAGGATCCTTTGAACATGAGAGCTGAGACGGGCCGTTTCCGGATTTGGAAAGGCTTCGTCTCGGCTCTCATCGCCGTTTCCGCCGCAACCCCGCTTTATTCCGCATCCCTCTCCAAGGACGACACTGAATATCTTCAGAAAGTCGCCCGCGACACCTATCGCTGCATCGAAAACATGACGGACCCCAAAACGGGCCTGCCGTATGACCACTCAAAAATAGAAAGAGAAAATCACACCTCCGTCACGAACATCGGATTTTATCTCGCTTCCGTCGCCGGCGCCATGCAGATGGGCATCGAAGGAAAATATTCCGGCATCGGCAAAATAAAAAAAGTTTTAAACACACTCCTCAAATTTCAGACCTGGAAAAATTTTCCAACCAACTGGACGGACACTTCCAACCTCACGAGGCACCCCGAAAATTTCGTTTCCACCGTGGACCTCGGGAACCTCTATGCCGGGATCATCGTGATCCGCCAGGCGTTCCCGGAGTTTCAGGAAATCTGCGACAAGATTTTGGCCGTCAACTGGAAATATCTTTATGATCCCCGACGAAAATTTCTTTACGGCGGATACGACGTCACGAAGGAAAAATACACCGATTGGTATTATGACAACCTGGGAGCGGATTCGCGCATGGCCAGTTTCCTCGCCATGGCGATGAGCAAGGTGCCGAAAGAAAGCTGGGACGAACTCCACCGGACCCTCGAAGAGCGTTACGGCTGCACTTATCTCAAGCCGGGCTGGGACGCGGGCGGCCTTTTCCTGGGCTATATGACCGGGATTTTCATTGATGAGCGGGGGACTTTGCCGGGCATTTCAGCGGCCAATTTCGCGAAAGCGCAGATCCTCCACAAGCAGAAGACGGACGCTCCCGTGTGGGGCTGGGCGGCCTCCGATTCTCCCCAGGACGGATATCTCGGATTCCTCAAACTCAAAGACGAGATCGTGGCCCCCTATGCCTCCATCCTCGCCGTGCAGGATTTTCCCAAGGAAGTCGTCAACAACCTCCGGATTTTGGAAGACCTCGGCGTCCGCGCGCCGCACCTCCTGAACGGAAAATACGTCAACTTCGGATACCGCGACGCTTATGACATCCGCCGCAGGCAGGTCACCCAGAATTATCTCATGCTCGACCAAACCATGATTTTCCTCACCCTCGTCAATTGTTTGAGCGACCGCTACATTTCAAAAACATTCGAGTCTTATCCTCCCGTCAGGGAAACCAAAGCGCTCCTTTCGGATTATGTCACCACGGAAAAATCGGAAAACCTCACCTATCCCGTCGACCTCGGAAAACATTTTAATCTCAAAGTGGTCCCCTATGACCTCAAACGCCCGGAATACGCCGTTCAGCGCTCTTCGGACATCCCGCTCCTGAACGAACAGGAATGGGAACGCTGTGAAATCCTGAACCTCTCCGCCGTGAATGTTGAGGCCGGAAAAATAAGCAATGAAAAAGACCTCGGCGCGGATGTTTCCTTTTTGTGGGACACGACGTATCTTTATGTCAGGGTCAAAGTCCGAGATCAATCTCTCCAGATCCAGCCCAACGCGTCCGAAGCCTATAAAGGCGATCTCGTCGAGATTTATGTGAACCCCGATTCCCAGGGCCTCGTGTGGGGCAATGTCAGAGATTTTCAGATCGGCATCACCCCGCCTTTTGAAGACGGCGAGTTTCAGTCTTATCTCTGGTTCCAAAACAGGCCGCCGCTCTATGACGAGCTCCGTTCCAGCTCCAAGCGGACAGATGACGGATATCTGATCTCCGCCGCGATCACCTGGAAACTCCTGCGCATGTCGCCGCCGGTGCGCGGACAGTCCCTCGGGGTTTCCGTCGCCGTCAACGACATCGACGAAGGCCGGGTGGAAAACACCAAGATCAACTGGTTTTTCCAGCCGCGAGAGGGCAAATTCGTTTTGGGCCGCCTCATCTTTAAATAGTGAAACCTCAACCGATCCTTCCCACCGTCCAGAATTATGACTGGGGGGAACAGGGAAATTCTGCGCTCATCCCCCGATTGCTCGGCATCCGGCCCAAAAAAAATGTCCCCTATGCCGAACTGTGGCTCGGAGCTCCCCAGCTCAAGTTTCTCGTAAAAATTCTCACAGCATCAAAAAATCTTTCCATCCAGGCCCATCCCAACGCCGCCCAGGCCAAAGCCGGTTTCGCCAGGGAAAAAAATATCCGCGATAAAAGTCTCCGCAATTATCGCGACCCCAACCCCAAATATGAAATGATCATCGCCCTCTCTGATTTTTATCTTCTCTCCGGATTCAGGAAACTCGATGACATTGCCCGGGAATGGAAAAAATCCAAAGCCCTTCTCAAGCTTTCAGAGCCTCCAAAAACATCCATCAAAGCCTTTTATGGAAAACTGATGACCCTGGACCCAAACCTCGTCAACCTGGCCCTGGCCGAACATATCCGCGCCCTCGGGCCTCTGTCCCGTCATTCCAAAAATTCCGCCGCGTATTGGTTTTTGAAAGCCGCGCACGCGCATTGTCCCGGAACATCCAAAGACCGGGGACTCCTGGCGTTTTATCTCCTGAACCTCATTCACCTCAAGCCCAGCGAAGCGCATTTCATCAGGGCCGGCAGACTGCACAGCCATCTGGAAGGCCGGGGCATCGAAGTGATGACGCACTCCGACAATGTGGTTCGGGGCGGGCTCACCTCCAAACATGTCGACTTGTCCGAATTGCTCAAAATCTGCTCATTTTCGCCCGATCTGCCGGATATTTTAAAGGCGGACTCCGACGGTGAATTCACTGTTCCTGGCCGCCCTTTCCGCGTCCAAATGACGCCCCGAAAACGCGAAACGGCTCCATTTTTGAAGGCGGAACGCGGGAATTGGGGGGAAATTTTGTTACAAATTTGTTACAAAAAGTTTAACCAAAATTTGAAGATTTCATGTTACAATTAATGCAAATCCATGAGACTTTCATTGAACTCGCGCGCAAGCGCGGTTTTTCGGGCCGTCACCCTGGCCTGTTTCTTTTATTTTTCCTGCCTAAATAACGGCTTCACCTATTTTATTGTCTCTCAGGGAAAATCCGTCCCTCTGGACGTGACTCCCAACCTCGTCCGCCATTGCGTCGATGCTGTCAGTCCCGTGGTCTGGACGAAATCGCTTAAGAAAATTCTGTTTCACGACGTCTATCATAAATCGACCCGCGTCGTCGGCATCGCCAGCCAAAGAGCCGTTCAGCAAATGCTGATTGAGTCCAGCCTGTTCCAGACATGGGTGAAGAGTTCTCTTAAAACACAGCCTTCAAAAGCGGATGCCGCGTCCCTCCGCAAAAGCTCACATGAGCTCACACAGTCCGCAGTTTCCGTTCCCGCGCCGATCCGACGAGAGGCCCTGAACGCGTCGTCCAGGATTGAGGTCCTGAAAGAGTCCACGGATTATTTAAAATCAGCCAAAATGATTTCTCATACATTTTCCATTCCCATTTCCGGATCGCCCAAATCCAACGCGCCGCCGATCATCCTGGCGCTTTTCATTTTCGTGATGCTCGCGGAAAAACTGCGCCGCTGGCATTCCTCGTCGATCAGCCGGGGCGGGAGCGATCTCCTCAGCCGCGCCGCATTTTTCCAAACCGTTTCCGCAATCACTCTGTTCCTCACGCAGGGTGATTTTTATTTTGGGGGAACTCTGTGATCGGCTTCTGGTCGTCCAAATTCAACCTTCACTGGCTCAAGACAGCGGCGTCTGCACTTTGCGCGGCGCTTCTTTTCACGATCATCGCCCCGCCTTTCGCTCAGGCCGGCCTCTGGGACGAACGCAAAAAAGCCCTGCAGGAAATGGAACAGAAACGCGCCAAGATTCAGGACGCGTTCCAGCCGGCTCGACAGGCGCCTCACTCTGCCGCGGGGAAATCCGGGCTTGAGACCGCTTTCACGGGCGGCATTCAGATTCCCGCAGAACTCGGAACGATCGTGGACGGCTGGACCCCCTCTTCTGAAACAGGCTCAGGACACCCGCTCGTCATCCACATCCAGGACGCCCACGGCCATTATCCGGCCCAGAAAAATATGGCGAAGATGCTCGAAAAATTGTTTCCTGCATCCGCCCCGCTCCAAGTGTTCGCGGAAGGCGCCTGGCAAGATGTGAACACCGAATGGCTTTCCGCATTGCCTGAAGGAATATCGAGAAAAGCCTCCGCAGAACAGCTTCTGAGGGAAAACGAAGTCACCGGCGAACAATATCTCTCCATTTTATACGGCCCGGAAAAAATCGCGCTCCGGGGCGTTGAAGACAAATCAACCTATGAGGCCAACCTGACCGCAAGGAAACTCGTGAACGCGGAACGGGACAATCTTTGGAAACGCATTGCCGAGCGGGAATCCGCCCTTGCGCCTCTCAAACAGAAAACCTATTCAAAAGCCCTCCTTGAACTGGACGCGGCGTCAAGCCAATATGATTCCGACCGAATCAGCCTGAAAGATTATGCGCGTTTCCTCAGCCGGTTCGGCGCGCCCGACAAAACAGACGCCCCCAACCTGACCGCGTTCCTTCAGCTCACGGACCTTGAAAAAAATCTTCACTCGGAAATTCTCGAAATTGAGAGGACGCAGTGCCTCCGTCAGCTCGAAGAAAAGCTGGACAAGCAAACTCTCGTTCTCCTAACGCAGTCTGGCCTGAACTTCCGGTCCGGGAAAATCAGCGCGCTCAAATTTCATGAAAGTTTGATCCGGCTCGCCGAGGTCAACCAGATCAAGGCCCCAAAAATCTCCGAATATGTTGAATACCTCCGGAAATGCGACCAAATCACGCTCCACGCTCTGAAATCAGAACTCTCGGCTTATGAAACCGCGGTTTTTGCCCGCGCCGCCCTTGGAAACAGACAGGCTCTGGACCTTGTCCGCGAGTCCCGGTCCCTCAAGGAACAGAAAAAATTCTGGACCGAAAAATTCGCGCCTGAAGACTGGCAGAATTATTCCAGGTTCCATTTCACGGGCAAAGTCTCCAGGAATATCGTTTCCGGCAAACTTTCCGAAGACCAGCTCAAATTCACGCAGGAAGCTTATTATAAACTCGCCTTCAAACGCGACCGCGTCATGGTGGACAACATGGAACGCGCAATCCCCGAAGGCTCGGAGCGGGTCGTCCTCATCGCCGGAGGCTTTCACACGCCGGGCATGACCCAAATCCTCCGCGAAAAAAATATCCCGTTCATTGTGGTTCAGCCGAAACTTGAACTTGCCGGAACGCCCGAACCCTTTGACCAAAAACCCTTCAGCAGAGAGGAATATGACGCCTTCGTGAAATCCTATGTTGAAAACCTCGAGTCCCTCAAGCTCACAGATGCGAACCGCGGACAAATCCGGACCGCTCTCGACATCCTCAAAAACCGCCTCTTCATCGCGGGCGCCGTGACCCGGGGGGCAGACACTTTCGTCCTCGGTTCATTCCAGGGGGACAAGGCCCGAAGAAACTTTGCCGTCAAGTTCACCAAAGACATTTCAGCCGCCAATGTCGCCTCCATCAACGCCGACGCGTTCTTCCAGGGAGTCATGGGCTCCGTCCGCGCCCTCTCCGGAGCCGTTTCAGGAGACATCAAAGGCATCGGGGGAATTCTCGTCGCCCTCATGACGCAAACGCTCGGAAACGGAGTGAAGGCGGAATTCTTGACGGACGAGGAGATTGATGCCCTGATCTCGGAATCAGAGGCCTATACGGCCCCGGACCCTTCGCGATTTGCTGAACGCCTGAACCAAATCTGGGGCAAGATGTTCGGCGTGAGAGCGGTCGTCAAGGGGAATGAGGTTTATTTCGCCAAATCTGAAGCCTATGAAAAGGTCCAAAAACGCCTTGAGATGTATAACAGAGCCAGGGAACGAACGGCGGGGAAAGAAACAAAAGTCATTGAACCAACGCCGTCTCTTCGGATAAAGTTATTTGCATTTATCAAACAATATTCGCCCATTGTTTTGTCATTTTCAGAAGCCCAGGACCTGGCGGTCGAAGGAGCGGGGAATCTCCGCGGCGTCCGCATCCCCCAAATGTCGGTCCGCAATCCGCTCATGATGCAGGGCCAGTCCCACTCGGCCCCTTCAGCATTTCAGTCAAATTCAGACGAGAATCCCGTTCAACTCCTTTCTCAATTCGCAGGACTGGATAATATTAATCGTTTGAGAGATCTTTATCCTTCCGCATTCTCGACTGTGCTTGGTCTTCTGGGAAACAATATGAGATCCATTGGACAATATCTTAGTCCCGACGGAACCGTCAATCTCGAACAATTCCTTCGAGAGCAGGACATGAAAATCGCGTTCTCAAATTATGAGGTCGCGTCTCTCGTTGCCGCCCAGGGTTTCCTTGACATGATGAAGCTCGGAAAGAATCGGGTCGTCATGCTGAATAATGAAGTGACTTCGCCCACAGCCCAGGAAAGATTCCCGGGATTCACCCATATAAACCGTCAGCCGCATTATGAGCGATCTTCTGAGAATGAATTGAACCTGAGGTTTGATGACTTAACAAACCAGGGTAATCTTCAATATCGCCCTTATTTATTCAACCTCCCTATGCTTCACAACGCAGTCACGAGAAATAGAATCAGAACGCAAATGGGGCTTGGGAACCGCAAGGTCATTGTCCTCGCTACACCCAGCCTTGAGGAAAGACAGAATGTCATCTCTGCCTATATCGCCGCATACGCCGACTTGTCAGATCGCACCCGTCCGATTCTCGTCATCGCGGAAAGATACAGCAATGAAGGCCTGACCAGATTTAGCAATCCTGATATCAGATTCAATGTCCGCGATTCGCTGAACGGAGACCTTTCACAGATCGGGAAGTCTGACATTCTTTCGCTCACGACGATGGGCGAACTTCGGAATTTTTATCAGGCCGCGGACCTCGCGATCGTCGGGAAAGGTCACAATTTCATTGAGCCCCTCGCCCACCGCCTGCCGGTCATTTCAATGGGAGACAAAGGCGGCGATATCAGACCATTCATCGATGCAGGAGCCGTGGAATATGGGCGGCATCTTCAGACTCACAATGTCCCTGAGCTGTCAAAGCAGATGGCCAGCATTCTGGACGATCCAGAGTCCATGGTCCGAGCCATTGAGCCCGCAATGGACGCATACCGCAAAGAGATGATCCCTCCAGCGAGACTTCTCGGCGCTCTTTATGTGATGGCTCAGAGTTTAAAACAAAAACAGGCGCGGGACGCCCAGAAAAAATCCTACTCAAATATGGCCGAAGCCAGCATCGTCGCCTGGCTCATGCGCGCGGCCCAAAATCCCAGGAGCAAGGTCCTGCGTTCATTCTTCCCTCAATGGATCGGGCTGTCTGAATCAGAAATCAGCCTCCGCGGATTCAACTCCGTCATCAAGGGGGAAATCCCGATCCTCGCTTCCCTGAGCCTCCTCTCTGGGTTGCTCGGCCCCATCGCCGCCGTGCCGTTCTTCGTCTTCTTCGAGCTCGCGCATCAGTGGGCCATGTCCCGCTCGGGCCTCAGCCCGCCTCAAATTTTGAAACAGTCATTCTCCCGCATCATCGTTTTCTCGCTTTATGCCGTCTCGTCGTTCCCGATCTTTGATTCGTTCTCCCAAACGGTTCTGCACATTGCGCTCACCGCCCTCCTCCACCTGATTTTGGACGCACAAATTTCCGGCATCCGTTTCCAGTCTCCCATCCAAGTTGCCTTCTCAGAGGCCCAGGAACTGGCGCTCGAGGGAGTGGGGAGTCTCAGCTCAAGCAGATGGCCAAAAATATCGTTCCGCCCCATGTTTATGAAAAACTCGAGAATCAAAGGGTCAGCAGCCCGGACAGGTTCAGCATCCACACAACCGGCGAATGAGGATGATGTCAATGACGCTGATATTTCGCGCGAAATAATGAGTTTATTAAATGATGCCTCTACTCTCAAAACAATCGATGAAATCCGGAAAAGATTTCATGACCCAAAATCTTCGAACCGTGTCACGGCCGCGCTCATCTATGCCATCAAAGAACGCAGTCATATTCCCGATTTAAAGGACACCGTTTTTAATATCGTTTTCAAACAAGTGCCCCAACAACCCAATGACATCGCGACCGCGAACTGCGAAAGGATTCTCCAGCAGCTTCTCCTGAGCGATGATGGCGACTTCATAGGAAAAGCGTGGCAATCGGATTGGCTCATGAAAGGGCTGGTCAGCCGGCAAGCCCAAAAATCTCTTGTGCTTATGCTCACGTATGGATTGCCAAGAGATAAAAAACCTGTGAAGTCGACAAAAGCCTCGTTCAGGCCTGCTCTGAATAAACAGGATTCAAATAATGAGATTCTCACTGCAATAACGGCTTTTGCCTCCATGAGCATAGATAAGCAAATTGAGATCACGCACAACGGTTCTGAATATAGGTGCACTTTCAATCTTCCGTTCGGGAAGAAATTTAAATTTAAATTCACTCCGGACACCCCTCGCGACGAAGTGGCGTGGAACTTCCTCACTGCGCAAAAATTGATGAGCCGGTATGTGCCGGCTTCCGATTATTGGAAAAACTGGATTGAAGAATATCTTTTCGATGACCCAATGGGAATGTCCGCCAAAGCGTTTGACGCGTCTTCTGAGACCGATTTAAGCCTCGGTTGTAATGACGGTTTCGGCCGCGGCCTGGAATGGTATGCGAACCTTGACGGACTTTATCCTCGAATGCGAACATTCAAATATACAGCCGTGAATAAAAAATCGAACAAAATGGCGTTCGTCGGCGTCTCAACTAGCTGGCATTCCCCTTACATTCACAACATTTATCTTTACGCGCGAACCAAATCCGGACGCGTGATCCGGACGCGCATCAGAGTGTTTGGATCCGGATCCGATTTAACGGATCAGAAACTCAACGCCGCGCTGAAAAAATCCGGCTATGAGCTTGCGGAAGTTGAGCTGCAGCCTGGAGGAATTGCTCGGAGCAAGGATCTCGTATCCTCGCTGAATCGTGCCGCCAGCGGCGTGAGAAATGGATATATCATTCACGGTCTCTCGAGGTTGTTGGTCGGCTTTACACGTTATGACGACGAGAGACTGATCCGTGAAGCAGGTTTCGGGCGTGTTGAGGATGACAGATATATAAAGCTGACGGACACTCGGTTCTATACCACGCCCTTCAACTCGGAAAGCAACCCATGGGAAAGTTCAATCCGGGAACAGTTCGGGTTCAAAGAGGATCTTCCCCAAGGCGCCGGACAGGACACGGTCGTCTGCCGGGACCTGAAGAATCCCGGAAGGTATTTATTCATTCATCTGAAGGTCAAGCAGGACAAATCATATTCTCATCAAAACGAAAGAGCCGCATTTCAAGCCATTGCCGAATCTCAGGACGGAAAAGCGTTTCCGTTCATAATTCCGATCGAGGTTGATGATTATGCCGCCTTTAGACAAGCAGGGTTTCGCTCACCTGAATATTATCAAATGATCGGGGACGCTTTGGCGAAAATGGATTTTGAACTCAGTAAAACCATCACATATACCGATTCGGGTGATGATGCCGGGAAATCCTGGAAGGAGATTGAAGCTCTATCCCCGGGCGGCATTGTTGCAATAAGAGCCAACCTGCCGATCGACAAGCTCAATAAAATTCATGAGGATCTGCTGAAATTAGGCTTTGTGAAGTTCAGGCATCATTTCAGCACAACAGCGCATGAATATATCCGTGTCCCCAAAGAAGTCTCTGCGGAGACTTATAAGGACGATGCCTATCGGTTCATGCCCGCCCCGGATGCATTCCTCAAACTGGCTTTTGATCTTTCGACGCCGGCTGATTATGTTTTTAAACATCGTTTCGATGAATCCCTCTTCTCCATGATCAGAGACATGTTTAATCGTCCGTATGCTTATAGGTTCGAAGCTACTTCAGATTGGCCGCTGGAGTCAAGTCGAATCCATTCCGGAGCATTCAAGGTCATCTCCATATTGCTGAACACATTCGATGCCTTCCCGGAATTGAGGGCCATCCATGAAACGCGTTTGGCTCAGGTTCTGGACACTGCCGCAAAGGTTGTTTATAACAGTGAGAATCCCGCCGTCGCATCAGAATTTGCGTCCCTGACCCAAGCGCTTTTGCGGTGCGCGCCCGTCGCGGAAGGGCGCGTTTCAAAATACTTCATAAGGCGCGTCCTTATTGTGGCCGAAATCGCGCTTCTGAAATCAAACTCTAAAAACAGCGGCTTAAAGAAAACCATCGCGGAGGTTCGGTTGAGAGGAGTCACCCCTGAAACCGATTCAAGCCCGAACGAAGCGGAACCGGCCGGCTCTGAGAGCAAGGACGAAGATGAAGACGCAAACGTGACGCAGACGGCCCGTCAGAAACTCGATGAAATCGCTCAGGAACAATTTTATCTTTATCGCTACATGTTCGAAACTCTGGCGGGAGTCCGTCTGCCCCTTTCCATCGATGATTTCGTAAGCGAAGGACATAAATTTTTAGATGAGCTTGAAGGCCGAAGCGAACAACACACAATACAGAGTATCGCAGGAATGTTCGCCACAAGGATGTCCGGCCAGGTGGGTCAAAGGATCGGATTAACTTCCGGGGCCAGACTTGTAAGCGGCATCCTCGTTCTTAAAGATGAATTAACGTCTTCTCCGAACGAGATGCCTGCCAGTGTTTCCAGCGCCGCAAAATTCATCGCGGCCACGGTTCAAAAAAACAAGGCGATCCATGTTATGTTGCCCAGACTCTACCCAAAATTGACTCGAATCGAAGCCTCGGTCCTTAAGTCTTTTTATCGCCACGCAAACGGATTCTGCGCGGCTTTTGCGGATGTCGGCATCCAGTTCGGCGTCGAGCCTGAAACGGTGAAATACATTCTTGAGCGCGGACTGAAGAAAATAACCGATGTGCAAGCGCCTCCAGACACTTTCATTCCCCTGCACCGCCCGGACACCGCAAGGACGGCTCCTCTGACAGCGGAAGAGGAACAGAACCTGATCGCGTGGGTTGAGTCCAGGCTTCCTTCAACTCAAATCGAAGTGCTTCCTTTTGTCCTGCAGGGCATGATGGCGGACGAACTTGCCGTCAGGCTCAATAAACCCGCGAAGAATCTCGGCGCGCCGGCAAAAAATCTTCAGCGCAAACTCAATCTCTGGTTCACTCTCGGAATGCTCGAAGACTATGGAAACGAGGAACAGGTGAAGGCGCATCTCATCCGGCTCTTCTCAGAATCGGACCTTGAACGGTTCTTCAAGCAGATCGACATCAACGAGCTGATTGAGCTTTCCTTCGGCGAAACTGAAATGATCGAGGAAATGATCATTGACGCTTTCCCGCAATATGCCGGCAGGCGCAGGGAACTCTCCAAAGCCCTCAGGGGCCATTTCGAGCAGATTTCTTCGAGAGTTGAAGCGATTCGGACCGGGCGGACTTATGATTTGCCGCGCGCGGCGCGGGCGGAAGAACGCCTTTACAGGACGATCCCGGACGCGAAGATTAAAGAAAAATATCTCGCCCACCTGAGATATTTCAGGTTCCTGTATTATCCCGTCATGCGGCGGGACGAGGAGCTGGGCTCTTCTGCCGGACTGAACGCGCTCAAAGATAAAATTGATGCCTGCGAGCCGGGCTCCATGCGACGCCAGCTTTATCAGGACACCTATGATTATTATAAAAACGCCAGGGCCTATGAGTTTCGGGGATTCAAAGCCGGGTCCGGCGCAAGACAGCAAAATTTGATTCCGGCTCAAAAATACGGCATTTGGAAGGCCGTCCAGACTCTTCAAAATCCCCAGGAACCGTGCGCTCTCCTGACCAGCGACGCCAGAGTCGGAAAAACGATCATGGCTCTTTTGGCCGCCTTCAACATCAAAAATGACTCCGGAGACGGATATGCCGTCGACCGGATTTTATACACCACCAAAAAACGGGCCATCCCGGAAGTCATTGCAGAAATCCGTCAGAGGACCCAATTTGACGGCGCTGAACGGCCCAAAATCGTTTTCCTGACCGGGACCCGAAAAAACAAGCAGGACGCCATCGCATACGCATCAAAACTGAACGGCAAAGTCATTCTCGTTGCAAATTATGCTTCGGTTTCCATCCTGAGCGATGAACTTTCGTCTCAGTTCAGGCCGGACTGCCACATCGTGGATGAAATCGACAACCTCCGGGGAGGCGTCAGGACAATCTCTGCCCCGCGCATTTTCGGGATCCCCGCGAAATACAGGATCGGAGTGGCCGCCAGGATTGCGGTCACACGGAAACAGGATGTGACGCCCGTCCTTGCCTGGGCGCGGAATCTGGATCCCAGAACAGTCAACCGCATGTCCGAAAATGAGCTTTTCGCGGCGCTCGAAGAAGTTTCTGTGCGCTGGCGCAGAAAAGTCGTCTTGCCGGAACTGGGAGAGCCGAAAAACATCATCGTCGAATTGCCTTATGAGGAATACCAGGACAGTGTTGTCAGCGGCATCAGAAACGAGCTGACCTCATTCCGGCGCACTCTCGCCCGGGCGGACAAGCAAAGAGAAGTGGACCACTTGTTCGCGCGGTATCAGCTTGAAAAACTGGCCAGCCTTGATCTCTCTCTCGTCCTGGGAGAAAGGCCCGCAGAAGACGGACCCAGCTGGACAGATCTCTCTCCGAAAATCCAAAAGCTCGATGAGATCATCGCCGACAAAAGAAAGAATAACGGAAAGGTGATGGTGATCCTTGATTCCGTTGAAGAAATTGACCGTCTCACCGAGCGTTATAATGCCAAATACGGCGAGGGTTCGGCGGCCGGAATCTATAGCTCCCTGGAACGCAAGAAAAATCATGGCGCGGGGCCGGAGCATCAGGGAATTGACGCCGTCCTAAAAAATTTCAGGAGCAGGGAACATCCCCAATATATTTTCTGCACGCCTCATCAGGTGGGGTCCTCCATCAACCTGGTTCAATATCCCGGCGCGCCGTTCAACAACGCGGCGGTCGTGATCCTTTCCGATGACTGGATCGTCAGGGACTTTGGGGAACGGTTCATCGCCATCGGCCAAACCCATCCTGTTGAAGTTTACAGGCTGATCGCGCGTTTCCGTTCAGGAACCGCGAAAACGGTGGATCAAATCGTGCAGAAGGTCCTCACAGCAAAAGCCCAGATGACGGAGTCCGTGCAGGACGCAAAGCCGAGCGAAGAAGTTCGCGGAGAAATCCTTTCCATCGCGAATGAGCTCACCGCAGAAAATGTCCCGGGAACCTCCGCCCCATTCAATTGGGCCGATAAACTTGCAGTTCTTGAAAAGTCGGCAGGGCAGGTCATCGAGACTCTGACCGGGGAAACCACCGCAGTCCAGGAAGGATTTGATCCGGCTATGAATGACCCTGACGCTGACGTTTATGAAGTGATTGGACGCGCCCCAACCAAGCCCAAAGCCGGCCCAACCGCGCAGAAAACAGTTCGGACGCCGGTGCAAAAACCCGCAACTGAGGCGGCAGACCCTGGGGAAGAATTGAGACGAGTTCAATCGGACCTGCAGGATGTCTTGAAACAGGACCCTGATCTCCTCCGTTTTCTTACATACACCGAAATTACAAATTCCCTCACGCCGTTCATCGGCATGCATTTCTATGATCCAAACTTCAGACCCGAATTGATCAGAGCCGCCCTTCAAACCGCCCGTTCCAGGCGCGAAAAGCACAGGGCTGACTCCAAAGATTTTGATTCCCTCCCGTGGGAAGCCCGCGCCGCAATCAACATTCTGACCCGGAACCCGGCAACTGCCCCTGATCAGACCGTCGATGAGCCCATCACAAGATCTCAGGTTTGGGGAAGTTTTGTTTGGAATGCTGTGGACACTCGCACAGGAAAAATCAAAGATAACGCCCGTTCAACATTGCAACAATTTGCGGCGTCGCAGGCAGACCAGCCTTGGATGAAAACCAGAGGCGCAACGGCTGATTCTTTTGCGGCCAATGCCGTTAAAGCCATTGAGTCGTTTTACGCGATAAGAGAGGGGAAACAATCCCCAGAAACATCGCTTGCGCCGTTGGAAACAAACCTGACCCCCGAAGAACTCAAAACTGTTGAGGTCCTCAATGATGACACACGGCAAGCGGAAATTTCATCAGCTCTTCAGAACGCAGGACTCGGAAGAGGCGTGATTCTTCAAATTTTGAATTATTTTAAAGACGGGAACACCCTCAGCCGTCCGGACGAACTGAAAACTCTCGGCCTCGCGCCGTCGGATGAAGTGGTCACAAAAATTGTAAAGGCTCTGGGCTCTGGCGGACAAGCCGAAGCCAGCATCGTCGCCTGGCTCATGCGCGCGGCCCAAAATCCCAGGAGCGAGTTCCTGCGTTCATTCTTCCCTCAATGGATCGGGCTGTCCGAATCAGAAATCAGCCTCCGAGGATTCAACTCCGTCATCAAGGGGGAAATCCCGATCCTCGCTTCCCTGAGCCTCCTCTCTGGTTTGTTCGGCCCCATCGCCGCCGTGCCGTTCTTCGCCCTCTTCGAGCTCGCGCATCAGTGGGCCATGTCCCGCTCAGGCCTCAGCCCGCCGCAAATTTTGAGACAGTCATTCTTCCGCATCATCGTTTTCTCGCTTTATGCCGTCTCGTCGTTCCCGATCTTTGATTCGTTCTCCCAAACGGTTCTGCACATTGCGCTCACCGCCCTCCTCCACCTGATTTTGGACGCAAAAATTTCCGGCATCCGTTTCCAGTCTCCCATCCAAGTTTCCTTCTCAGAGGCCCAGGAACTGGCGGTCGAAGGAGCGGGGAATCTCAGCTCAAGCAGATGGCCAAAAATATCGTTCCACAGCCCTCTCATGATGCAAAACAATTCTGAAGATTCCGGTTCAGGGACTTCAGATGGAGACAATAATTTTGCTGTTCGAAGAAGATCTTCCGTCACTTATAAAGTCAGCCTTGATGACGGGAGAGTTCAGGTGCAGGGGAAGGGCGGAAAAGCGCTCGACGATAATGATGAAGAGAAAGCAATCGTCCTTCAGATCGTCCGGCAAACGCAGGTTCGGGATCACGGCCTCACGGACAAGCGCGACAGTGAAGAAAAGAAGCGCCTCGTTTATTTGCAAAGACTTGGGATCAACATTAAAAAAACGGGCGGGGACTATGTCCTGTCGATCCCGGCCAACAATGATAAGTTTATTGAAAATTTGAGCTCCATGAACTCTGTCCTGAGACTCACTGAAACCGGCGAAGATCTCACTCCGTCAGAAATTCTGGCGCAGTTCATCAACAACAAAATTGTCATCCACCGGACCGGCGTCAAGAGGCTGAGGGACATCTCGCGCCTTTTCGGCCTCTCCCTTTTCAGCCCCGGGGGCATCGAAATCATCAAGGAACAGGCTCTGATGCTTCAGGCCGTTTCCGTATACCTCCACACCAAAATTAAAATTGCCGGAAACAATCCCGCCTCGGTTCAGAAATACGCGGAACTCAAAAACGCCGTCGAACTGCTGGAAACCATGCTGGCGGAAGCCGTCCTGAACGGCGGCGCGGAAATGCTTGCGGAAGAGCTGTCCAGCGAAACGCCGAACATCATTGCCTGCATCAGGAGCATCCTGCCCATTGACTCAGGCGGGGCGCACATGAAAGAAAACCTTTTGGCATATGGGCGAGGGTCTGTTGCCCTCGGCGAACTGCATTTCACATTGCGCTCAACCCATCCGTCCATGAAGAAGAACATTGCCCGGATCCTTGAAACGCTTGAAATGAATTCAGCCGATCTCAACCGCCCTGCCGCTCACCCCTGGACTGATCAAGATCTTCGCGAACTGGAACAAATCCTCAGCCGTTTCTGGCTCAGAAACACAGTGACTGAAGAAGACATCCAACGGCGAGCCGCCCACATCGCCGAAGACCTTGAAATGCGTTCGCACGATTTCGGAGACGAGGAATTCCTCGCTGAATTGTTCAGCGAGACAGCCGACAAATCTCAAAGGGAAAAACATCAGTTCAAGGTCCTGGCAGACGAGGTCAAACCGACGGGGGATGTCGTCAGCCTCAATGGATCCAACACGGGCACTCTTCTGGGCTTCCAACAGTCAAACAAAGAGATCCATGTTCAATTCTTCGGACAAACTCAAAATTTCGCAGACAAAAATGATCCTGATCCCAGGGAGATCGCGGCGCACTTCGGGAAAAACAGCCTCGGCGCAGTTGTCCTGGAACCCATGAAACTGTTCAGCATGATCAGAAAGATCGCCACAATGGAAAGATACCGGAACGGTTCAAACGCTTATGACTCCATTGGGATGGACGCGCTCGAAGACATTTTTTCTCCGATCGTGCGCTCCCTCAAGACCGGAGACGGCTGGATGATCGTCAAACTGAAAGGATGGCCGAAAAACCTGGATGCCTCTCATAAACAGGAATTTGAGGCCTGGAGAAACACGCTCAACAATTTCCTCCAGAAAAAGGGAGCCGAACGCCTGGGTCTCACGCATGTCAAATCACTCACCCATAAAGTTGACGGCATCGACGAAGTTTTCATTGTCGCCAAAAAGGTTTCAGAAACACGGACCTTCAGCGATCTGCCCCAGTTCCTCCCCACGGGAGGAGAGGACAAACTGGATGATTTGGCCCGTCAGTTGGCAGGCAAAATCCGGGAACGATTGCCGCAAGGCGGTTCCATCGCCCTCGACGGCCTGCACGACCTCATTCGGCCTGAACTTGAAAGCCGATTAAATCGGGAACTCAACGGTTCCGGGAGATGGACCATCTTCAGCTCACAAAAAGCGCTTGAGGGCGACCAGACTGCGAACCTGGTGATCCGGGTTTTAAGCGGCGATCAAAGATCAAGGGAATATCACAAAGCCCTGCTCAAAACTCAGCCTGAAGAACCCCGCAATATAAGCAAATATATCGATGGACAAATGAAGGACTATGACGCCAAAACCCTGCCGAAGTGGCGGGAATATCACAAAAAGACCAAAGATCAGGTTGACATCGCCGTTCACACCTTCGGCGATCCTGAGATGTGGACCCTGCAAGACATTGAGAAAGCCGCAAAGCCAGCCCCAGCTGACTCCAAAAAACCTAAAACAAAGCCTGCAAAGAAAGGCCTTCGGACAACCGGCCTCGTGATCGCCGCGCTGGTTGCGGGAGAAACTTTGGCTCACGCCGCCGTCATGACCGCCTCCGCAATCCCCATGGGATGGATCGGCCTGATCGGGACCTTTGCCGCTGTCGCCGGAATTTTTGAAATGACGGTCCGGATCCTCATCGTGCATTCTGACAAGGAGAATACGGATGCCATCCGTGAACAGCTTGCGGCGCAAGGATACACAAATGTTTCAGTTCAATCAGACGGCAACAGCGTTCTTTCGAAGATGCGCAATCTTCGGTCCGTCCCCTTTGATGTCGTGATCACAAGTTTGTGGGAAGACGGCTTGCTTCAGGTTTTGTTTGCGAAACGCTTTCCTGCGTCCCGCATCATCACTCAATCCGGCCCGATTAAAGGCCGGGAGAGAATGCCTCCAGACGCATACGCGAAGGCTCTCAGGGTCCGGTTCATTGGTAAGCCGTTAAATTCTGATCAATTGAATGAACACTTCAAAGACATCTCCAACCCTCCCTCGTTCGAAAGTGAATCGGGCTATGAAGCCGAAAAACAGGCTCTCTTTTATCTGATCGGGCGCTGGGGTCTTGAACGGTCCGTCCAGACGGTCCAGGGCGAATCCCGAATCGTCTTCAAAGGCCTCAGGAATGTCTATATCGATTCCGGCAATCGGCTTCAGGCCGGGCTGGAAATCCTTCAGGGGCTTCGCGCCATCGGATATGGAAAAATCTATTGCGACATTGACGGCACCCTGGCTCCCCGGGGAGAGCAGATGCCGATGCATGTCGCGGACGCCCTGCACCATTTGGCCATGACGCGGGACCTGGCCCCTCGGCTCATTTCCGGCAACAAACTGGACGAAGTCTCGCGCAGGGCGGACCAGGTTCCAACGCTTAAACTTTTCTCCAATTTTTATGCCGACGGATCCGGCAACCGTTATGTGTATAACCCGGAGTCCGGCAAATACGAAATCGATCCCGTTTATCGCAGGCAGGTTGGGACAGAAATCTCTCAGGCGGATTATGAAAAAATCAGAGACAGGATCCTTCCCAGGTTCGCCGCGTATCTCCGCGATGAAATGAAATTTGACGGCGAAGTCCAGCTGGACTATCGCAACGGCGTTCAGCTGGCATTCAAACCTGTCAGGAATCAGACGGACCCGAACGACCGCCGTGAGGAAATGATCGAAAAGTTCCTGAAACCCCTCATGAAAAAGGAAAAGCTCCTCGCCGGATTTGAAGTGTCCTCCGGAGGGAAAACATCGATCGACATCCGGAGGAAAGGCGTGAACAAGGCCGCGCCCATCCTCCACGCGCTTGGATCTTGGAACCGGTGGCTTGCCTGGCTGGGTTTTGGCCAGCCCATCCTTTTCTTCGGCGACGAAATTGAAGCCGGAGTCGACGAACCCGTCGCGGTTTTGACCCAGCGCTGGGGCGCCCGCAACCTGACCGTCATCAATGTGTCGGACAAAGCCCACGACAAAACACGCCTCCCGGGTGTTTATTCCTCCCTCGATCTGGACGCCGCAGGGCGCACGCACGGCCCGGACGCCGCGGCGAACGCCCTCTCAAGGATTTTCGAGCTTTATGAAACCACCGCGCGCAAATTCCTGCTCGAAGACGGAGAACCTGTCCCGGCCCTCAGGCAATTCAATGCGGAAATCAAATCCGCGATCAGAGGCGGACGCGGGACACAAAACCGAAATGTCCTGCGGGGCGTCTTTTTTGCCTTTATGGTTGCGGCTCTCGTCCTTGCGGGACCGGAACTTCAGGACATCTGGGAGACTGTCAAAGCGTCTGCCGAGCCCATGCTCATGTATATGTCCCTGTTCGCAGGAGCGTATGGAATGGCGCTCTCGTTCAATTCCCGACCCGACCTGCTTGACGAACTCAAACAGACTCTCGCTGGGAACGCCTGTCTCGGCCCGGATGTTTGGAGGCTCATCGGCGAGAAAAATCGCGATGACATAACGCGAACCATCATCATGCATCCCGACAAATTTTTTGTCGCCTTTAACGCCCTGGCCCAATTCCCGATCGGCTTGGAGAAATTGCGGCAACTGATCCAGAAAGAACCGCTCGGAACCGCCATCGCGCTGATCCGGATTGGAAGCAACGCCGAAGAGCTTGTGAAGAATATCACTGAAGATAGAAAACTTGACCTCAATGCTCTGCTCAGAAGCAAAGCGGTGCGCATAAATTTTGTCGCCCATGAATATGCCGCGGCCAATTCGTCGCTCGGCCTGATTCGTTCACTGGGGTTAAGCCCTGAAAATGTTGAGATTCAATTTACAGGCGATATCCATAACAATGAACTCGATCTGAAAAAGTTTGAGGGCTATAAAACCTCCGCCGCTAATTCCTGGCGGACTTTGAATCAAGTCAGGATCGGGTTTGTAAACATTCCCAACTGGATATCTCATTTGCCTTATCGTCCCTATTCCTTCATCCTCCCGCCCCGCGTTTCTGAAAAACAAAGGCTCGACCTCCGGGGCGCCATGGGCGTGGGCAATAGAAAAATTGTCTTTGCCGTTCCCTCTTCACAGCATGAGAAGGGCATCATGATGAAAGCGTTCCTGGAAGCGTATGGTCAGATGAAAACTGAAGACAGGCCTTTGCTCATTCTTGCTCTGAGAGACAACACCCATGGACGAAACCTGCTGGAAGACGAAAATTTCGATCATTTCAGCAAAATCCATTTCCGGGACTCAAAAGATGCTCCGCTCTCAAACTTCAGCGGCAAAGATATCGTGGTCCTCCGGACTCAGGGGGAACTTCTTGGCCTTTATCCGGCAGGAGATTTGGCGCTCGTTGGGGACACCCACAATGTCTATGAACCTGCCAGTCAGGGCGTTCCGGTCCTCTGTATTTCAGACCGGCTTCACAAAAATGGGGAGAAGGTCCTCTTGAAGAGCGGCGGAATGGAATATCTGCCTGTGATCTCGCACAGCAATAGCATAAAAAAATCCCTTGAAGAGCCCCAACATTCTCAAATGATCCGCGGGACACAAGAGGGGATCCGGAGACTTCATGAAGAAATCATTCCGGACGCAAACCTCATCGCCGCACTGGCCGTTGCAGGAATGGTTTTCGACCCGACAAGAAAACCTCCGGCTTATCCCGCCACCCTCATGACCTTTGAAACCCGGCTCTATGCGGAACAAATTCTCGGCAAAACAGCCTGGTATAGAGGGCTTAAAAATCAATGGGCAAAGAACCTCGCGCTCAATGTCTTCGGCGCGCTTGTCATTGCGCCCTGGAACGAAGTGAGTCTGACCCTTTCCATCTGGAACGCGAAAGACTTCATCAGCCGGGAACACAAATACAGCAAAAATAAGACATGGGCTAAAATTCAGAAAGGCCTGAGGTGGACGGGACTGGTCTGGATTTTAATCTGGACCCTCGTCGGGTTCGCGGCCGCGCCTTTCGTGGTTTATTTCGGGATGACGACTTTTATGAACTCGCCTCCGCTTTTCGCTTTGCCCGCATCGATCCTCCTGGCGCTTCCGGCCTCCTTCATCGCAGGCCTCACGGCAAACATCCTCTCCCATTTCATCATCAATATTTTTCTTCTGTTATTCGGATCTCCGCTGTCCGCGGAACCCGCTTCTGATCAAGATCATGTCAGAAAACTCCTGTTCGATTATCTAAAAAGACAGGCCTGGGCCGCAGACAAGTTCAGCGTGAGCGAAGAAAAAATCACAGAGATCGCGAATGAATTGCAGATCCAGCCGGATGACCTGACAGCAGTGATGGAAAATCTGGTCCTCCTTTCAGAACACTCCTTCAGCATCAGGGAATGGCCGGAATTGACCGTCAAAAAAATTGGAAACGGTTTTCATTTCGTCCTCCGGTTTTTCGTGATCAGCGAACACAGTTTCAGCTCGGGTCAGTCTATGGCAAACGGGATATTGATACATGGGATGAATAAAATCAATCTGTACAACGGGCGGCAAAGGCTCAGAGTGGACGATATCGCGAGCATCACCAATAACCCGGACAACTTCGCGATCCTCAAAACGCACCGAAGCGATATTTTCCTTGAAGGATATGTCATCGCGGACCTCCAGGATAAAAACGACGAAAAAATGGCAGTCCTTTACGACAATGTGCGCAAGAGAGATACATCTGAAATAGATGCCCTAATCAGCGATGACACCACATTCGCCCGTTTTTTCCCCGAACAAAGTCTCTATCTCCGAAGGATGGCACGCGAAATAAATCCCGCTGAAGAACGGAAGGTGACCGAATCTCAGACGAAACTCCTCCTGGCCGCCGCCGCAAAAGCCCGCAGTCTCGGCATCACAAAAATTGTCCTGATCCACAGGTCCGGAGACCTGCCGGAACGCATTCACAGGGAGTTTGTCGATCAACAGGGCCTGCAAGTGATCGAGCAAACTCCGGAAGAATCCTGGTCGCGCTGGACCGTGGATATCTCAAAGTTTAATCAGACCGGAAAATGGCAGGAGCGACAGATCACACCGATTTTGATTGTCCGGGAATTCATCCCCGATTCTGCCCCTCTCGGGATCATGGGTTTCTGGGAGACAGCGGGCATCGTCAGAGCTCTCCGGCGCGCGGGGATCTCCGACCGTTCCATCGCAGGCATTTTGGGGTTTGCGGAAGAATTCCTGATCTTCTCCGGCGCCGTCGTCCTTGGCGGATCTTTCGTCCTGAACCTCTTTGAATTCAGCCCCGTTGACTCCCTTTTCCTCGCCTCCGCGCTGAGTTCTCTCTTGTTCCCTCTCGCTCACCTGGGCGGCGTTTATCGCCTGACCGGACAGGGCAAACTGACCGCAAGGGCGCCCGCATCCAGAGCGGACCTCCTGCACCTCTTCACCCTCGGGCTCGCAGCCAAACTCCTTTTGATCCTCGTCCTCAGCCCGTCCCTCATTTCAGGAAACGCTCTTCCCGACGCACAAACCTGGATTCTCGCCCTCGCCGCCGCTTCCGCTTTCCACGGTTTCCTCCACAACTCCTGGCTCGCCCCTCTCTTCGGCTGGGTTATGGGGATTGCGCGTCCCAGATGGAAAAAACAGTCTCAAAGGAACGCTCTCAAACCTGTTATCCGTTCCGCGCCTCTGATTTCCGACCCGAACAATCACGGCATTTGGCTTGAATTGGATTCCGGAGTTTCAATCGATCGACTGCTGGGCGCGGCAATCGAAGCTTATCTGCTCGCTGAAGTCGGATTGGATCGAAATGCTTATCCTGAAGCGGCAACTCAATTCATTAAAGATAAAGATCAAGGAATTAAACGTCTTGAAATACTGCTGAATCCTCAGCGGGAAGATTTCAAAACAGGCGATCTGCTCAGATTGGGGAACTCGAAGCATATCGAACTTGTTTTCCTTGGGCTATTGAATTATCAACTTACGGCCCATCAGTTCCCAGACATCCTGAACACAGCGCTTAATAACCTATCGGAACAGCATGCGGCCAGAACGGATCTCAAAAGGCCGGGTTCGATGAAGACCGTGATGTCTCTTGAATGGATTTCTCTCCTTAACCATATGAAGCCGAGCGATCGCGCGAATAAAATCAGAGGAGACCTTGTTTCCGGCTCGCTTACGGTTGACCAGGTCGTCAAGGCGCTTGAACTTGCTGTCACTTATGACATCAGCCAGGCTAAGACCGCAAGGTTTTTGAAGTCCAAATATTTCAGCGGATTAAAAGCCGCATTTAAGACGCACCTTAGAGGTATCAATCAAACATTACTGTTAATTTACCAGGAACTTTACGGAGGCCCGGACGCAGACCTGCTCAAACGCGACCGTTATTATGGCTTCAAGACTCTGATGCTCCTTGTTGACCCCGGCCATCCTCTTTATTCCGTTTCATCTCACATCCTGAGTCATATGTCGCTCCACAGGAAACGGAATCTCCCCTGGATGAAAAAGCGGCCCCTACGCTTGCAGAACTGGGATTTGATCACTTATGAAGAAGTGTTTGATAATTCAACACTGACAGAATTTGAAGCCTTTTCGGTCTGGGCGGAGAGTTTACCTAATTTCAATAACCTCGCCGACAATGATAAACGGACTCTCATGGAGCTCATCAAGATGTCCCTGCCCACCCGAAAAGAGCGAAAGCCATGGCTTGACGAATTCACGCGGCGGTCAAATCGGAAACCCCAACCCCTCAGCCTGGCGCACACGGGGCTCGCGGTTGCGTTCACAGGGGCGATGGCTTATGCCGGAGCGCCGATCTGGCTCGCGGCAGTCTGGTTCGCTCCGTTGACCGCGCTCCTGCTTGCGGCGGTCCACGCGAATTCCCTGGGAGATGTCCGGATCTCCAAAGAGAGCGCGTTCTGGAAGCGTTTCATCGAAAGGTATTTCAACGATCCCAACCTCTCGATCGAATATCTGTCCACATCTGAAATCGAGGCCCGCGGGCACGGCGGATGGCTCGCCTTTTATACGCCCGCCACGGAAAAAGAAAAGGCGCGTCTCGCCCTGAACCGCGCATGGATCGAAAACAATCCTCTTTCAGGGCGCGGACACAACCTGACCTGGAAATTCCTGAGGATGATCGTTTTGCCCGCTCTCGTTCTGCCGCACGAAGGCGCGAGAGTTTTCTTCGCGGGGGAAACCCCTCTCGCGCGCCGGCTCAAGCCT
>JAKFYJ010000080.1 GCA_021730935.1 Elusimicrobiota bacterium
ACAGGTATCATGACATGGGATTGATCGCGGCATTTCATCTGCCTCTGGCGATGGGCATCCCATCTGTTCAGATCGATCCGTTTGAATGGGTGATCGCGCCTTCACTTTTGTTTGAGGCCGTCTCCAGAGAAAAAGGAACCCTTTCCTGGATGCCCAATTTTGCTTTCAACCTTTGCGCCGACAAAATTCACGATGATGAAATCACAGGGATCACTCTCAAATCCTGGCGCATGGTCATCAATTGCAGTGAAACAGTTCGCGATGAAAGCCATCGATTATTTTTGAAACGTTTCTCAAAGTTCGGGCTCAAAAAAGAAGCAGTTTCCACGGCCTATGCGATGGCGGAAACGACTTTCGCGGTTTCTCAGTCTCTTCCCGGAGAAAAGCCCTTGACCTGCCAAGTCGGAGGCAGAATGTTTGTGTCTTCCGGTTCTCCGATCAATGGGTGCCGGGTCAAGATCCTCGGCGCCCAAGGCAAGACGAAATCTCAGGGGCCTGTCGGAGAAATCCTGATCAAATCATCTTCGCTATTTAAAGGATATCGGAACAATTCCGGGGCCACTCGCTCTGCCATGCAGGGCGGCTGGTATCACACCGGGGACCTGGGTTTTTTATATCAGGGCGAAATTTTCGTTACGGGACGGAAAAAAGATTTGATCATCGTGGGAGGAAACAACATTTTCCCTGAGGATGTTGAATCAGCGGTGAGCCGTGTTCCGGGAGTCATCCCAGGCCGGGTGGTCGCGTTTGGGATGGAGGATCCTGAGCTTGGGACGGAACAGGTCTGCGTTGCCGCTGAAACTCGTGCGGCTGAAGCGGCTGAGCGTCAAAAACTCGAATCGGAAATTATTCGCGCAGGTATGGGCGCCGACGTCAGCATCCGCAAAGTATTTTTGGTTCCCCCCCGCTGGATCATCAAAAGCTCTTCAGGCAAACCCAGCCGGCAGGCGAACAAGGACAGGATTGTTAAACAGGAGGCCATTCATGATATCGGATAGATTGAAAAGCATCATTTTAAAAACACTCGCCGTCAAAGACTTCCCCATGCAGGACGAAACCCGCGCGGATGAAGTTCCCGGTTGGGATTCTCTGAACCATGTGCGAGTCATCGTCGCGGTTGAAAAGGAATTCAACGTGAAGCTGAAAGGTCTGGAAATCCTCCGCTTAAAGAACATCGGCGAGCTTCAAAAATTGGTGGATTCCAAATTGACGAATACCAATAAATAAGCTAAGATAACTGACTACTTATGGCATATAAATGCGACATTTGCGACAAGGGACCCAAGTCCGGTTTTGCCGTGAGCCATTCCAAAAGGCACACGAAACGCCGCTTCTTGCCCAACCTCCAGAAAATCCGCGTTGTTCTCGCAGGAACCGTCAAACGGGCGTATGTTTGCACGACCTGCCTCAAATCCGACAAAGTTAAGAAAGCTGCTTAAAATATTTCTTTATTTTTGACCGGGCCCGCGGGGTCTTCACAAAATCAAGCCAGTCTTTGTGAGGGTGTTGACCTTTTTTGGTCAAAATCTCGCATCGTTCCCCGCTCTTGAGCTGATAGTCCAGCCGAACCATCTTGTCGTTCACCTTGGCCCCCACGCATTGGTCTCCCAGTCCGCTGTGCACTTCATAGGCAAAATCCACGGGGGTTGATCCCAACGGGAGTTTTTTCACTTCCCCCTTGGGCGTGAAAACGAAAACCTGATCGAATTCCAGCTCGGCTTTGAGCCCTTCCAGCATTTCGCGCGGGTCCTGCGATTCTTCCAGCCATTCCAGCGTTTTTTTGAGCCAGTCCATCTTGGCTTCCACCTTGTCGATTTTGCCCTGGGTGGACGTCTTGTCTCCGAGTTTATATCTCCAGTGGGCCGCGACTCCGAACTCTGCAACGCTGTGCATTTCTTCGGTTCGGATTTGGACTTCAACGATTTCTCCAGGAGCGATTTCGATGGTGGTGTGAAGCGACTGATAAAGGTTGTTTTTGGGGATCGCGATGTAGTCTGTGAAAGAATCTTTGACGGGCTGAAAATGCGTGTGGACGGCGCCCAGGAGAGCATAACAATGTTCAACGGTGTCCGTGATGATCCGGATCCCGGCAAGGTCCTGGATTTCCTCAAAGGGCTTATTCTGCCGAACCATTTTTCGATAAACCGAATGGAGGCTTTTGGGCCGGGCGCTGATCCGATAAGGAATGTCGAGCGGTTTCAGGACGGCTTCAAGTTTGCCGACGCAGGATTTGAGATAGGTTTCCTGCTGGACCTTGATCGTCTTCATTTTGAGCTCAAGCTTGTCAAAGACTTCAGGTTCGAGATATTTGAGGGAAAGGTCAGCCAGGTCGTGCTTGATGCTGTACATCCCAAGGCGCTGGGCGAGAGGGACATAAAGATTGAGAGTTTCTTCCGAGATCCGCCTGCGCTTTTCGTCACGGAGAGCGCCGAGCGTTTCCATGTTGTGCCTGCGATCCGCCAGCTTCACGAAGATGACGCGCACGTCTTTTGCGGTCGCGATCAGCATCTTGCGCCAGTTTTCGGCCTGTTCCGTGATCACCCGCGACGGCGCGGTGTGGGACGGTTCCGTGAAATTGCTTTCCAGCCGGTCTATTTTGGTCACGCCTTCCACGATTTCCGCAACTTCGTTACCGAATTCGGATTTGATTTGGTCGCGCGTGACGGTGGTGTCTTCAACGACATCGTGCAGGAGCCCGGCCTGGAGCGTCGCCAGGTCCATGTGGAGTTCGGAAAGAATTTTTGCGACTTCGAGAGGGTGCGAGATGAAGGGGTCCCCTCCAGCCCTCAGCTGTTCCTGATGGGCATGCTTGGAGAATTCATAGGTGTTTCTCAGGATGTCGTGGGATTCGGCAGGGAGATAAGCCGAGGCGTTTTTAACGAGAGCGAGAAAAGTGGTCTCGAGATCGTGCGTCAAATTATTTTTGAGCGGGGCTCGAAGCGGAAGCATACATCCGCTTGGGCATGCGCCCGGCGAGATATGCCAGTCTCCCGGCCTGAATGCCGAGTTTCATGGCGTGAGCCATCCCCACGGGGTCCTGCGCTTCGGCGATCGCAGTGTTCATGAGCACCGCGTCGGCTCCAAGTTCCATCGCAAAAGCCGCTTCCGAAGCTGTGCCCACTCCGGCGTCCAATATCAGAGGCACATTTTTAACGATGTCGCGTATAAATTGAATATTGATGGGATTGATGATTCCAAGCCCGCTCCCGATGGGAGAGGCCAGGGGCATGACAGCCGCGGCTCCCGCTTCTTCCAGCTTTTTCGCCATGATGGGATCGTCGTTCGTATAAGCCAAAACCTTGAAACCCTCTTTGGCGAGGATCTTTGTCCCTTCAAGCAGGGCTTCCGTGTCCGGCAAGAGCGTCTTGGGGTCTGCGATGATCTCGAGTTTTATCAAATCTGTCCCCACAAGTTCCCGAGCCAGCCGAGAATATCTGAGCGCGTCTTCGAGGTTATAGCACCCGGCCGTGTTCGGCAGGATAGCCATGTTTTTGGGCAGATGTTCGAAGAAGGAGTGAGGCGATTTGTCCCCCAAATCCACGCGCCGCACCGCCACCGTCACCATTTCTGAACCGGAAATTTCGAGGGCCTCTTTCATGAGTTCCAGCGTCTTATATTTTCCCGTGCCCGTGATCAGCCTGGAATTGTATTTTTTCCCGGCGATGATGAGCGGTTTGTCTTTGGCTTGATTGATTTGTTCAGTTGTCATAATGATTATCCTGTTTTAGCGCAATGCCTGTTTGAGCGCGTTTAAATTGTCGAGAGTCTGCTGAGCCTTTTCCTTTTCTCCCATGTTCGCATAGAGGTTGTAGAGATTATAATACGCGATTTCATAGGTCGGATTCAAGGAAATTGAGTCCGTGAAATATTCGATCGCCTTGTCATTTTGCCCGTTCGCCATATAGATGTTTCCGAGGTTATTGAAGGCCACATAAAACTTGGGATTATTTTTAAGCGCTTTCGCATAAAACTCAAACGCCAGGGGCAAACGGCCCGCATGATAATAAACGTTGCCGACCTCATTATACCCAATATATGAAAGCTGGAATGGGAGTGTCTCGATGTTCCGGATCAATTCTTCAACTTTGTCCTCATTTTTTACAAGAGCATAAAGCGCGATCATCATGCCGTAAGCGTAGGACAGGTTTTGCGAGCGGGTCCGGATGTGAAGAAACTTTTCGAGCATCCGGAGCGAAACAGAATAGTTGCCTTTGTTTGTTTCGTTGTTCGCGGACTGAAGATACATGATCGGAAAAGCTTCAGCGTCTCTCTCATCAAAAACAAACGGGTCCATGTTGAGGCTGTCTTTCATGGAATAAAGGAGCATGCTTCCGTCCGGAGAAACGGCTCTCAGGGATGCAAAACGCTCCAGAACCTGATCGATCATGCTCATTGTTTCCGGAGAAGGAAGATTGGGGGCCATGGAATTGATCACGTTTTGTTTGAAAGCGCTTGCCATCAGGATGTGCCGGACATTCATGACATGCAGGAGATCCCGCAGTTCTTCCGGCGATTTGCATCGGGACGCCAGGTCATAAAAGACGTCCCGATTCCAGGACGTGCCGAAAAGCATGCGGCGGTTGACACCATAAACCGTTGCGATTCTTCCGAAAAGGATGCGGTCCGTCTCCCCGGTCCGGGTGTTGATGAGGTGGAACATCCATCTCAGGTTTTCCTCATCGCTGTTCTGCATCTGAAAATGATGGAGGGTGTATCCCGAAGAAAACGTGCCCACGGATGATGTCAGGGATCCCATGCTGTGCACGGACAAATGCGTGGAGATAAAGAAAAAGAGAATCATCGAAAATATGGAAATTGTTAAAGCGCGGTTCGCAAATTTTTGTTCCGCCATGTGCCCGATGACCGCAAAAGGGATCAGGATCAGGAGAGCCAGATATCCATAATGGTATCGGACGTCGAGAGCGCGGACGGAAAGCGCCAACAAAGCAAGGATGATCGCGATGATTCCGAAACGGACGCCGCGGCTTTTGGAATAATAAAAGGCCGGAAACAAAAGCAGGATGAATAAAAATGTCGGTCCCCAGCTGGGCCCGTCTTCCTTGTTGTTTCCAAGGAGCAGTCCTGAGAAATAATGCCGGAGCCCGGACACGCCCTGATCGTTAAAATTGAAATTCTTTTCCATGGTGTTATACCAGGGGTCTTCGATTTTGCTTCGGAAAATGCCGGTCAGGAAGGGATAAACGGGGTTTCCCGTTAAAATTGTGTTGCGCAAAAACCAGGGGCCGATTGCCAAAAAAATGCCCAGCGCCAGAGGAACTGCTAGAAAAGTCCCTTTTCGGTTTTTCCGCCGCTGAATGAAGTCATCTGCCGTGATGACCAAAACTGAGGCCGCCGCGGCAGTGATCGCGGTCAGCTTGTGCCCCATGGCCGCTCCGCACAAAAGGCCTGCCAGAAGCGCCCATCTTGAAGCCTCGGGTCGGCCTCTTCGATCAAAGGTTTCCATGAGAGCGCAGAAATGCGCGAACAAAAAAACGCTGACCGGCAAATCGGGTTTGATCATGATGGTTGAATGCATCGTTATCGGGGCAGACAACAGCAAGGTCACTGTCAGGAGAGCCGTGAAGGGGCTCATCCGGCGGGACACAAAACCATAAATCAGGGCGATTAAAGCCGCGAGATATCCCCAGGTTAAAAGCACGGCCGCCGCTTCAGATTTCAGAAGGAATGCCCACATCACAAGCATCTCCGTGTTTTGCGTGAAATAAGAATAAAACTGATAGGGGTTGACGGTGATCCGGCCTTCCTGTATATAAAAATTGGGCATCGCCGCGTGGGCATACAAGGTGTCCGAATAGCTCACGCTGGGAAGACAAGCGGTCGAAAGTATTACGATAAAAATGCCTATCCCCAGGACAAGTATGATCTCCATCCATGAAAATCCCCGGACTGTTTCTTTTATTTTTCGAACGGTGCTGGAATGATCCATCGCGCTGAAAATTTTTAGGCTTAAAATGATTCCGCCGATCATCACGATCAAAGCAGTCAGGAAATTGAGCATTCCCAAATGTCCCAGGACGAACCATATCAGGCTGAAGACGAGCGATCCAATGAGATAGCTATATGAAATTTTTTCCAATGCGCTGAGTCCGGCTTCCTCAGGATTCTCGGAGGGTTTAGATTTAAAGACGCGGTCCAGAATAAATTTGCCTGCGGAGACGAAAGTAATCGCCATGCCGAAAAAGACCGCATAGGCCCAAAAGGATCTGGAATATCCGTTTGAGCCGCCCTGAAGGAAAATCATTAAATTCATTTTTATGTCGGACAGGGCCGGGAGTTCGCTGTACTTGATGTTGTTGAAATCGATTTGAATGTATTTTGAGAATTTGTGGAGGAGGTTGAGAGTGAGGAGAAAAACAGCCGTGAGGAGGGTTGCGAAATAAATCAAAGGTTATCCCCCGCCGATCATCTGCAGGACTTCGATGCGGTCTCCGTCTGAGACGAGGGTTGTTTTATAATCCTTGCGCCTCACGATGTTGCCGTTCACCTCGCAGGCCACGAGTTCCGGCACGATGTTGTTGGCGGCCAGCAGCTGCGCCAGGTTTATTTTTCCGTCAATGGAAGTTTCTTTCCCGTTCAGGGTGACCTTTACCAATGGATTCCCCCCATGACCACGCCCAAGGCGAAGGCCCCGATACAATAGGCGTCCCGCACTTTGTGGATGCGGGGCAGGATGTCTGCGGCTCCGACATAAAAGAAAATGCCCGCGATGAAGCCGAAGAGCCAGCCCAGAATTCCGTTGGAGAGAGTGAAAGCGAACTGCCAGGAAATGGCGACGCCGATGGGGGTGGCAAGAGCGAGCAGGCTCACGATGCCGAGCGATTTCATGCGCGGATAATGGGCCGCGGTGAGCAACCCGGTGAGCGTGAGGCCGTCGGTGAACTTGTGCACCAGGATGGCCAGAGTCACCACTTCTCCCAATGCCGCGCCTTGCCGAAACGCCATGGCGATGGCGAGCCCGTCGATGAAAGCATGGAGTGACAAAGCTCCGAAGGCGGTCCATTTGACATCATGGACATGGCAGTCTTCTGCGAATTCGGAACAGGTGTGCATCATGGTGAATCCTTCGACCGTGAAAATCAAGAGGAACGCGGTCATGACGCCGAATCCAGACAGATGAGGAGAAAGGGAGTTGGCTTCCGGCAGGATGTGGAGGAAGGCCACGCCCAGAAGCACGCCGGAACTGAAAGCGAGTATGCGCCAGATGTTGGATTTCGCCCATTCGTGCCTCGCGAGAATCAGTCCCGATCCAAGGATCGTTGAGGCGAAGGCGAGCAGGGAACACAAATAGATGGACATCAGTGCACCTGAATTTGATAAAGCTTTTTGTAATGGCCGTTCTTGAGGAGGAGATCGTCGTGCGTGCCTTCTTCAGTCACTTTCCCGTGTTCGATCACGACGATGCGGTCCGCGCGCCTCACGGTGGAGAGCCGGTGCGCCACCACCAGAACCGTGCGGTGTTCCATGAGGTGTTCCAGAGCTTCCTGAACCAATCTTTCAGATTCCGCGTCGAGCGATGAGGTTGCTTCGTCCAAAATTAAAATCGGAGGGTTCCTCAACACAGCGCGCGCGATGGAGAGTCTTTGCCTTTGTCCTCCGGAAAGCTTGATGCCGCGTTCCCCGATCATCGTGTCGTATCCGTTCGGGAGAGCCATGATGAAATCGTGCGCGTTCGCCACCTTGGCCGCCTCTATGATTTCTTTTCTTGCTTCGGGATCGTTCGGGTCCCGGATTTCAAATTTGCCATAGGCGATGTTATAAGCCACAGAGTCGTTGAACAGGATCACATCCTGCGACACAATTCCGATCTGCCGTCTCAGAGATTCCATGGTGACGTCCCGGATGTCGACGCTGTCCACCGTGATGCTTCCGCCTTTGATGTCCATCAGGCGAGGCAAGAGATGAGTGATCGTCGTTTTTCCGGAGCCCGAAGAGCCGACCAGCGCCACCACTTCGCCGGAACAAATTTTTAGATTGATATGGTTCAGAACGGTCGGCCCTGTTCCATAGGCAAAAGTCACATTGTTATATTCGATCGCTTTCCTGAAAGGCTCCAGGGTTCCCGCTCCTGCCCGGTTCATGGTGGAAGGTTTTTCGTCCAGGAGTTCGAATATGCGTTCGGCGCAGGCCGCGCCCTGCTGGATCTGGGCGTTCACGCTGGTGAAATCTTTGACGGGTTTATACGCCGAGAAGGAAGCGGTCAGAAACGTAAAAAAACTGCCGATGGTCCAGTGCCCCGCGATCACGTCTCGGCCGCCATACCACAGCAAAAACACCGCCGCGAAAGAGCCCAAAAACTCCATCACGGGCGCGCCCAAAATGTCGGCCCTCACCCAGCGCATGTGGGCGGAATAATAATCATAATTGTCGCGCTTAAACCGATCGATCTCGTCTTTTTCTTTGCCGAAAATTTTGGTCACGACATGGCCGCCGATCCCTTCATGGATGCTGGCAAAAAGGTCTGCCATCTCGATGTTGATGTCCCTCCCGGCCCGCCGCAGTTTCCGGCCCAGGATCGCCACTGGATAAGCGGCAATCGGGATGAGGAGGAGGGTCACAAAAGCGAATTTCCAGTTCAGGTATATAATCGTGCCGATTAAAAACAGGAGCGTCAGTCCGTCCCGGATGATCTGCACCGGAACCTGCACCATGGCGATTTGAAGCGTGGTGGTGTCATTGGTGACGCGGCTCATGAGTTTTCCGGTGCTGGTCTTGTGATAAAAATCGAGGGAGAGGTTTTGGAGGTGCTCATAAAGAGATTGCCTCACGTCCCGCACCACGGATTGCCCCACATAGCTCATGAGATAATTCTGAAGATAAGCGAAAACGCCCTTGAAAAGATAAACCGCGGGGAATGCGATCGTGACATAAGCGAGCGTCTTCATGTCTTTGGCGATCAGCACATTGTCCATGACATAACGGATCAGCCAGACGGGAACCGTCGTCAAAAGCGCCACCATCGTCATGCAGGACCCCGCCAGGACGAAGCGCGTCATATAAGGCTTCAAAAATGGGAATAATCTTTTATAGATTTTCATAAATCCTTCAGGATCGCGGCGGCGGCCCGGTCATAGGCCCCAGGGAGTCCCAGCATGTTTCTCAATTTTATCAGTTCAGATCGGGTGCGTTCAAGGAGATTCGGGTCCGTGATATAGCCGGACGCGAGGCGCACGATCGTGGAAAGGTTCGCTTTATACTGCACGAGTTCCGGGACCACTTCCTTGCCGCTCAAAATGTTGGCCATGGTGATATAGGGCACTTTGATGATGGCGCGCGCGATCAGATAGGTCAGCCAGGACATGCGGTACATCACGATCATGGGGATGCCGAACAGCGCGTTTTCCAGAGTCGCCGTGCCGGAAGCCGTCAGGCAAAAATCCAGAGACAGCCGTTCCTCATATCCCCCGCTCCGCACAAACTTGATGTCGGTCCCTTTCAGATATTTTTTATAGAGCGAATCCTCGATCGCGTCCACGGCGAAAAGTATGCCTTCAAGATTATTGAATTTTTTCTTCAAGGACTCATAACTCCGGATCATCAGAGGCAGGTGGCGCGAAATTTCCTTGGCGCGGGAACCCGGCATGAGCCCCATTCGGACGGACCCGCCTTCATTTTTTTTATGCTGAACGCTTTTCCCCACCCGCTCGATCAGTTCCATGATGGGGTGCCCCACGAACTCGACAGGAATGCCGTGTTCTTTATAAAGTTTTTCTTCGAACGGAAAAATCACGATCATCTTGGTGACGCTTTCTTTGAGGCGCTGGATGCGCCACCTGCGGCTGGCCCAAACCTGGGGACTCACGAAATAATAGACCGGGATCCCTTCCTTTTTCGCCTTGTGCGCGATGTGGATGTTAAAACCATAATAATCGATGCAGATGACCGCGTCCGCTTCTTTTTTTTCGAGGATCGGGAAAACAGTTTTGAGAAGAAAACTTTTGAGATTAAAATATTGTTTGATGGGCTTGGTGAAGCCGGAAATGTCGAGCCCCACCATATCGCGAAGAAATTTTTGAGCCACGCTTTTCAATCGGATGCCGCCCAGGGCCGTCACTTCAAGGTCCGGCAGGGTTTTTCGGAGGGATTTCACAAGAGATTCCCCGTGCAGGTCTCCGGAATAATCCCCCGCCGATATCAAAATGCGTTTCATCGCTTGAGGTTCCCTTATTCCGGGACTGGGTGGAGGTGGAGCTGGTCCAGAATTTCCTTGCCGAGTTCAAGAGCGTCCCGCCCGTGCTCTCCGCTGACGTGGGGCTTTTTCCCCTCTTCGACGCATTCGAGGAAATGTTTCAGCTCGAGCTTGAGCGGCTCGTCCACATGGAGTTTGGGTTTGATGATTTCAATGTCCGTGAAACTCTTCACCTGGGCCTTTTTCTTTTTATAGATCTTCAGGTCTTTCCGCGCGTAATCGACGGAAATATAAGCGTCGGACTGGAAAATTCGGATCTTGCGGTATTGTTCCAGCGATATCCTGGAAGCGGAGAGGTCCACGATGCACCCATTCTCAAAGCGCAGGCGGCACTTGGCGATGTCTTCGTGCTCGGTGAGCACTTTCGCGCCGAAAGCTTCAAGGCTTTTCACTTTGGAGCCCACGAGATACAAAACAATGTCCAGGTCATGGATCATCAAATCCAGCACCACGCCGATGTGCGAAGTTCGGGGATCATACGGCCCGAGGCGGTTCACTTCTATAAATTTGGGCTCTTTTATATATTTGTGCGCTTCAATGACCGCCGGGTTGAACCGTTCCACATGTCCCACCTGCAGGATCAGGTTCTTCTCCTGCGCGATCCGGACCAGCTCCTCGGCCTGCTGAACGTCTTCGGTGAGCGGCTTTTCGATGAGGCAATGGATGCCGGCTTCAAGACAGTCTTTCCCGATTTGATAATGGAGGGGCGTGGGGACCGCAATCACCACTGCCTGGACTTTCCCGAACAGCTCTTTGTAATAGCTGAAAGGCGTGGTCTTGAGGTTTTTGGCGATCAGCTTTGCCCGCTTTTCGTCCATGTCCACGATGCCCTTGAGCTTGGACCCCTGGATCTCTGTTAGGATTCGCGCGTGATGCTGTCCCAAATGCCCCACTCCGATGACGGCTGTTTCGATCATATCCTTTCGTCCTTTAATTGTTTGTCATCGACAATGATAATCTTCTTCATAAATCGGAATTTTCTCGAGCACGATCTGGGCTCCAAGCTCGTTCGGAAACTCTCCCAGGGATTCCGCGTCCGGCCCTTCGGGGAGTGAACGGTCTTTTTTCACGACTTTGAGGCAGTTTTGTTCGTCTTGCCTGATTTCGGGATAGATCTGGTCTGCCGGCACGAACCCTTTCGTTTGGGCGAATTTTTTGAGAGGGGGCCTGTGATCTCCGGTGATGGGGGTGACCTGATTAAAAATAGTCATGCCTTTGACATGCATCACCGCAACATCCAACGGATATAATGTGATCTCGAGCGGCGCGGCGGCGCTCTCGGAGCTGGATCCATAGATGAGGACATTGGGCGTCTGAAGGCCCGTCAAAGTGGTCTTCAAAAGGCCGGGATCATATGAAAGCTTGTATCTGTTCTCCTGCCCGTTCATCCGGATCAGGATTTCCTTGTCCCCCTTTTTCTTCAGCCACTCGTCATGGATTTCAATGCGGGATCTCGACTGCAGGATCGCGTCCGCGCAATCTCCCTCCTCGCCCTTCTTCAGATAATACCCTTCGATGTCGACCGCCAGTTTGTTTCCCTCAACGGTCCTCCTGGTTTTCAATTCGGAGACGGAATCGCAGGAATCTCCGGCCATGGCGGAAAGGAACACGACAGGAATTCTTTTGCCGCCTTCGATCAGCCGGAACAGCGACAAACTCACGGTTTTCGGGACCATGAATTCAGCGCCCTGAACATCAAACTGCGGTTTCGGACTCGGCGTTTCAGCGTGAAGGTTTATAAAAAGGGACATGCAAAGGAGGGTTGCGAAGGAAATCTTGATCATATTTTTAACCCAACCTCGGCAATGAGTCCCAGAATGTCCTGGGGGTCATAATCTTTATGTTTCCGGCGTGCTCAAGGTCCAGAAGATCTTTGTCCCAAGAAAGGATGACATCTGCTTTGACGGCAAACGCCAATTCCAAAACATGACGGTCTGTCAGGTCTCTTAAAGGAATGTTTTTGGGCAACAATGTTTGTTTGTCTTTCAGTTTCAAAATTTGCGCCTTTTCCAGAACGATGGAAATTAAGCGCGCCGTGTCATAAGAGCCCAATTTCAGTTTTAGAACACAATTTTTTTTAAATTCGTTCAATATTTCCTGCGAAACATAGGCTGTCTCATGTTCCATGACATAATCATAAACTTCCCTTGAGAAGCTTGGACCATAGGCCGGTTTATAAAATGCCGCGATGAGGACGCTGGTGTCAAAAACAATCTTCAAGAGCGGTCAGTGTTTATGGATCGTCTTGACCAGTTCCGCCTCGGACGCGATGCCGAGCTTTTGAACATGAAGCGTAAAGCTTTTTCTCACGTCTTCGAGCTCTTCTTTGTAAAGGTAATTCCTCAAGGCTTCCCGGGTGATTTCAGAAACCGTGAGAGCGTGCTTTTTGCAAAACCGGTTCGTCTCTTTGACCAAGTCCTCAGGCAAACTGACCGTAATGGGTTTTCGGCTCATCGCTCACCTCCTATAGTGTATGATATTATCATACAGTGACTTTGCCGGCTTGTCAAGGCCTCGAGTCGGAATGCCGCGGTTATTGCTCCCACGCCACGATGCAAATGTTGTTTTTGTTCGCCTTCTCCAAAATGGCGTCTTTTTCCAGCATCAGGGTTTTATGGGCTTCCACGGCGAGAAGCCGGGCTTTGCACTCGATCATGACATTGATCGTCCCCATTCCAACGACCGGGACATCAAAACGCATGTCCTGATTGGGCTTGGAAGATTTCACGATGATCACGCCTTCTCCCCCGATCTTAGCGCCTCTTCGGATGCACTCATCGGTGCCTTCAAGCGCTTCCACGGCCACCGCGGCGCGCTTCCGCACCACCACGGTTTGGCCCAGATCCAGAGCGGCGAGGCCTTTGGCCATCTTGATTCCGAATTCGATGCTTCGCTGTTCGGCGTCATTGGGTTTGGACTTTGTGAGGATGCCCGGTTCCGGGAGCAAATGCGACAAAAATGTGGTGGAAGGGAGCAGATGAATCCCGTCTTTCAGAAGCTCATTGGCGACTCCGCCCAAAATGGAATCGGCTCTCCGGTCTTTGATTTTGAAAAGGAGTGAAGCGGCCCGAAGGTCCGGGATGATGTCGGAAAAAATGTGTGTGTGCTCCACTTTCCCAGCCATGGCGGCTTCCGTCACATTTTCTTTTTTGAGCGCCTGGATGATCGAGTCCAGTTTTCCGACGGAAATCGTGTGGATGGCCTTGGCATAAGGGCTCAAATCCTCGTCCATCTCTTCCTTGAGGGCGATCACCACCAGCTCACGGTTATGCCGTGCAGTTTCCTGCGCGAAGATGAGAGGAAATTTGCCTTTCCCGGCAATCAGGCCGATCGGAGATGAGGAGCTCACCAGGTTTGAGATGCGCTTGTTTCGGCTTTAAGTTTCGGGCGGCAGAGGCCGCGCTCGGAGGCGGAGACGAATTTCAGGAAATCCTGCACATAAGGGTCTTTGGATTTTTCCGAATCCATCTGCTTCATGATCTGTTTGATGGTCCCTTTGGAGAAGAAAATCTTTTTATACGCCCGTTTGAGCGCGTCGATGGATTCTTTGGAGACATGTCTGCGTTTCAGGCCTTCCGAGTTGAGCCCCACGATCCTGGCTCTGTCGCCCCACACCGTGCAGAAAGGCGGCACGTCCATCGGCACCATGGCTCCGGCTCCGATCATCGCCATCTTGCCGATTTTCACGAACTGGTGAATGCCGGAGAGCCCTCCGACGATCGTCCCCATTCCGATGGTCACATGCCCCGCGATCGCGACAGAGTTCGCCAAAATGACCTCGTCTTCAATCACGCAGTCGTGAGCCACATGCGAATAAGCCATAAAAAGGCACCGTTTCCCGATCCTCGTTTCGCCGCTGGCGGCAGTTCCGCGGTTGAGGGTCGCGCATTCTCGGATGATGGTCCCGTCTCCGACGACGATTTTGGTTTTTTCGCCGCGGTATTTCAAATCCTGGGGCGCGGTCCCGATCATGGCCTGGGAAAAAATTTTGCAGGAAGCGCCGATCTCGGCATATTCGATCACGGCATGAGCTCCGATGGAAGTTTCCGGCCCGATTTTGGTGTCCGGGCCAATCACGGCATAAGGCCCGATTTCAACTGAGGGATGAATTTGGGCGGAAGGGTGAATGACCGCCGTGGGATGGACTAAAACTTTATCCGAGCCGCGGTCAGGCGACTCAACGGTGAACCTTGGGCTCTCGGACATGAAAACCTTATTTATCGACGAGCGCGAATGTGAATTCCGTCTCTGTGGCCAGGTCCTTGCCCACTCGGGCTTCGCCCTTGACCCGTCCCGCGCGTCCGCCGGCCTTGAGCACTTCTATGTGAAGTTCAAGGAGATCGCCGGGCACGACGGGCCGTCTGAATTTGGTTTCGCCAAGGCCCATGAAGAAGGCGAGCTTGTTGGCATATTCCGGACGGGAAAGAAAAATGGCGCAGGCGGTCTGGGCGAGCGCTTCCACGATCAAGACGCCGGGCATGATGGGGTGCCCCGGGAAATGTCCCTGGAAAAACCACTCGTTCATGGACACGCACTTGATGCCGATGGCGCGCTTGGATTCTTCCATGACATTCACGCGGTCAATGAGCAGAAAGGGATAACGATGCGGAATCGCTTTCTGGATTTCTTCGATATTTAAAACTCGGACGGGAGCGGCTGTTTCGGGCGTTGGATTTTCGGGCATATTTTCCTTTATACGGCGGCTGCGGCTTGGGCCGTTCTGTCGGCCTTCGCCAGTTCTTTCACGAAATTGATGTTGTGTCCGTGCCCGATTTTCACGGCGGTGATTTTTCCCTGGACGCATTTTCCGAGGAGAAAAAGATCTCCGATCAGGTCCAAAACCTTGTGGCGCACGAACTCGTTGGGGAATCGAAGCGTTTTTTCTTTATTGTAGATGCGGTCCACGCCGACCACGACCGCGTTGTCGAGGCTTCCCCCGCGCGCCAGACCTTTGCGCTTGAGCGCTTCCACTTCATAATCAAAACAGAAAGTGCGGGCCGAGGCGATTTCTTTGAGATAGGATTCCTGGTCGATCACGAATGTCCCTTCCTGATTGCCGAGCATGGGGTGATCATACACAAGCTGACAGGCGATGCTGAGGCCTTCTCCGGGAGCAAGGGTGATTTCCGTTTCATTCTGGCGATATGAGATGGGGGTTTTAACCGAGAAAAAATGTTTGTCTTTGTCCTGCTCGACAATGCCGGCCTTGATCAGGGTGTCCACGAAAAGTCTCGCGGAACCGTCGGCCACGGGCGGTTCATTGGCGTCCATTTCGATGATGAGGTTGTCGATGCCGAGGGCGAAAAGAGCGGAACAGACATGCTCAACCGTGTGGACCTGGGCTTCTCCGTTGGCGAGTGATGTCCCGCGGATAACGCCGACCACATTTTCGATGAGAGCGGGAATTTTGGGAGAGCCGGGCAGATCCGTGCGCACGAAAACGACGCCGTGGTCCGCGGGCGCCGGCAAAAACCGCATGGTGGTCATGTTTCCGGTGTGAAGGCCGATGCCTTTATAAACCGATTCCTGGCGTATGGTTTTCTGTTTCATTGGGTTTCCTGATCTATTTTTAAAATCTTTTTTATCTTTTTGAATTCTTCGTATATTTTCGGCAGCCGAGAAATAATCGCTTGAATCCGGCGTTCCTGGGCGATGGGCCTGCAGGGCGTTCCAAAAACGACTTCTCCTTCTGCAACGCTGTTGGGAACGCCTGAAGTGGCGGCGACAATCACGCGGTCACCAAGGCGGATGTGCCCATTGACCGCAACATGCCCGGCAAGGGTCACATATTTGCCCAAAACCGTGGAACCCGCCACGCCGGACTGCGCGACCAACAAACACCCTTGGCCTATTTTAACATTATGCGCTATTTGGACCAGATTGTCAACTTTTGTGCCTTTTCCCACGACGGTGGATCCGAGGGTGGCCCGGTCCACGGTGGTGTTCGCCCCGATCTCAACATCGTCCTCAATAATCACATTGCCCACCTGGGGAATTTTATGGTGAATTCCCCCCTCTGTGACATAACCAAACCCGTCAGCGCCGATGGTGGTTCCGGAATGTATGATGACGCGTTCCCCAATGAGGCACTCCTCACGGATCACAACTTGTGGATAAACCAGGGAACCCTTGCCGATCTTTGATCTTGCGCCGATATAGCATTGCGCTGAAATTTTAGTGTGATCCCCAATTTCTGCACCGGATTCGATGACGGAGTGAGCCCCGACGCTGACGCCTGTCCCGATCTTTGCGTCCGGCGCAATGACAGCGGTCTTATGGATCCCGGACTCTTTGGATTCCTTTTCTTTGGCGACAAGAGTGAGGATTTTTGCGAAAGCGACCTGGGGATTGTCGACGAAAACAGCTGTTTTCTGATACGGCGTCCCCTTTTTCATGAGGACGATTCCGGCTTGAGTGGTGGAAAGCGCTTTCAAGAGTTTGGGGCTGATCAAAAATGTGACGTCGGTGGGAGCCGCGTCTTCAATGGGAGCGATGCCTGTGACAAGCGTTTTTGCGTCGCCGGAAACTTCTCCGCCCACGAGAGAAGCGATTTCTGATGCGGTCAGCTTCATTTATTGCCCGATTCTGGGAGCGTTCAGCTTTTGGATCAGTTGGTCCGTGATGTCGATGGCTGTTTCGCCATAAAGAATGTTGTCCCGATCCATCACGACAGCATAGCCCTGCTTCGCGGAAATATCTTCAAGGGTTTTATAGATCCTGGCCATGAGGGTCATGGTTTTTCCCTCTTCCATCTGCCTCACCTCTTCCTCTGCAGTCCCGATATAGACTTCCAGTTCGGACTGTTTTTTGGACAGTTCCGCTTCGCGTTCCATGAGAGAAGGGCCGGGAGATGGGATGCCTGGGAGAATTTGCGGCGCCTGGGCGGTGAAGGTGCTGTAATTGGTTTTGTTTGCTTCTGCGGCCGTGGAGTTTTCGGGAGGCGTGAATAAAAATTTAAGCGGGCTGTTTTCAGGAAGGGTCAGGGACGTGGTTCCGGACGGATCTTTGGGAGACGCCGCTTCCTGAGGCGGTCTCTGGGAAGAGTTCGGATTGACGGCGCCCATCTGTTTTTTTAGAAATTCAATCTGGCCCTTGAGTTTGGCGATTTCCTCGCGCTTGGCGGAAATGTCGTCTTTCTTCTGGGCGATGAGCTGGTTCAGTTCCGTGCGGGCTTTTTCCGTCTCAGGGAACGCTTCAAAAACCTTGTGGATGTTGACATAAGCCAGCGTGGCGGATTTTCCGAACCCTTCGAGAGGAATTTCGATGGCTCCTCCCCGTGAGCCCAGAGAGGCGCCGGCAAACAGCAACGCGAAAGCAATTTTTTTATTCATCAGAATAGGTTCCCCAGTGTGAAGTGAATTTGGCTGATGTCTTCTCCAGGCCTGTGGTTCAAGCCGTATCCCCAGTCGAGACGGATCGGAAACACCGGCGTGGTGATCCGGAGCCCGAATCCGACGGAGCCTTTCATATACCGCTCGTTTTCGGAATCAATGACGCCCGCGACAGACGCGCGGTTGCTGGCTCCGAAGCCCGTATATATTTCTCTTCCGCTGTTCCAGGTGCCGCCGGCGTCAGCGAAGAGCACCAACTGAAGGATCCTGCGCTTGTTTTCGACATAGAGAGGGATTTTGTATTCCGCGTTCATGACCGTGAATACACGGCCTCCATTGATCGCTCCGATTTCGCCGCGGGACTGATATCCTCTGACAGAGTCCGCGCCTCCGACCCAAAACCTTTCGCCATAGGGCACATTGTCGGACGGTTTGAACTCCTGGACGCCGCCGAAACGGCCGTTCAGAGAAAAAACAAAGGGATAATTTCCGATCCGGAACATCGTCCAGAACCAGCTCGTGTTGAAGATAGATTTTACAAGATGAGTGTTGCCTTGTAAAACGGACCCGGCGGTTTCCACGGATATGGAATTGCGGTTCCCGCGGGAGGCGTCGAAATAATAATCCCGGGTGTCGCGGATGAGTTCGGTCGTGAACGAGGATTTGGTCCGCGTTTCTTCGGGGACGAGTCCCACGAACTCCTGGGTGAGCACATGCTGTTCTTCGCTGACGAGGGCATAGGACATCTGGAGCGTATAGATGTCTGAAAATCTGGGGCCGATGCGGAGGTTTCCGCCGAGACGGGTTGTGGCGATGTCGGCGCTGGACCCGCCGTTGTAGGATTGATAACGGAGGGTGTTGAAAACATCCACGCCGACGGAAACGGGTTTGTCGAACGCCCAGGGTTCTGTCCAGCCGATTTCATAATTCTGCTTGCGGGACCCGAATTCCCACATGAGGTTGAGGCGCTGGGCCAGGCCGAAGATGTTGGAATGCGAAAGCTGGATCTGTCCCACAAGGCCGTCGTTGGAAGAATATCCGGCGCCGGCTGAGAGGCTTCCGGGTTTGCCTTCAACGATGTCCATGACGAGGTCCACCTTGTCCGCTTCTCTCCCGGGCTGGATGTCGGGCTTCACGTCGTCGATGAAGCCCAGGTTCAGGATTTTTTCCTGGCTCCGGCGTATTTTGGATGACGAGAAGGGGTCTCCGGGTTTAAGCATCACTTCCCGCCGGAAAACTTTTTCCTTGGTTTTCTTGTTGCCTTCGATATAGACGCGGTCGATATAAAAAATACTGCCTTCGTCGATGCGGAAACGATAGTTGATGCGGTTCACGGACGGGTCCGGAACTTCTTCCGGCTCAATGCGGGCGTTGAGATATCCCTTTTCGAGATAAAGTTCCCTCAGGTTCCGATTTGTTTCGTCGTATTTGTCCTGGCTGTAGATCTTGCCGGTCTTCATCTCGACCGACTTCATGAGCTCCTTGGTGTTATAGAGAGTCTGGCCGATGAACTCGAAGGTCCCGATCACATAACGCTGGCCCTCTTTGACGGGAATCGTGACCGTCATCTTGGTTCGGTCGGCGTTATAGGCGATCTTGGTTTCGCCCAGCTCGGCTTTGGCATAACCGTTATTTTTATAAAAAAGCTCGACGAGTTCGCGGTCGCCCTTGAGCTTTTCGGAGTTGTAAACTTTCTTGCGTTTGGTTTCCTTCATCACCCTGCGGAGTTTCTTCGTCGTGAAAGCCGTGTTGCCTTCGAACTCGACGGTGTCGATCAGGACGCGGTTGCCTTCCTTGATCACGAAATTGATGGACACCTGGTTGAGCGCGTCATCGAAGGTGGTGAAAGGCTCCACTTTGCAGTCGGGATATCCTTTTTCTCCGTAAAGCGAGAGGATCTTCTGGGTGTCGTTGGCCATCTTGGCCGCGTCAAAGCCTTCCTTGAGTTTGAGGGAAATTTCTTCCTTCATCTTGGATTTGCCGATTTTCTTGTTGCCGGTGAAATCGATTTTTTTAACCAGCGCGCGTTCCTTGACGGTGAACGTGGCCCGGTATCCCCCCTCCACATCCTCGACCGCGAAATCCGCGGATTCGAAGTTTCCCGAGTTCAGGATCTCGCGGACGTCTTCTTCGAGGGCTTTTTCGGAATAAAAATCTTTCGGGCGGGACTTGATGAGTTCGCGGACGGAGCGGACCTTGAAATTTTTGGTCCCGAGTATTTTGATTTCCTTGATGATTTTAAGCTTTTGGGGCTGGGCCGGGGCGGCGTAAAGAAGGGGTGAGGCCCAAAGGATCAGGCTTCCCAGAAATAACCATAAAGCGCGGCGCATAGGATTCACAAGAAGTCATCATAATATCAATTTTTTCCGTCGTGCGCCACTCTTAAGTTCAGGGCTTTTTTGAAGGGGCGTCTTCTTTTTTTCTGAACCAGTTTGAAGGATCGAACCGGAACCCTCCCTGGATGCCGAACTTCGTGTCCGGGTTCCTCCCGAGGTTTTTCTCGCTGTCGAGGTCGCGGGACCCATAGAGCCAGATGCCGCGATAAAAGGGATATCTCAGCTGGAGCTGGTGAATGAGGTCCGCCTTGTCCTCAATGCGGTCAAAGGTCGCTCGATATCCCACGCCCAGCCCGAAAATTGTTTTTTCGAGGAGGACGGATTGCCCGATCAAGGCGTCCAGGGAGGAGGATTTCGTTGCTCCGCGGAGCGCGGCGTTCCGAAGGTCTTCCGTGTTGGTCTGGGAAAACTCGACGTTTTCGATGCCGAACCTTCCCAGGACGGAACGGGCGATGGGAGAGGCCAGTTCCGAGTCGAGAAGCCGGGCGATCCCCTGCCGGAGCTGAAGGTCTCTCTGTTCCGGCGTGAGCTGGTCCAGATTTTCTCCAAGGCCCGCGCGTCCCGCAACCCGCTCGCTGGTCATTTCAGGGTTCTGGGCGGAATGGAAGATCACTTTTTTGGGGTCGAATCCGCCGGAAAGCGGGGCCCTGAGCAGTTCCAGAGTGATGGTGTCTGCGATCTTGTCGCCTTGAGGAGAAGTGATCATAGCGGTCTTCTCGGCTTTGAATTCGAGATAAACCGTGTTTTTGGATTCTGCCGGTTGCGCCGCTTCCCCGATTTTGATGCCGGCGGATTGGGCGATTTCCAATTCCGCTTCCTTGAGGTCAAAGCGGGAACCGAACAGCGTGATGGAGCCTCGGTTGGAAGTGATTTTTCCGTCAACGATCATGTCTCTGGACTCTCCGGAGAGTTTTATTTTTCCGTTCAGATGGGCGGTCGCATAATCATTTTGGTAGACGGTTTGTTTGCCGCACCGGAGCTCGAGGTCATAGTTCGCGCGTTCAAGCCAGCTGTGGTCCCCGCGCTCTGTCTTGGGAGGCGGATAAGAAAAAAGCGCCTGATCCAGCTGGACCCATCCGGAAATTTTTGGCTTGGCGGTGGAGCCCTGGAGACGGAGGTCAAATCGGGGTTCCGCTCTGGAGGGCACAGGGGGCAGTCCCAGTTTTTCCTTGATCGCGGGAAGCTGAGGGATGAGGATGGGAACGCCGTCGCTGTTTTGTGCGCGCAGATCCATGTTCTCAAGGTTGAGTTCTCCCGATTCCAGAGAGGTGAGCGCGGATCCGTCCACCAGGATCTTGTGTCCTGCGACGGAAACCCGGGTGTTGCGGATCGCGACCCGGTTGGCCTTGATTTCCGCGTTCAGCTCCAGCTCTTTGGCCCTGCGCGGGAGATATTTTGAATCAAACTCGCCTTCCTGAACGCGGAATTTTCCGTCGATTTTGGGAGAGGACGCGTTTCCCGTCAAAATAAAATTGGCTGAAAATTTCCCTTTCAGATTTTTGATGGATTCCAGTTCGAACAGGTTGAGGAAAGCGAGGAGACCGTTCCTGCACTCGGCTTTGAGGTTCATCCCCGAGGCGGAGGCCTCCACGTTCGCCCATTTCATCGGAACGGTGCCCTGAGCCGTCACCGTGAAATATTGACTGCTCACGGCTTCCATCGACGCCAGAGAAAACAGGCCGTTCTTCCACGAGAAAGACGCGTTCAGGCTGTCCAGAGGAATTTCTTCGATCTTTCCTCCGCGGAGGGAGATGTTTCCCGCCAGCGACGGCTGGTCATTTTTCGTGAAACCTTCCAGGCTGAAATCCGACGGCCCCTTGAGGACGAACGGAGAGCCCAGCACTCCCGAGATGACGCTCGCGTCCACTCCGGCCCCCTTCATGACGAAAGACGGTTTGTCCGGACACGCGTCCCCGTCCGCGGAAAAAATTTCTTTTCCCGCGTCTTTGACGGATATTTTTTTCAGCGAAACGCAGGGAAGTCCCGAGAAATCAATGGCGCCCTGGACGGTGGACGGGCTTTCCTGCAGAGGAAGAAACCTGAGGATTTTGTCGTCATATCCGGCTCTGACCGCGAAAGGCTTCATCTCCACGTTGTTGGCCGCGCATTCGTTCACGCGGGCGGTGCCTTCGAAAATCAGGTTATCGGAATTTTCTTTCGGGCGCCAATCCCCTTCCAGAATTCCGCTCCCGACGAAAAACACGGGGCCGAGAGAAATGTTCGCGAAATCGGCTGCGAGCTTGTAGGATCCGTTTTTCTTCTCTTTGGGCTTGATCCAGCTGTCTTCGAGCACGCTGAACCGCCAGGAGTTTTTTCTGCCATAAAGATTAATGCGCCGGAACTGGAGTTCTTTTTCCTGAAAGGTCCCGGAAACTTCCCACGAGTCGAGCGCGATGTTCCCGAAAGAGGCTTCACCGCCCTTGATTTCCCCCTTCGCCACGGTCTCGGAAAAGGGCCCCTGGATCTCCAGATGTCCGTCCATTTTTCCTTTGAAATTTTTTAGTCCGAGGCTCCCGAAGGCGAGGGCGCTGTCCACTTTTGAAAACAGGGTGTCGAGCGTGACTTCTTTCGTTTTAAGATTGATCTGTCCGAGGATCGTGAGACTGCCTCCGTCTCCCTGAGACGCTTTGACGGTGAGGGATTTGATGATGCTCGCCGAGAGCTCAGCGTTGCCGGAACCGGAAAACCCGGGAATTTCCTCCGAAGCGCTGTCTTTTGTGATCATCTTTAAATCCTTGAATTCAGACGCGATCGAATGCTCCATCGCGGAAGCCGTTCCGGAGACTTTGCCCGCAAGCGACATCTTTCCTTTCACGCGAAGGCCCGCCAAAGGCAGAATTTCGTTCCAGTCGGAAAGATCTTTTGAACCGGATTTCCATTCAGCCTCGATTTTAGGCGAACCTTTTTGACCGAAGGCGACGGATCCTCTGCCTCTGAAAAACTCTCCCCAGACAAGCTCGCTCAGGGACAAAACGCGGTCTTTGAGCTCAATTTTTCCCGTCAGAGTTCCCGCGCTGAATTTGTTGAAACGGAAATTGGAGGACTGGGCCGCCGCTTCCAGCCATTCTTTATGGTCTTCCATCCGATAAATTCCTTCCGCCGCAAGATCGCCGTTGATGACGGAATCTCCGACTTTGAAATTTTTCGCCGATCCCTTCACCGAAAGCGGATTTTTTTCTCCCGACTGAGAGGTTTCTCCCGAACTGATCAGGTGACCTTCTTTCTGAAGAAAACTGAAATTGTCGAAAAATATTTTTGTTCCTTCGATATGATATCTCGCGTTCAGCGCGTCAAAATCAATGTTTCCCCATTTCCCGTTCTGGATTTTGGCTTCCCCCTTTCCTTCCCAGGCGAGCTCGTTATTTTTAGGGTCCGCGCCTTTTCTCCGGACCAGCGCCAGACTGCCGTATGTTTTTCCCGAGATGTCGCTCGCGCTGTCCATAAACGCGAAGATAAGTTTGGGGTCGGCTCCCTTCATTTCGGCTTTCACCTGCATGGACCGGTCCTTTTTGGAATAGGCGAACGAGGCCTGAACGGCCTGGCCCAGAACAATTTTTGAGAGTTTCACGCCGTCTTTGGACCCTTCGATCGGGGTTTTCAGGCTTCCCAGCGGTTCGGAGTTTTCTCGGAGAGTGATGAGGGGGCTGGCGAGGGTTCCTTTGAAAATGGGATCATGAATTTCTCCGCTCAGGACGCCCGCTCCGCTTATTTTTCCCTCAAACCGTGAGAAAAATCCCAGGAGAGGCGAGAGCCTTCCGGTCGAAATCTGGTTGGCCTGGGCCGAGCCGCTCACCGTCTCATAAACATGGTCGATCTTTCCCTTGAACGCGATATATTCCGCGGGAGAAAAACTGAGCTTGCAGTCTTTGAATTCGGTGACGCCTTTCAGGGTTTCCGCGAGCACGGTCAGCCCGATCTGATTTTTGGATGAGCGCACGGAAGCCCGGATCGATTTTTTTCGCGAAGCAAATGTTCCTGAAATCGCTGTTTTTTCGGACGCGTCGTTGCCCCAGAAGAAATCGCTCACTTTGAGGCTGCCTTTCACGATGGGATCGGATTTTTTTCCGCTTCCTGACAAAGCCAGGGTCAGTTTTCCTCCAGCCAGGGCCGTTTTGTTGGGGTCGGTGGGGCGGATGAAAAGCGGGTTCATCGTGAGCGCGTCGACGGAAACCGAATAAGCAATTTTGTTTTCCGAGAAACTTCCCCTGGCCTTGAGGGTTCCGTCTCCCCACTTGAGGTCCGCGGCTTTGAGTTCAACCGTTCCCGTGGACGTTTCCACGAAACCTTCGCCCGTGAGCGGCATGCGGTAAAGCGCGGCCTTGTCCATTTTCAATGACGCCTGAATTTTGGGTTCCGACACTGTCCCCCCCAAAAAAATCCGGACGAGGGCGTGGCCCTGAAAATTTTCCGGTTCGCTTTTCCATCCGGTCAGTTTCCTCAAATCTTCCAGGCCAAGCCGGCCCTGCAATGCGCCGGACAAGGTTTTCTCCATGAGGGGAGACTCCATTGTTCCGTCGAGTTTAAGTTCGCTTTCCTCCGTTTTGAGCGTGAGATCCTTGGATTCAATTTTTTCTCCGGAGACCTTGAGGTTCCCGTTCGCGCTCAGTTCAATTTTTTCTTTATGCTGGAGCGGGACGACCGCTGAAAGATTTTTAAACCGCAGGGTCGCCTGAGCGTTCAGGGCTTTGCACAGGTCTGCGGCTTTCGTTTCGGAGGTTGATTTCAGGAGAGTGAAGGATGAGATCGGTCCGCCGATCTTGAGGCCCGCGTCCACGGTTCCCTCCAGGGTGAAAGTGTCGGGCAGGAGATCGAACCGCTTGGCATAATCTCCGGGCCGGAAATCTTTAATCTGAATCTCCGCCTTGAACGACAGCGCGTTCTCCAATGTGCCCGCGGCGTGCAGTTTTTCGTTTTTGGGGCTCACGGCCGTGATTTCAATCGCCGGATTTTTGGATTTGGCGTCCAGGACCGCGTTGATGTTTTCCAGACTCAGGCCGTTCCATCTGGGATCCTTGTCCTGGACATCGATCTTTCCTCCGTTCAGGACAATTTCGATGGGCGGCATCCCCCCGCCGTTGCCTCCTGAAAATTTCCAGGGTTCGCGGGGCTCAAAAATAACCATGGGGTTCAAAAGGGTGATGGAGGCAAGGCTTTCGTCGGGATGAACGCGTTTGCGGAGGATGTCGGTCAGGCGATATCTGAGGCGGACCGAATCGATCCTTGCCGCAGTTCCGTTCACGAACCCTCCGAGTTTCGAGATCTCCACCGGCGAAACCACGAAAACATTGAACCAGTCCGTGGACGCTTTGCCGAGCCGCACCTGGCGGTCCGGGAGAAAACTTTCTATTTTTTTCTGGACTTTGAGAGAGAGGGGGCGCACGAGGAGCCGGTTGCCGGCGATCAGGAGAAGGGTCAGGGCGATAAAAATCCCGACTGAAATCATGAATATTTTTTTCAGTCTCATCCGCATAGTATACCAATGTCAGGGCGGCTTTTAAACCCGCCTTGGATCAAGACATCAGGGATTTGAAGGGTTAGTTTTTAACGGATTTGGGAACGGGAGCCGTGGAGAAACTCACGGCCTTCTTGTCCTCGTCATACGAGACGTGGATGAGCGTGGGGTGTTCCGCAGTTCCCGGCTGGATGGTTCGGGAAAGCATCTGTTCGGCAAGAGGATCTTCGATGTTGCGCTGAATGGTGCGCGACAAGGGACGGGCGCCGTTTCTGGGATCGAAACCTTTCTCAAGGAGGAAATGTTTCACTTCTTCCGTGAATTCCGGCTTGAATCCCTGCGCGGAAAGTTTTTCTGAGACGCGGTTCAGCATGAGGTCCAAAATCTTCATCATGTGGTCTTTGCTCAAAGGATGGAAAACGATGATTTCGTCCAGGCGGTTCAGGAATTCAGGGTTGAACGCGCGGCGGACTTCGTCCATGACCGTGTCTTTCATGGAAAGATAATCGCGGTGAACGTCTTCTTTCACTTCAAATCCCAGAGATTTTCCCTGCGAAATGAGGCGGGCTCCCACATTGGAGGTCATGATGATGACGGTGTTCTTGAAGCTCACCCGGTGTCCCAGGTTATCGCTCAAGACGCCGTCGTCCATCATCTGCAGTAAAATATTGAAAACGTCCGGATGGGCTTTTTCGATTTCGTCCAGGAGCACGACGGAATAAGGTTTCCTGCGCACCGCTTCGGTGAGCTGTCCGCCTTCTTCAAATCCGACATATCCCGGGGGCGCTCCGATCAAGCGGGAGACGGAAAATTTTTCCATGTATTCGGACATGTCGATTCTGACCAAAGATTCTTCATCTCCGAACATAAATTCAGCGAGGGTTCTGGCAAGTTCCGTTTTTCCAACGCCCGTGGGGCCCAGGAATATAAACGAGCCGATGGGTTTGTCGGGTTTTTCAAGCCCGTGCGCGAACGGCGGATGGCCTGGGAGACAGCCTTGATGGCTTCTTCCTGGCCGATCAAACGGCGGTGAAGCTCGTCTTCCATGTTCAGAAGTTTTTCCGATTCTTTTTCCGTCAGGCGGTTGACGGGCACGCCGGTCCACTTGGAGACGATGGTGGCGATGTCTTCAGCCGTGATGGGAGGCAAATTGGTTTCGCGCTTTTCTCTCCATTTCTTCTTGGAGTCTTCAAGCGCTTTGCGGAGCTCTTTTTCCTTGTCGCGGAGGCGCGCGGCCTTTTCATATTCCTGAGAAGCGATCGCGCCGTCTTTCTCTTTGGCGATCTGCTCAATCTGGACTTCGCGTTCTTTGAGGTCCGCGGGCAGTTGGGTCGACATCAGGCGGGCGCGAGAGCCGGCTTCGTCGATCAAGTCGATTGCCTTATCCGGCAAAAAGCGGTCGGTGATATAGCGTTCGGAAAGCTCGGCCGCGGCGACCAACGCTTCCTCTTCATATTTCACTTTGTGGTGCGTCTCATAACGGTCTTTCAGGCCGTGCAAAATCTGGACCGTCTCTTCTACGCTGGGCGGGTCCACATTCACGGGCTGGAACCGGCGCTCGAGCGCGGCGTCATGTTCGATGTATTTGCGGTATTCGTCGAGCGTTGTGGCTCCGATGCACTGGAGTTCGCCTCTGGCGAGAGCGGGCTTCAGCATGTTGGAGGCGTCAATGGCCCCTTCAGCGGCACCCGCGCCGATCACGGTGTGGAGTTCGTCCACGAATAAAATGATGGAGTTTTTGGCCCGGCGGATTTCTTCCATGATGTTTTTCAGGCGCTGTTCAAATTCTCCGCGGTATTTCGTCCCGGCCACGACGGAGGCCAGGTCCAAAGTCATGACGCGCTTGTTGGACAAAATTTCAGGGATATCGTTGGAAGCAATTTTTTGCGCGAGGCCTTCCACGATCGCGGTTTTCCCCACTCCGGGGTCGCCGATCAAAACGGGGTTGTTCTTGGTGCGGCGGGACAAAATTTGGATCACGCGCTCAATTTCGTCCGCTCTGCCGATCACAGGGTCGAGTTTTCCGTCGCGGGCATGTTGAGTGAGATCCCGGCCGAACTCATCGAGCGTGGGCGTCTTGGTCTTTGCGGCGGCGCGGGCCGGGGTCTGCGCGTGGGGCCGGGGCGTTTCGCCTAGCAAAGAGATGACTTCTTCGCGAACCACATCCAGTCTGCAACCTAAATTTTCGAGCACGCGCGCGGCAACTCCTTCTTCTTCCCTTATAAGGCCCAGGAGAAGATGTTCGGTGCCGACATAATTGTGCGCCATGTTCTGCGCTTCTTCAACGGCCAGTTCCAAAACTTTTTTCGCGCGCGGCGTGAAAGGGATTTCCCCCAGGAGCATGACATTGTCGCCCGTTCCAACAATCTTTTCGATTTCAGAACGGACTCTTCGCAGGTCCACGCCGAGGTTTGAAAGCACCTGTGCCGCAACGCCTTCGCCCAAAGCGATCAAGCCCAGGAGGATGTGTTCGGTTCCCACATAATCGTGGTTCAGCCGTTTCGCCTCTTCTTGCGCGATCAGGATGACTCTTTGAGCTCTCTCTGTAAATCTGTTTGACATTTTTTTAGTTCCTTAATTTAAATATAGCAGAAAACAATTATTGTGTAAAGGATACAAAAAAATAAATCCGGCTTTTGTCCTGCCAGGATTTTTAGATGCGGTTCCGACGGAAAGGGTTCAGTTTTTTTTGGAACTGCGGATGGGCGTGCCGTCACGCTGAGTTAATTTTCGGAACTCAGCGATGAGGCGTTTGGTGATTTTTCCGGGTTTTCCTTCGCCGATGGGGCGGGTGTCCAGGCCGATCACGGGGATCACTTCCGCGGCGGTTCCTGTGAGGAACGCTTCCGTGGCAGTATACACATCATACGGCGTAAAAATGGCTTCGCGCGCGGGGATTTTCAGTTTTTTCGCGAGCTCCATCACCACGGCTTTCGTGATGCCTTCGAGCGCGCCCACCCAGGACGGCGGCGTGAGCAGTTCCCCGTTTTTCACGATGAAGATGTTGTCCCCCGTGCACTCGGCGACATAACCGTCTTTGGAAAGCATGATGGCTTCCGGCACATTCGCCCGGTTGGCCTCGATCTTGGCCATGATATTGTTCAGATAATTCAAAGACTTGATGGCCGGGTTCACGGCTTCGGGGATGTTACGCTTTGTGGAAACGGTGATCAGGTCCAGGCCTTTCGTATAAAGCTCTTCAGGATAAAGGGTGATTTTTCCGGCGATGATGATCACGCAGGATTTCGCGCATTTCCTGGGATCCAGCCCGAGGTCCCCCACTCCGCGGCTCACCACGAGGCGGATGTAGGCGTCGTTCAGTTCGTTGAGGCGAAGGGTTTTGAGCACGGCTTCGCGCATTTCATCGATTGAAAGAGGAATGTTTAAGGTTGTGGCGCGCGCGGAATCGTAAAGGCGTCGCAGATGTTCGTCGAGCCGGAAGACTCTGCCGTTATAAGCGCGGATGCCTTCAAACACGCCGTCGCCATAAAGAAAACCGTGGTCGAACACCGAGATCTTGGCGTTCTCGCGGTCATAAAATTGGCCGTCAATATAAATTTTCATGAGTTCAATATTATACTTTATTTTTATGCGATTCTGCCGTCGACAATCTTGATGATCCTGTCGGCGGATTTGGCGAGGTCGAGATTGTGGGTGGCGACGATGACGGCGGAGTTTTCCTTGCGGGCCAGGTTCCAGATGAGCTGGCGGATTTCTTCGCCGCGTTCCAGGTCCAGGTTTCCGGTGGGTTCGTCGCAGATGAGGAGTTTGGGGCGCGAAATCATGGCGCGGGCCAGCGCCGCTCTCTGCTGTTCTCCCCCTGACACGCGAGACGGCAGGTGATGGACGCGCTGACTGAGCCCCACTTCGCTCAGGATAACGGCGGCCTTTTCCATGGATTCTTTGGCGGATGTCCCAGCGATCCTCAAAGGAAGAGCGGCGTTTTCCAGAAGCGTCATGCTCGGCAAAAGATAATGGAACTGAAACAGAAACCCGACTTTTCGGTTGCGGATGAGGTCTTTTTCCGGTTCCTCGAGACCGCTGGGGTCCTGCCCGAAAACATTCAGTGTGCCTGAAGTCGCCTGGTCCATGAGCCCCAGAATGTGCAGGAGCGTGGATTTTCCCGCGCCCGAAGGCCCGGTCAACGCCGCGATTTCCCCCTGCTTAATTTCGAGGTCAATGCCTTTCAAAACTTCGAGGCTGTTGGTTCCGTCGGTATATGTCTTTTTCAGATCTTTTGCAGAAATGGCAAGCTCAGCCATATCGGATGGCCTCCACGGGATCTGTTTTGGACGCGCGGCCTGCAGGATAAAGAGAAGAAAGGGAAGTGATGATGAACGCGGCGATCACGACGAGGGCGATGTCCGTCCACTGAATGTTGATCGGGAGCCGGTCCAGATAATAAACATCCTGAGGGAGATGAATGAGTTTGGTTTTTTTCAGGATTTCCGAAATCGTGATTCCAAGGACCGTTCCGATGGCGATGCCCGTGGTCCCGAGGATTGTGCCGGCATAAAAGAATATTTTTTTTATGCTTGAGCGGCTGGCGCCCAAAGCACGCAGGATGCCGATGTCGCGGGTTTTTTCGATGGACATTAAAATAAGGTTGGAGATGATGGTGAAGGCGGCGACAAGAATAATCATGGTGAGGATGAGAGTCATGACGATTTTCTCGAGTTTCAGGGCCTGGAATAGGTTGCGGTTCATGGATTGCCAGGACCTGGACCAAAATTTCAGGCCGGCGGCTTCTTCCACCTTGACGGCTGTTTCCTGCGCCTGATCCAGGTTTTTCGTTTTTATGCCGATGGCGGTCGCGCCCGGGACGGACATGAGGCGCTTGGCATTCTCAAGGGAAATGATGGCCAGGTTGGCGTCGTATTCATAATATCCCGACTGGAAAATTCCGCCCACGATGTAGGGTTCCACTTTGGGGATCATGCCCATGGCTCCCATGGAGGCGTTTTCTGTGGGAGAGAAAATCAGGATTTGAGCGCCCAGAGATGTCCCGAGCGCGTGCGCCAGCTCAATGCCCAGGACCACGATTTTTTGGGATGACTTTTCGCCTTCCAGCGCCGCCCATTCGCCCGCGATGAGTGTTTTTTTCACCCCGGTCACGCGGAACTCGTTTTCAGGCACGATGCCCCGGAGCAGGATGCCTTGCGTGGCGTGCGATGATTTCGCCAGGGTCTGGCCGAAAACGAAGGGCGCGGAGGCCTCCACATTGGGCACTTTCTCCACGCGTTCTTTTAAAATTTTGAGAGAGATCGGAGACTCTTTATCCAACCCCATGAGCAGGATGTGAGGCGAGATTCCGAGGGTTTTTTCCTGAATGTCGGAACGGAACCCGTTCATGACGGAAAGCGTGATGATGAGGGCCGCAACCCCCAGGGCCACTCCGCCGATGGCGATGAGCGTGGTGAGAGCGGCAAAGAGCCCGTGCCGCTTGGTTTTTAAATATCGAAGGGCGATGGAAAATTCGTAGGTCAAGGCAAAAAACCTAAACTTCTTTTTTGAGCGTTGGGAAAAGGAGGACGTTCCGGATGGAGGTTTGCCCGGTGAAAAGCATGATCAGGCGGTCCACGCCGATGCCGAGCCCTCCCGCGGGAGGCATGCCGTATTCGAGAGCCTGGATGAAAGATTCGTCGATGCCCATGCCCTCGGCCTCTTCTTTTTCGGAATTTGTGGTCCGCGATTTGCGATATTCAAGCAGGCGCCTTTTTTGTTCCACGGGGTCGTTCAACTCGGAATAGGCATTGGCGATCTCTCCGCCGCCGATATAAAGCTCGAAACGGTCCGCGAAATTGGGTGATCCGGGCTTGAGTTTGGCAAGAGGCGAAAAGTCCGCAGGGAAATCCGTCACGAAGGTGGGCTCCATGAGGTGCTGGACGATCTTTTCGTCGAAAAGGTGGTCAAAAACTTTGTGCACGGCTTCTCCCTGAGCGTTCGCTTTTTTCGCGAGTCCGTTCCAGTCCTGCGCCGCGACGAACCCCGCTTCTTCCGCGCCGACATACTCCTTGAAAAGGTCCACGATGGTTCTTCTCGCGAAAGGCCGGTTCAAAAATTTGTCGGACCCGATGGAGTTGGCCACTCCCGTGATCAGATATTCCGTGAGGTCGATCATCGTTTCCATGTTGCCATAAGATTCATACGCTTCCAAAATCGTGAATTCAGGGTTATGGGTGGTGTCGATGCCTTCGTTGCGGAACACGCGGCCGATCTCATAAACCTTTTCGAATCCCCCCACGAGGCATTTCTTGAGGAACAGTTCGGGAGCGACGCGGAGATAAAATTTCTGCTTGAGAGCGTTGTGGAAAGTTTCAAAAGGTTTGGCGATGGCTCCGCCCGGGATGGCCTGCATCATGGGCGTCTCCACTTCGAGATATCCCCGTTCTCCAAGGAGCGAACGCAGGCCCTGAATGATCAAACTGCGCGTGCGGAAAACATTTTTGGAATCTTCATTGGAAATGAGGTCCAGCTCTCTCTGGCGCGCCCGGGCTTCAGGGTCTTTCAAGCCGTGCCATTTTTCGGGGAGAGGGCGGAGAGATTTGGAAAGCAAAACCACTTTTTCCGCGCGGATGGAAAGCTCTCCCGTTTTCGTGCGGAACACTTTGCCTTCCACTCCCACGGTGTCTCCAAGATCAAGATCTTTCGTGAAAGATTCATAAGGAGCTTCACCCAAAACATCCTTTCTCACATAAATCTGGAGTTTCCCCTGGAAATCCTGCAGGTGGGCGAAAGAGGCTTTTCCCATGTCGCGGCGGGTCATGATGCGGCCCGCGAAGCGCACGGTTTCCTGAGTTTCCTGGCCGTGGGTCAGAGAGTCATAGGTTTTGCGGACATAAGAAGATGAAATTTTGCCCTGAAGGATGTCGGCGGTCACAGGATAAGGGTTGACTCCGGCATCGACCAGCTTTTGGCATTTGTCTTTGCGGACCTGGATGAGGGCCGAAACGTCTTCTATGGAGTCGGATGGAGTTTCCGAAGTTTTTACAGGTTCCACAATTTTTGCCTTTTTATGATTTGACTAAGATTTCGCGGACTTTGTCGCGGAGCCCTTTGGGGTCAAAGGGTTTTTCCATGAACGCCACGATGTTGGAGCCGAGGGCGAAGAGGTCTCTCATCTGGCCTTTGGCGGTGAGGATGATCACGGGGATGGAGCGGGTTTCGTCTTTTTCCTGGAGGCGGGTGTTCACCGTATATCCGTCGATCTCGGGCATCATGATGTCCAGGATGATGAGGTCCGGCTTGTCCACTTCCACTTTTTCCAGGCATTCACGCCCGTTGGAGGCGGTCACGATTTCGTTCCCGTCCTTCTCGAGCATAAACTTGATCAGCTCAACGACGTCATTCTCGTCGTCCACCACCATGACTTTTGGCATAACGGGCGTTATTGTAACACTTTTGTGGGAAGATTAGCAATAAACATATTGAAGGAAGTCTAGCGGAAATTCCCCCGGTTTACAAGGGGCTGGAAAAACTTGCGCGCGGTTTCGATTTATCCTATTCTCTTCCCCATGGAAAAAGCGGATTTAGTCATCTCGGGCGGCGGGATTTTAGGCACGGCTCTGGCCTATTGGATTTCTTCTTTGTATGAAGGCAAAATTGTTCTCGTCGAGATGGCAGAGGATGTGGCGCGCCACACGAGCGGGCGGAACACGGGCGTGATTCACAGGCCTTTTTATCTGCATCCGGAAAAACGCAGGACCTTTGCCCGGTGCGCCAACTTGTCTTATCACCTCTGGAAAGAATATGCGTCCGCCGAAAATCTCCCGTGGAAAGAGATTGGGACCATTGAGGTGGCCACGAACGATCATCAGGTCGAGCACATCAAAAAATATATGCAGTGGGCGGTCCAAAATGGCATGGACGCGAGTGAAGTGGAGCTTTTGAGCGGAGAACAGGTGAAAAAGCTAGAGCCGCATGTGGATTGCCTGGGCGCGATCTTTGCCAAGACGGACACCTCGGTCAATTATCAGATTTTTACGGAATCGCTCAAAAAACGGGCAGTCTCACAGGGCGCGCAGTTCAAGTTTGGGTTTAAAGTTCAGGATGTGGCGTCAAAAAATGGGGCTCTGGTCATACGCTCCGTCGATGGACAGGAGATTGAAACCTCGTTCTTTATCAATTGTTCCGGCGGCAACGCCATTGATGTCGCGCACATGATGAATGTCGGGAAAGAATACACAGATCTTCATTTCCGCGGAGAATATTGGGAAGTTTCCCAGGCGAAATCGGGGCTGGTGAGCCGCAACATTTATACGGTTCCAAAGCACCCGGACATCCCGTTTTTGGATCCCCACTGGATCGTGCGGGCGGATGGCAGGCGGGAAATAGGGCCGAACGCTGTTTTAATCGCCGGAAGCCAGACTTATGAAGGTTTTGCCAACGGATTGGGCGAATTTCTATGCAAGGTTTTTGAAAGGCCTTTGGGCAATAAAGCGCGGCTTTTCACGAACGCGGATTTTCTGAAACTGGCGTCCGAAGAGTGGGTCAGTTCCATCTCCAAGAAAGCCATGCTCGCACGCGTCCAAAAATTTATTCCGGAACTTAAAGCCGAAGATCTGGTGAAACGCGGCACCGCCGGCATCCGCAGTTCCGTGATTGACCCGAAAGGCAATTTCATCAAAGAAGCCATCGAACTCGAAGGCGAAAAATCTTTCCACATCTTGAATTACAATTCCCCCGGCGCCACAGGTTCCCCCGCCTATACCGCGCTGTTGGTCAGCAAGCTCGAAAAACTTGGCAAATTCACCCATCTCAAAAAGCGTCCCATTCCCGTGAAAGGCATTTGGGATTTCAACAAAGTTATTAACTCGCTTTAAATAAATATTGTCCCCTGTTTTTACTGAGACTGTATCGAGCGAAAGACTGGCATACGCTTTCGCGAGATCCAAGCGAGCCCCGCACTCGGGCGAGCGTGTCGAAGAAAAAACAGGGGACAATATTTATTTAAAGTTTATAAATTGAAATTTTCCCTGAATGGGCGATTCGGAAATGGGGGCTGAACTGCTCCAGCATGACCGCATTTTTCGGCAGGTTCCTGTAAAAATCTGAAATTCCTGGCAGGTTCTTCAAAATCGCGTCCTTTTCCGTGTCCTCGGAAACGGCGACATACTGAATCCCCATCTTTTTGAGGGCCGCAATGTCTCCGCTCACTTCCGCCAGATCCTGAAGTTTCTGCACTTCCTCCACTTGTTTCGGCAGAGACGCAATCTCCCTGAAATCGCGCTTGAGCGTAAAAATCTGATATCCGTGCCCAGGCCCGGGATGCGCTTTCAACTGCAAAGCGAAATATTCTTTCTTATAGTGGTTCAGCTCCACCGCCTTCTTGTGGAATCTTTCGATCTCTTCATAACTCATCAAAAGCGGCGGCGCCATCACTTTGAGATCGATCAAAAACGCGCTTCCTTCGGGAATGTTTTTGTCAATCCATTCCTTCGCTTCCGTCCGCGTGTCCGGCACCGTGAAGGAATATGCCATGGCGCTCCCTTCATAGGCGTTCCATCCCAAAACGGCGGCAAAAATAAAAATTGGAATCGCTTTCCCCCATTTTTCTCCGGCGATGAGAAGACCGTGAACCCCGAGAAGGATGAAAAGCGGGAAAATCTGGATTAAATAGCCGCCGGCAGGGTTATGGTATCCGCCCACAATCCATAAATATGCGGCGAGCGGCGCCAGGATAAGAAAATATTTTCTCTCCCATTTTATAAAACACATCCCAAACCCAGCGATGCAGGCGGCTCCAGCTATTTTGGGCGCCGGCACATCTCCCAGGGTCAAAAAGCGGTTCAACATAATCATGGCGTTGTGAAAATAATTCGGTTTTTCCCCCGTGAGAGACGAATAGATGCTCATGTTTGATCCGAACTCGGTCCAGAATTCCTTGAAAGACAGGAGCGCATAAGGCGAGCCGATAAAAAAGAATGTCGGGATGAGCGCGAGAGCGATCGCGAGATTCCATAAATTTTCTTTGGGATTTTTACGCAAAAGGTGGGCCGCGATGAGGGCGATGCCATAGGGCGCGGCGTGATATCGGGTTGAGACGGCGAGGCCCAAAAATATTCCGGCCAGGACATAATATTTTTTTCCGCCTTCCTCGGCGATGTCGATACAAAACCAGAAAAAAATCAGGAGCAGGACCGTCATGCCCATATACCCCTTGATGATATGCGAGAGATAAATATAATGCGGCAGTCCCGCCACGATGGCCGCTGACACGAGGCCCGCCGTCTCGGAAAACATGCGTTTGCCGATTTTATACACCATAAACACGATCAAGACTCCGCAGACCGCTTCGCTCAGGCGGCCCAACAAATAAAACATCGTGGGGTCTTTGACGAAATGAAGAGCGAAATCGGCGGAGGTCGGGAACCATCCAACGACATATCCTACGGCAAAATAAATTCCATAGACGAAAAGCATAAAATACAAATAAAGCGTGGGATATTCGAAAAAATGCGGGTTCAAGTCGCCCGAACCCATGCGGAGGGCATATTTGACGATTTTATATTCTTCGGATTGATATTCGTGCGGCAGGCCCCACTGAATTCCCCAGAGGCGGACGGCGGCCGCCAGCAAAAGGATCAGAAGGACGAACTTATTTTTTGAGGCCAAATCTTAGGAAGACGAGAGGACGGAGGATGCTCCACCAGTCCAGGAACGGCACCATTTTGGTGTATCCGACTTTGCCTTCGGGATACCGTTTCGTGACGGGGACTTCTGTGACCTTGAGGTTCATTTCGATGCATTTATAAAAAAGATAGGGTTCCAGCTCGTATTTGTCCAGCCATTTCTGGTGGATGTCCATGCCGGGTTCGTCCATGATGGTGAGGCGGAAAGCGCGGAAGCCGTTCGTTCCATCGGTGACCGGGAATTGCGTCAGAATTTTGAAGATCAATGAGAAAAGGCCCGTGGTGATCCAGCGAAAAAGTGGGATGTTGACGCGGGCGCCGCCCGGCATATATCTTGAGCCCTGCACGAAAACGAAATGGTCGTTGATGATGGGGCTCAGCACGCGCTTGATTTCGTCGGGGTTGTCCTGATCGTCTCCGCCCATGACGACCGCAATCGTGTATCCGTTCTTTTTTCCCCAGAGCATTCCGGTGCGGATGCCAGCTCCCACGCCCGCGTTTTTTTCGTGACGGATCACAGTGGCTCCTGCGGTTTCGGCTTCTTTCACCGTGTTGTCTTTGGATCCGTCATCCACAACGATCACGGTTTCCACAATTTTTTCTTTTATGATTTTGGAAACGACGGTCCCGATTTTGCCTTCTTCGTTATAGGCCGGAAGGATCGTAAAAATTTTTTCGCTCATGAAAGTTTTATGGTTCTGCCGCCGGACTTCATGGACTTGAGCGCCGCTTCGAGCACTTTGACGACCTTGAGGCCGAACACTCCGTCGGAAACGGGTTTCTTGCCTGTCTTCACAGACTCAATGAAGGCCTGGCACTGCGCTTTCAGGGGTTCTGCGAGGTTCACTTTGGGGCTCACGATGTCGCCGTCCCTCAAAATCATCTGAAATTCTCCGAAGGTGCGATATTCTTTGGACACGGTGACGCCCTTGTCAAAAATTCGGAGCGGCTCGGTCACATTCACGTCGTCGAAAACGATCATTTTCTTGTCGCCGATGACCGTGAGCTGGCGGACTTTCCGGGGTTCCAGCCATGAAACATGGACATGCCCCATGGTGCCGTCTTTAAATTCGAGATGCAGATAAGCCACGTCTTCGCGGACATTGTGCAGATAAGCCGAGCCGAAAGCGGAAACAGAAACGGGTTCTTTGCCTAAAATGTGCAAAAGCATGGAAATGTCATGCGGCGCCAGGTCCACGAGAGCTCCGACATCGTGGCGGATGGGGCCCAGGTTCGTCCGTTGAGCGTGGATATAATAAACTTTCCCCGCCTGTCCGCTCTCAACATAATTTTTGATCCAGCCCACCGCCTGGTTATAAATGAAGGTGTGTCCGACCATCAAAATCTTTTTATTTTTCTGCGCCAAGTCCACGAGGGATTGGCATTCCTTCGTCGTGAGAGCGAGAGGTTTCTCAAGGAGAACGTGGCTTCCCCGTGAAATCACTTCTTTCGTGATCTTGAAATGCGTGGTGGTGGGAGTGGCAATGACGACCGCGTCCAGAACCTCCTCGGTCAGCATCTTTTTGAAATCCGTAAAAAAACGGACGGAAGGATAATTCTTGGAAAAATTCTCGATGCGCTTGGAATCCATGTCCGAGGCCGCCGCCACGCGGCACCCGTCCAGCTGGGAGAAAATCCTCAGATAATTGGGGCCCCAATAGCCCAGGCCGATGATCCCGACGTTAATCATGGTTTTTCATCCACGACATTATGCAACATTTTTTTGCCGCTTGCCATCATGCTTTTGTGTTTCTGTGAATCCATCGGATCCTGAAAAGGTCCAGGAGCATTTTGGGTCCGTCTGAAAAAGTTTTCACCGTGGTGTTGGCGGAATAAAACCACTGGATGGGAAGCTCTTTGATTTTATATCCGATTTTTTGCGCGATATGGAGGACCTCCACGTCAAAGGCGAACCGCGCGGTCTGCACCATCGGAAAAATTTTCTGCGCGACGTCTTTCTTGAACATCTTCGCACCGCACTGCGTGTCCACGATTCCCCCCACGCACAAAACCTGAACGAACTTGTTGAAAGTTTTGCCGAGGAG
>JAKFYJ010000014.1 GCA_021730935.1 Elusimicrobiota bacterium
TGCCGGCAGCTCTTTCGAGTTGCCAACATTGCCTTCGCGATCCGCGCCGGGCGTTTTAAACTATTTCAAATATCAGTACGAATGCTTGAATCAATTCTATCAAACCTTATGCAGCGATGGCCAATAACCGCTTCATCAATTGCATGGTATGCTCAGGAAATTCTATAATGTCAATCCAATGGCTGGTTCGAAAATCGTCCCATCCGGCCAGCCAGTTTCAAAGTTCAGGAAAATAAAAGCCAATACTTGACAAATATGTCATGTATTGATATACTTAGAGCAGTGAAGGGGAGTAGATCACCCGAAAGGGTTGGAAACTTCGTCAAGACGGTCGAGAATATCGGCCCGGAGTTTTCAAAGAGATAATCAGTTTCGCTTTTGATCAAGACCTTTATGGCAACGCGCCATAAGGGTCTTTTTTTATGGCGTAAAATGATAAGGAGGAAAATTCCAATGTTGAACGCATTGAAACAGCAGTTGGTTCATTTGTCGCAAGAGGATGATGGACGGTTCTTGAGCGCCCTGAAAAAGAGGGTGGGCACCTCCCAAGCAAAACTTCATGTGGAGCCGCTCAAAAACTTCATTTTGGTGATGCCTGAAATGATCTCTCAAATCAGCGTGTGGTCAGAAGAAGACCGCGTGCCCGCAGAAGTCCGGCGCCTGCACGGATATGTCCTCACTTATCTTTATCACCCGGTCGATTTCCTGCACGACGAGGGCTATGGCCTTTTTGGATATCTCGACGACGCGTATGTGGTGGGAAGCGCCTATCAGGCCACCATCAGCCAAATCCCCAAGGAAAAGCGGAAACATCTGCCGCACCACAAAGACCTGGCCGAGCAACTGGAAAACTGGCTCTCCCAAGTGCGGTCCGTCTTGCCCAAAGAGACCGTTCACATCAATAAAATGATGTCGGATCTTCTCAAGGGAGAAGAGGGTTCTTTTCAGAATATATTTTCAAAGAATACTCAAAAAAAGGCCGCGTCAAAATAGGCGCTGAATGATGATGACCTTCGGCTTGATATCTTTGGGGCTGATATTCCTGGTGGGCGGCGCAGAGGCCTTGGTCCGCGGGGCCTCGCGCCTTGCCCGAATGGTCGGAGTTTCTCCGCTGGTGGTGGGTCTGATCGTTGTGGCTTATGGCACGAGCGCGCCGGAAATGATGGTGAGCGTGAAGGGGGCCCTCAGCGGCCAAGCGGACATCGCCCTGGGAAACGTGGTGGGCAGCAATATTTTTAATGTGCTTTTTATTTTGGGAATCTCCGCATTGATCACCCCATTGGTTATCTCTCAGCAACTCATCAGGACGGATGTCCCCATCATGATCGGGGTTTCCTTGGTTGCGATCGCCATGGGTTGGGACGGATCTGTCAGCCGCTGGGAGGGGCTCATTCTGGTTGCAGGGTTGATCGCATACACCGTGTTTGTGATCCGAAACAGCCTCAAAGAAAAAAAAGCGGAAGTTAAAGAGGAATACAACAAAGAGTATGACGGAAAAAATTCCAAGAGTGCGGGAAATATTTTTATTCAAGCGATTTGGATCCTCGCCGGGCTTGTGCTTCTGGTCTTGGGAGCGCGATGGTTTGTGGAGGGCTCTATCCTCCTCGCTCGATCGTTCGGGGTCAGCGAGCTGGTCATTGGCCTGACCATCATTGCGGCGGGCACCAGCATGCCCGAGGTCGCCACTTCCATCATGGCGGCGATTCGCGGGGAACGGGACATCGCGGTTGGAAACGTGGTGGGGAGCAACATATTCAATATTCTCGGGGTGCTGGGAATTTCCGCACTGGTGGCTCCCAACGGGATTGCCGTTTCCCCCGCCTTGATTAATTTTGACATGCCGGCCATGTTGGCGGTCTCGATTGCCTGTCTTCCGATTTTCTTTACGGGCAACTTGATTGCCCGATGGGAAGGCGCGGTTTTCCTTGCCTATTATGCGGCATACACCGTTTACCTTTTGCTGCAGTCTTGGCAGCACGACCAACTCGCCGCTTTCAGCCACACCATGCTGATTTTTGTGATCCCGCTCACAGGCATGACTCTGTGGGTGCTTGCCTATCGCCAGCACAACTCAAAATCCCTGGCGCGCCGCTGACATGAAAAAAATCGCTCTCTTTTCCGGACTCTTGCTCTTGGGCCTTTTGGGGTCTCAGGCTCTTCCCATGCTGGCTCCGGACCTTTATTCTCAGGCCGCGTTGCCGCTGAAATTGTTGACGATGTTCTGCCTCGCGTTCATCATGATCCATGTGGGTCTGGAGTTTGATATCAACAAATCAAACCTGAAACAATACGGATGGGATTATGTGGTGGCGGCCACTGCGGCGGGATTTCCCTGGATATTTTGCGCCCTCTACTTCGTCTGGGCCATGAGTCCTGCGCCGCTGTGGGCCGACGCCGACACTTGGAAACAATCTTTTTTACTGGCTCGGTTTTCTGCTCCCACATCCGCTGGAATTTTGTTCACCATGCTTGCGGCCGCGGGTCTTGGCGCGACTTGGGTTTTTAAGAAAGCCCGCGTCTTGGCCATTTTCGATGACTTGGACACGGTGCTTCTGTTGATCCCTTTAAAAATGTTGATGGTGGGGTTGCAGTGGCAGTTCGGGTTTGTGGTGGCCTTCATGGGAGTTCAATTATGGTTGGCGTGGAAATATCTTCATCGCCTCCATTGGCCCGTGACCTGGCCTTGGGTCATGGGATATGCCGCGCTGATCGCCGCCCTCTGCGAAGGCATTTATCTCTATACCAAATCCCTGAACGAGCTTGTGCCGGTTCATATTGAGGTCCTGTTGCCTGCCTTCGTTCTGGGCTGCATGCTGGCTCACCCCAAGACGGAAAAAATGGCCAATGAATCAAAGATATCCACTCTGGTTTCCGCTCTGTTCATGCTCTTGGTCGGCCTTTCCATGCCGTTGATTTTGGGAACGCAGACGGATGTGAACGCTAAAAATCTGGGCGGCGCGTGGCCTGGCTGGGGAATGATCGCAATCCACGTCCTCGTCCTCACGGTCATTTCCAACTTGGGCAAGATGTTCCCTATTTTTTGCTATCGGGCGGAAGCGAACTTCCGAGAAAGGCTGGCCCTGGCAGTGGCGATGTTCCCTCGGGGCGAAGTGGGAGCCGGAGTGTTGGTGATTTCCTTGTCTTATGGAATCGGCGGGCCGGCGATTACGGTGGCGATGCTCTCGCTTGCTCTCAATTTGCTTTGCACAGGTTTGTTCATTGCAGTCGTGAAAAATCTCTTGTCAAAAAAACAATAAGACAACAAACCCGTCACTTCGAATGCGGAACTTTGCGCATTTTCGTGACATCATACCCCTGGGCTTTAAGATCGGCCAGCAGCTGCTGATAATCGGCCTCTGAAATTTGCGGCGTGCGCGCCATAATCCAGACATAATCCCGTTTGTTGCGGCCGATGACGGTCTGGGTGTAATCCGCGTTCAAATGCGTGATGAGGAATTCAGATTTGAAGGGCCAGAGGAACTGCATCCCCCAAGTGGAATTGTTGATTGTGTCGACGATGAAACCGCGCGGGTTATAACGCTTGGGAGGCCCGTCCACCCCTCCCTGGTTGAAAGTAAACACCGTGTCGATGGTTCCGTCAGGGTCCAGCCGATAAGTTTCAATCGCGTTGGCGGCTTTCGTCTCGATGAAGGTCGGGATGCAGGCGATGACATGCCACGGACCCATGAAGCGTTTGATGTCCACATTTTCGACGGTCTTAAGTTTCGGCATGGACGCGGCGCATCCGGTGAAAGGCAATAAAGAGAGCATCACAAGAATTTTTTTCACCTCATTTTCCCCCAGAGATCTCGATCTGCACTTCGTTGCGCCGCAGGAACCATAGCGTGAAAGGAGAATTATAGCGAGCGAGGAGGGGAGTCCCCACGGAAACCATTTTTTCTTTCTTGATCCAGTTCAACAGTTCCGCCTTCTTGGCTTCATATCTTGATTCGGACCAACTGCCGGAATACCTCAGCACAGCGACAGTTCTTGCCTCAATGCAACGAATCCTGACTTCAGGGTTGGTCGGTTTCGGAAGCGTTTCCAGTGTTTCGCCTTTCGGCATCACGAACCAGACCTGATATCCGTCGGGGCCCAGAGATTGCCCCACGGGAGCCGTCATGGGAATTTTTACGGGGCCTGAAGCCTCAATCCCCACAGGCGCCGTCATCGGCAACTTCTTTTGCGACTGATTTTCTCCCTGAATATATCGGAACAGCCGGCGGAAACCTTGATTGCCCGCCTCGTTAAAATCAGACGAAGCGATGACGGTCTCGGCCACGCAGTATGCCTCATAGGCCCTCAATTCAAACGGCGCCTCTTGTTTAACAATGGAAAATGCAGGTTCTTCAATGGCCATAATGGGACCCCCAATCAAACCAACGGCAAACAGCCCGGCGCACAACATCATTTTTTTCATATTTTCCTTTCAAGTCAATGTCTCATCCAGCTGATAATTTCATTCTACAATATCCTTGCTCTCAGGCGCCGAGAACCGCGGGTCAATTGCACAGCACGCTCAGGAAATTCTATAATGTGTCTTTACCCGTTGGTTCGAAAACCGTTCCATCCGGCCCAGAATTTTTTATTCATTCCAAAGGCAGATTTATGAAAATCCCAAGATGCATGGGGACACAACACCCTGACAATGTCGCGACGCCTTTTTTCGCCGAAAACTCCGAGCTCGGAGGCGAAGACGAAATCCGCGAGGCTTATTATGCCTTCTCTCACCTCGGCATGGACGAGCAGATGTGGGACTGCGAAGGCAAAGAAGTGGACAACTTCGTCATCAAGAAGCTCCTCACGCGCTATGAACCCTTCTTCCGCGAGAAAGTCCTGGGCGAAGACCTTTTCCTCACGCTGAGAGTTCCCAACCCCACCGTCGAAAAATCCGAAGCCAAAATTCTGCTCGAAACCCTGGAAAGCATTCCGCGCTCGTTTGACGCGGCCAAACTTTTTTATGGCAAAGGCATTGCCCCGATCTTTGAAGTGATCCTCCCCATGACGGCATCCGCAAAATCCCTTGACCGGGTCTATCGCTATTATTCCGATTTCGTCGTCGGCAAGAAAAACCGGCCGTTCAAGGAAAACGACATCACCATCGCCGAGTGGATTGGCGATTTCATGCCGGAACGCATCAATGTCATCCCGCTTTTTGAAGACATGCAGCACATGCTGAGGGCGGGACACATCGTCCGCAGTTATCTGCAGGACAAAGACGTGAAACACCAGAGAGTTTTTTTGGCCCGCTCTGACCCGGCAATGAATTATGGCATGGTGAGCGCCGTCCTTGCCAACAAGATTGCCCTGCGCAGACTTCATGAGGTGGAGATTGAGACGGGAGTCAAAATTTATCCCATCATCGGCGCCGGATCCGCTCCGTTCCGTGGGAACCTCAAACCCCAGACGGTGCGCAGAACGACCGAAGAATATCCCAGCGCCCACACTTTCACCGTGCAGTCCGCTTTCAAATATGACAGCCCGCCGGACGCGGTCAAAGAAGCGATCCGGGCCCTGCGCGAACGGGAAACAGGTCTTCCTGTGGAAATCGACGAAGAGCGGTGCCTGGACATCATCCGCAGATACACGGCGGAATACCAAAAACAGATGCTGGCGTTCGCGCCCCTCATCAACCAGATCGCCAAACATGTGCCCGGAAGAAGAAAGCGCAAGCTCCACACGGGCTTGTTCGGATACGCCAGGAATGTCGGAGAGATCAAACTGCCCCGCGTCATCACTTTCACCTGCGCGCTCTATTCCATCGGACTGCCGCCCGAAATCCTGGGGCTGAACGCTCTGACCGACGATGATTTTAAATTTTTAAAGGGAATGTATATCCATTTTGACGACGACCTGCGGGACGCCTTGAAATTTTATAATCCCAAACTGAACATGCTCCCCAAAACTCTGACGGACAAAGTGCAGGCATGGCTTCCGGGCGTGAAGAAAAATGAGGAACATGTGGAGTTGTCTCAGAACATCTTTGAATCCCTGAACGAAAACCGGACTGAAAACCTGGGCGAGTCCGTGGTGCGCGCGGCCAGCATCCGCCAGTTCCTGGGCTGATCAGCCCCCTTCATTCAGTTCAGTTAATCACGCTCATCTTCTTCCATTTCCCCGCCGTGAACCGCCGCAAGAACACCATCGAGAGCGACACGATATAAACGCTCGCCGCGCCCCAAGCCCAATAAACCGCGCCGTTCCAATCCTTCATGAGCCAGGTGGGAAGAATCATGATCGGCCAGGGCATGATGAGAGCCAGCAAGGAAACGAACCGCGTGTCGCCGGCGCCTTTCAGAGCGAACGATAACACCAGGTTCATGCTGTCAAAGGTCGTGAAGAGGGCGACATAAAGAAGAAGATTTGGGACGATCACGCTCACCTGGCTCCAGAGCGCGGCATTGCTTGGGTTATAAAACCAGCTCAGATAAAATTTCGGGAACAGAGCGAAGGTGAGCCCCATCGTGAATATATACATCGCGGACACCTGGAGGCCGCTCCAGGTGCTCCGTTCCGCTTCCGCCGGATTTTTCTCTCCAAGGTGCTGGCCCACCAAAACGGACACGGCCTGAGCCACGCCCAGCGCCGGGAGGATGGCGAGCATCATCACCGTCACCACGATCCCGCTCGCGGCAAGTCCCGCGTCCCCGTTCGTCATCCGCCCGATGAAAATCAGGAACACAGTGAATGCCAGGCCTTCGAGCGCCCACTGAAGCCCGCTCGGAATTCCATAACGCAAAAAGCGTTTCATGAGGTCCAGATCGATCTGCCAGCCGGATCGGATTTTATATTCTTTCTGATGTTTTTTTTGATAGACCAGAGCGAGACCATAAAACGCGGCGACCCAGGTTGCCAAAGCTGTTGCATATCCCGCTCCCGCGATCCCCATGGCCGGACAGCCGAAATGCCCGAAGATCATGATGTAATCCAAAATCACGTTGGCGATCAGGCCGACAAAATTGATCCACATGATGATCTGGGTATGCCCGAGGCCGGTGTAAAAACCGCTGGCCGCGGCGACCAGAGCCGTGGGAAGAGCGGAATAGCAAAGCGAGATGAAATAATCCGTCTCAAGGGCGCGGACCGTTTCCGAATGTCCGATCCACCTGAACAGGGGCGCGGCGAAGGGGATCAGAAAAAGGATCAGGATTCCGCCGAGAGCGCTGATATAAACGGACTGCCAGACCGCGGGGCCGATCCTGTCGAATTTTTGCGCGCCGTAATATTGTGCGACGAAGGTCATCAGGTAAGATGCGGTCTGCTGGAGGAGCGCCATGGGGACCCAGAACACGCCCATCACGGCCATGGCCGCGGCGAGAGATTCGGTGGAATAACTGCTCAGATAAACGCGGTCGATGGTGAGCTGAAGGTTCCAGAAACCGTTCGCTATGATGAGGGGCCAGGCGATTTTCAGGATCTCCCGCCACCTCTGGGCGCGGGTCTGATGCGTCGTGTCTTTGAGATTCATCACGGATGATGAATATTACCAAATTTATGCGGGAAGTCTACTTTCTTTCTTTATACTGAGCGCTTTTCCTGATTTTTTTCACTGGATATTTTTTACGTTTAATTCATTGGGCTGAGTTTGAATGTCGCCTATCCTGAAGCGTTTGACGCCCAGGCGCTCGCCCACCACAGGCCAGACCTGAAGAAGGGAAATCACGATCGCCGTGATAAGAGGGCCCACAAAAATTCCCCAGATTCCAAACGCGCTGATGCCTCCGAAAATGGCCACGAGACTGACCAGGGGATGCATGTTTCCACGGCCTTTCAAAACCATCGGGCGAATGAGGTTGTCAACCACGCCCGCGGCCATCCCGAAGCCGACCATCACGGCGGCAAGACCGGCTTGTGCATGAGCATAAAGATAAAGCGCTCCAATCACCCAGACTGGAACAGGGCCGATCACCGGGAGCCACGCCAAAATGAAAGCGGCGCCGCCCGCCAGAAAGGGGCCCGGAACTCCCAAAACCATATATCCAGCCATCACGATGGACGCTTGAGCCGAGGTCGCGGCCAGGTTCGCCACAACCACCGAAGTCGCGGTGTTCTGGACAGAGCCGATCAAATTTTCCCTGAGATCGTCTTCCATGAAAAGCATGTCCATAAACCAATTTACGAACCTTTTGCCGTCGATAAGAAAGAAAAAGCATGCCAGAGACGCCAGGATCAACTGCAGGAATATCCTGGGAACATCGGCAAACCAGACAAGGACCGTGCCCGTCACGGATTTCAGGCCGTCCTGAATGACGCTCCTGGCCTGAGGCCCCGTGATGTCAAAATTTTTCATGATCGATTCAATCGGACTCAGGTGGATGACATATTTGGAGATGGACAGAAACGAGAGAGCGCCGCCGTCATAGAGCTTCTCGCTGAGGGCCAGCCCTTGTTTGACGGACAGGAGTGTGAATGTGAACAGAGGAACGATGACGAGCACGATCATGGAGAGAGTGACGATCAGGGAAGCGGTCCTCGGATGCAGTTTTTTTCCAAGCAGTGTTTTATAGGCAGGGCTCGCCAAAAGCGCGAGGACGCCTCCCATGAAAAGAGCCAGGACATACGGAACGACCATCGCCGCCAATAAAATTAAAAATATCAGCAGCAGGACTAAAAAGGCCGCAAGGGATGTCCGGCTCTGGATCACACGCGGCTCCTTAAAACACCCGCTTCCAGCCGTTCCGACACCACGGCCCAATCGATCGCTTTGAAAAAAGCGGCGACATATTCTTCACGCTTCAACCCATAATCGGAAATATACGCGTGCTCAAAAACGTCCATCACAAGCAGAGGAACGCTCCCGGAAAGGTTTCCCCCGTCGTGCTCATTCACCCAAATGTTGAAGCAGCGGTCTCCGGCGGGATCATAACTCAAAAGCACCCAGCCGATCCCTCTCATTTTTGCGACGCTCCTGAAACTGTCTTCCCAGTTTTTGAAGGATCCGAAGTTTTTTGTGATTATTTCAGAGAGATCTTTTCCCTTCTCTTCCGAACCGTTTTTAACCATGTTTCCAAAATAATATTCGTGCAGACGCATGCCGTTGAACTCCCAGCCGAACCGCCGCTTGAGTTCAGAATATTCCGAGGTCACAGTCTTTTCTCCGCGATCGAAGGATTTTAAAACATCATCGAGCTTGTTCGTGTGGGTGACATATCCCTGATAGAGAGTGAAGTGGTTCCTGAGCATCGCGTCGCTGAATCCGGGCGTGCCGAGGAGCCGTTCAAAGTTCATGGGTTCATACTTCATAAATTGTCCTTTTATATTTATTTCACTTGCCCGTCTTCGTCTGACGGCGCGTCAATTTGCTCATGCAGGAGCCGCCTTTAAGCAGGAGCGATCCGGTCAGGACGCTGATCCCGGCAGTCACGAGCGCGGGGATCAGGAACTGCGGTTTCTGAGACATTTGAAGAAAGATTCCCGCCAGAACCATGAACGCCCCAAAGAGAACAAAGGCGGCTCCCGAAAGGAACACGCAAGCTCCAAAAAGGAACTGCCGCGCGCCGCATTCGAGAGAGCCCAGAACTCCCTGGAGCGTTGAATCCAAATATTCCGTCACATACGAAGACAGATATTTGAGGATCATGATCGTTCAGTTTTTGCTCGAACGCCCGACGAGGAATCCCGTCAGCAGGCCCAAAGCCAGAGCCGCTCCGGCCGTCTGCCAGGGATATTCACGCACGACATTGTCGACGTTCTGCGATTTTTCCTTGACGGCATCCGTGATCTTTTCCATGCGCTCATGGAAGGATTCGATCGTGTTGTCCATCAGCGCCTTGGACTTGTCGGAAAGGATTTCTCCGGATTTGGAGAAAGCGCCCTTGAGGTTTTGCTTCAGATCTTCCAACTCGTTTCTTATTTCTGTTACGACTTGTTTGTTGTTGCTGTTTTTCATGATAGTTCTCCTTTTAAATAATTCCTGATTTATGATCCGATCGATTCGCCCGTCACAATCATTTCGACGCGGCGGTTCATCTGCCGGCCTTCAGAACTGTCATTGGACTGAATGGGTTTCGTTTTTCCAAAGCCTCTGGACACGATCGATTTTACGGCCACGCCCTGGCTGACGAGATAATCCATCGCCGCCTGCGCGCGCTTTTCTGAGAGGTTCTGGTTGTAAACATCTCCACCGACATTGTCGGTGTGTCCTTCCATCTGTAATTTCAACCCGGGATGCGAAAGGACGATTCCTGCGAGCTTCGCGAGCTTCTCACGGATTTGAGGCTGGAGCTTGTCGCTTCCGGTTTTAAAAAGGACATCGGACATGTTCACGACGAGGCCTCTCGCGGTGTCGCGGGTCTGGAGGATGAGGTTAAATTGCGTCATGAGTTGGGCGCGCAACGCGGCCTTTTCGCTTTCCGACTGAACTTTGGCTTTGGCAGAATTGGCGCGTTCGTTCGCTGCCTCACCTTTGGACTGCATCGCTTCGGCCCGCGCTGATTTTGCGTCCTCCATGCTCACTGCGGAAGCGGAAGTGGCGCTCTGGGCGAAGTCAATGGCTTTGACGCGCTCCGAATCAGACTTCAATCTGGCTGTTTCTGCGGTGGATCTGGCGGCTTCCGCTTTCGCCTGCCCTTTCGTCGCGAAGGCCGCGGTTTGCTGGGCGCCGGAAATCATGTCTTGAGAAAGCTGGCGTTCGTCGCTCAAACTTTCTTTGTCCTGGCGGCTCACTGCGATCAAGCGGCTGGCTTCCGCTTTTTGAACCGCTTCACGGGCCGTCATCGTGCGCTGTTTCCTGGAATTCTTAGCTTCGGATTTTTCGAGCAGATCCTCGGCGCTCTTGAATTCTGTCGGGGCATAGGTTTCCGCTCCCGCATATCTGGCGATCTTCACGGCGTTCCGTGCCTGATAAACCGCGAACGGCGTGTGATTGTCCATGACATTCGGCGCGCCTGTTTGATCTGTATTCAGCGTATATTGTTTCTGCGGCATCAGTTCATAGCTCGCTTCCACCGCTTCAATCTTGGCCGTGTTATCCTTGCGGATCGCGTTTTCCAACACGACGACACTGCTGGGCTGGGAAGCCGCGAAATAAGGTTCCGCGGTCACGATCAGGCTCATGGCCTGAAACGGCACGGACGCGTTCAGTCTGCTGCGTCCATATTTCACTAAAAGCTCCCCGAGGTTCGTCGCTCTTCCGTCGGGTGCCACGGCCCACAAGACATAGGTTAAATATTCGCGCCCGAACTTGGTCGGCGCGCTCAGGTTTTCAAATCTTGACTTGATGGTGATCGTGCCCGCTTTGTTCCTGATTTCAGCGGTGCCCGCGGATTCCGGACTGACGACAGTGCCTCTGAAATCGATCCCCACATAACCGTTCAGGTTCCTATAATTGATCGCCTTCGCCGAACTTTGAACCGCGGTCATCTGCGCCGCTCCGCCCTGCTGAAAAGTCCCTGCGACTAAAAACGCCGCGAGAACAAAAACTGAATTTACTGCTTTCATGAAATACCTCCGGTGAGATGTTTTGCTTTCTTGTATCTCCATGTTATGAGAATCCGGCGTTTCAGAATATCAGGGGCGAACACTATAGTTTCTTACTCCAAACCCCTATATCCAACCCTCATGCGAACGTCTATAATGAGTCATGAAAACAAATTGGCGTTTAATCCTCCTCGCATCTATAATCCTGTCTCCTTATAGACTCACTGCCGAAGAAACCTCAGATTTGCCTCCGCGCAGGGATTCAGTGTATCGCGTCAATCCGGCTGTTGATATCCCGGTCTTGAGCGCGGCCGCTCTCGGCGCCACCCTTCCTCTGCTTTTTGAACCACAACTCATTCATCAGAAATGTCCCTGCAATCCTGATGATGTCAATTCCTTTGATCGGCCCGTCCTGGGCAATCAAGACGCGACTGCGGGAATGATCAGCAATTATGCGGTCGCCTTGGCCATTGCAGTTCCGATCGCTCTGGATGGGGCGGATCAGGGGTTCAGCAAAACATTTGGAGAGGATTTATTGGTGTTCACGGAGGTTCTCTCTCTCAACACCGCGATCAGCCACATAGGCCGTTACGGGGTTCAAAGGCCCCGTCCCGTGGCCTACACGGCAAACCCTCCCGAAGGGCGGGCCGGAGAATTTTTATCATTCTATTCCGGACACTCCGCGTCAGTCTTCGCGGCCCTGAGCGCGGCTTCCATGACCTATGGTTATCGATATGGTCACAGAGTCTGGCCCTGGCTCATCACGGCCGGCGTGGGCGTGGGAGAGTCTGTCCTTCGAGTCGCGGCGGGGCGGCATTTTTATACGGATGTGATCGCAGGCGCCGTGATGGGAACTGCGATCGGAACGCTCGTTCCATTTCTTCACAGGCGATATCGCGGATCTGAATTGACGGTTGTGCCGACGGAGGATGCAGATGGAGCGCAGCTTGTTTGGAGCAGAAAGTTTTAGGCGGGAATTTTCAGCGTCCGCGTGAAAGCCTGAATCTCACGGAAGGCCTCAGCGGGTTTGGACTGAAATAAAAAATGCGGCGTATCCAGTCCCACAAGCTTCACGCTGGGATTGGCCTCGAGTATGGTTTCGCGGCAATGGTCAGGAAGAATAAAATCCCTTTTGGCGTATAGACACAGGATCGGGACCCCGCACTTTTTCAGATCCTCATAGGCGTCCACCGTCAAAGCGTCTTTCAATCGAGCCGCAAGCACTTCCGGCCTCGCCCGGTCAAGCGCTCCCACCACGAGATGCATGCGTCCCTCGCTCATCCCCTGCCATCTCAAAATCATTTCCAAAATTCCTCTCAGCCACGTCAAACGAAAAAGATAAGGCCCGACAATTCCGCGGCACCCTTCTCCGAAATTTCCTCTGGGCCTGCGCACGAAAGTCGCGCTGAGCACAAGTCCGCTGAGCATCGGAGGATGCTGGGCCGCGATCCGAACGGCAATCGGACCTCCATAAGATTCAGCGACGAGGACATAAGGCTCATGCACAGGCAGACGCGTTTTAACATAGGCCTCAACCTGGTCATAAGTGAGAATTTTGTCGGCGGGATATGGCACGACAGAAAGTCGGGTTCTCTCGGGCCACTGCTTCAGGAGCGGCTCATAAAGGAGTCCCGTTCCGTCCATCCCGGGAAGAAAGATAAACCTCATCTTTATTTTTTACCCAAATGCAGAGAATCGACAGACACATGGACGGCGGTGATGGGCTTGCGCAGTCTCGCGATTAAAAATCCCCCGGCGACCAGAGCGCCGACGAGCAGGACAAAAATGAGGACAGTGTTTGTTTTTTTTATGAATTCGATGGGCGTCATTTTTCGTCCTCCTCAACATTGTCTCTCCACTCCACCGCTCCGAAATGGGAGTCTCCCAGGAAATTGTAGGCGAGGTAAACAGTCTCGGATCTTTGGTGCCCGTCGGGAATGTTGGAATGGCTCGCGTCCCGGCTGGTGATGACATATTGAATGCCGACGGCGTGGCGCCCGAAAATCCGCACGAGGAAGGACAAATTTCCGCGCGCGATCCTCTCGTGTCCCCGCGTGTCCGGTGACCCCACGTCGCTGATATAATATTCGCGCCCTGTGGCATCCAGCATGGCGATTTTTCCGAAGATGAGGCGGAGAGCCAACAGCCCCTGGGCTGTGGCGCCGTAATGATAATCCCGGTCCCCCTGGACGGCGATGTTGCCCGCCGCTCCGAAACCGGGGCCTGCGAGAGCGGAACCCTGCAGAGCGATTTTTCGGGAGAGCCACCATTGCGCGGTGGTGCCGATGGAAGCGGCTGTGCTGGAGACGCGGAAAATCTGCGGAGAGATATAGTCATAACTCCCATAAAGCCCCCAGATCCCTCGAAACGAATCGCCTGACTCGTAGCGGTCCCCCAATAAAAATCCGCGGGTCATGATATTTTCAAAAGCGTTCCCTCTGCTCGTATTAGCGTTGGTCTCAAAGTGGAAATAATCGAACGGACGTATATACCGATATCCCGGCTTTCCCGGAAGGCCATAAGCCAGAGAAAAATCCGCGGTCGCTTCATTTCCTTTTGTGCTTGTGACTCCCTGGTCAGTGACCTTCGAATCTATGCTCGCGCCCCCGCTTAAATTTGCGAAGGTGGCCGGGTTGCGGCTGGGAAGAACGGTTTTAAATCTGTCTCCGAAGGCGAGCCGGTTCAACCCGATGGGAGGGGAGATGAATGCCGCTCCCAGTTCCCTCCAAAATCCCGGTCTGGCTCCGCCTCTCTCGAGCGAGAGATTGGCCATGCGAAACAGTTCCTCGCCAAAAAAACTTCCGCCGATGCCGCTGGCGACCTGGTCGTTGATCGAAGGCGGGCCTGTCTCTCCGGCTGTTTCCCAGAGATAACTTCCGGCGGAGGTATAAAGAAGGGATTCCCAAAATGTGAGGCCGGCGGAGCGCGCGAACCCGAAATAGATCGTCCCTTGATAAGGATGAAAGGCCTGGTTTGTGAGGAAATCGTCCTGGTCCACGCGCCAGGGGCCGTTCTTCACATGGTCTTCGAATGTATGGTAGGTCGTCCCATAAACATCATTGCCGTAAATGCCCCGGTCAGCCAGGTTGAGGAGTAAAATGAAACTCGGGATCTCAAGCGCGGGGATGAAATAACTTCTCCCGCTCCTCGATTCCCAATCCAGGACCCGCTTGGAAGCGCCTTTCCATTTTTCGCGGGGCGTGGCCATGGCGGCTGGATAATTCGGGTCGCCCGGAGCTGTCGTTGAAGAGGTTCGGGGATCGTCTTCAGCAAAGACCTTTCCGGACGCGAATAAAACGAGAGTGAGGATGCCGACCCATTTAAATTTTTTTATCATCAAGCCGGCATCCATAAATTCACCTCTCTCTTTTTTGATTATTGAACCGTCATTCTGTTTCTGACGCTTTTCACGCCTTTGATGTCGCTGACGAGCTTGGTGACCAGGTCGATCTCAGCCGTGTTCTTCGCTTTGCCGTGAAGAGTGACCATGCCGTTGAAAGTTTTGACTTTCGTGCCGTGGAAGCTGGTCGAGCGATGAAACAAGAGCGTCGTCTTGACCTGGGCCGTGATGGAGGCGTCGTCAATGTTTTCGCTCACCTTTTCATAGGTTGTTTTGGGCGCGTTCGCAACCGTCATCTCATTGTTCACGTCTTTGACGCCTTCAACATCCTTGGCGTATTCGGCGGTGAGCTCTTTTTGAGCGTTGCTCGAGGCCTCGCCTCTCAAGGTCACGATGCCGTCCTGAACCGAAACCTTGCTGTCAGAGATGCTCACGTTCCGGTGGAACAAGAGAGTGAGTCTCACTTTTTCCGCAACCCACGCGTCGGAGTTCGCCGAAGGCATTGAACCTTTGACTTCCAGCTTGTTGCTCACGCTTTTGGTTCCAGGAAGGTCCGTGACCGTTTCGCTGGCCAGAGATTTGTGAGATTCTTCCGAGACTGTTCCCGTGAGGGTGACGGCGCCGTCTTTGGACTCGATTTTGATGTCGTCGTCCTTAAGATAGGTTCTGAAGATATAAGATTTCTTTGCGGAGGACTCGATGCGTTCATCCTGCTTGGACGCCTGCAGGGGGACAGAAGCCGCGAACATTGCGGCAGAGGCCGCCATAAACACAGCGATGCTTGTTTTCATTGATTTCATTATTTTGCTCCTTATGAGATATTGCGCTCATTCATGTTATGAAACGGGAGCGGGATCGAATATCAGGGAGAGATACGGTTTTGGCGTATGCCAAACCCCTATGCGGGTTGGGGGGTTAGTTGAGTTGGTTGCTCTCGACCCAGTGGACGGCGTGCTGGGTGAGTTCGTGGGCGTTCTTCAAATTCATTTTCAGTTTGATGTGGGCGCGATAAGACTCCACCGTCTTCACACTCACGCAGAGTTCATCAGCGATTTGCCTCGTTCCTCGCCCCTGGCCGATCAGCTGGAACACCTGAAGTTCACGGTCGCTCAAAGTTTCCGTCGAGAGAGCTTCGTTGACGGATTTGACATCAGCGATTTTGTGGAGCATCCGGTCCGACATCTTGCCGCTCAAATAAATTCCGCCGTTCATGACCTTGTGGATGGCTTTCAAGACCTCTTTCGAAGCCTCGTGTTTCATGATGTATCCTTTTGCACCGGCCCGCAGGGCGCGTTCCGCATAAAGAGACTCGTCGTGCATGGAGAGCACCAGCGCAAACGATTTGATGGAGCGCCGCTTCATGTCTTTGACGAGGTCCAGACCGTTGCCGTCCGGCAGTGTGATGTCCACGATGACGATGTCGGGTTTATGCTGAGATATCATTTTCAAAGCGTCAAAAGCCGTGTTCGCCTGGCCGCAGACCGTGAGGTCCGGTTCATTGTTGAACAGGCGCGTGAGCCCTTCGGACATGAGAGGATGATCTTCCACAATAAAGATTCTGATCTTGCCTTTCCTGGGCTGTTGTTTTGCGATTTTAGGCATATCTGAATCTCTTTGATCCGGATTCTGCGAGCGGCGCGCGGAGAGAACAGACCAAAGCCGTGCCGCCGCCGTCATTTTTGCTGATCTGAAGCGTGGCGTTGATGGTGTCAGCTCTGGAATACATGATGGACAAACCCAACCCCCTGTGTTTTTTATCTTTTTTAAATCCGATCCCGTCATCTTTCACGGAAAGGACAATTTCGCCGCGCGTCTTGGACAGGCTGATGATAATGTGTTTTGCCTTCGCGTGCTTGAGAGCGTTGTGGACCGCTTCCTGCGCGATCCGATAAAGATGGACCGCCACGGTGTCGTTCAAAACGAGCACGGGTTTTGCGCTCCGCATGGAGCAGGAAATTTGAGTCAGCCGTTGAGTGTTGAACGCCAACTCACGAAGCGCCCCCATGAGGCCTTCCGCCTCAAATTCCACGGGGAGAAGCCCCTTGGCGAGGATCTTCGCCTTGGAAAGGGCCTGTGTGATCAGTTTCCTGATTTCCTCGGCGTCCTTGGCTTCCTTTAATGATTTTTTCGACAATTTTTTTTCAAGGAGGTTGGCCAAAAGCGTGATGGCGCTCAAGTCCTGGCAAATTCCGTCGTGAAGGTCCTGGCCGATCCGCTGGTGTTCCCTCCCGCTGATGTCGAGGATTTCCTTTTGGAGCCGTTTGCGCTCCGTGATGTCCCGCATAATGGTGGTGAAAAACGGCTGGCCTCCGAACTTCCAGGTGAGGAGTGAGAGTTCCACAGGAAATTCCCGGCCGTCTTTTCGGATGCCTCTCAGCTCGTGCGTCTTCCCGTCGCTCAAGGAGGCCTTGCTGAAAAGCATGTGGTCAAACCGCGTGCCGCGCGAACTGTGACCTGCGGGCATGAGCATGGCCGTCGGCTTGCCGAGAATTTCTTTTTCTTTATAGCCGAAGAGCCGCTCAGACCCTTCGTCCCAAAAAATAATGTTCCCGTCCGCGTCCGACACCACAACCGCTTCATCGAGCGATTGTGTCGCCGAACGGAACATGATTTTTTCCGTCACAACCTCTGTCTTCAGAGGTATGGCTGTGGCCTTGATATGGAGCGATGCGTTCATCTAGCGATCTAGGCGATCTTCCTTCCTTGAATGATTCGAATCAGCAGGGACACGACCGCAAGGACCAGGAGTATGTGAATGAATCCTCCAAGCGTATACGACGTGGCCAGGCCCAAAGCCCACAGAACCAAAAGAACCGTAAATATTGTCCACAACATAAAATGCCTCCTTATTTGATTATACATTCAACCCATGCGGTTGAAACGGAGATCATTGATGTCTCCAATTCAAATGTATCAATTCAGAGGAGGTCAGGATATCAGGCAAGTCCCTGATATCCGCATCGGGGAAAATGCGGGGCTGAAAATGGTTTACTTAAATTTAATCATCGGGTCGATGCGGACAACCTCGATGTCGAACTGAAGAGTTTCTCCGGCAAGAGGATGGTTCAAATCCAATATAAAATTCTTTTTGTCGATGCCCATGATGGTGGCGCGGACCGGAATCCCGTTGTATTGACCCGAGACAACGCTTCCAGTTTTGAGCTTGGAATAGTCTTTGAAAGATTTTTTCGGAACATTTTGATAGAGACTCGAATTGACGGGGCCGTATCCTTTTTCCGGCGGAACCGTCACATGCAGTTTGTCTCCGGCTTTTGAATATTTGAGCGCGTCTTCCAGGCCGGGAACAATTTGACCTGAACCCTGGACATATCTCATGGGTCCGTTCCGCGACTGATCGATGATCCGGTCGTGGACCTTGAGCACATAATTGAAAGTCACGGTCGAGCCTGAGGGAATTTCGGAAGTTCCCGCCCCATAAACCGTTCCCAAAGCGCAGAACAAAACGGAGATCCAGACTGTCCGCTTAAAAAAATGCCGGGCATCCATAAACAAAATCTTTCGAGCCGGATTATCTGCGGTTAAAATTGCCTCTGCCCTTTCCGCCGCCGAACGAAGAGTTTCCGCCCGGGGAACGGGGAACCATGGGACGCGCTTCGTTCACGGTGATCTGGCGGGTTCCAAGGGTGGACCCATGAAGTTTCTGGATCGCCGCCTGAGCTTCAGCTTCGGTGCTCATTTCAACGAATCCAAATCCTTTGGACTGGCCGGAATCTTTGTCCGTGATCAATTTCGCGCTCACGATTTGTCCCAATCCTGCAAACATCTGATGCAGTTCATCTTCCGTCGTTTCAAAAGGCAGGCTCCCGACATACAGTTTCTTTTCCATTTTGTTTCCTCCAAAAAAATAAACCCCAAGACTGAGGTCCTGAGGTTTCGTCGTCTTCAGTCACTATACCATATAAAGTCTCCCATCCTCCGATTTATCTTGCCCCCCACACAGAAGGGTGTTATAATCCGAATATGACAAACACATTGCCTCACGACTTGGACTTTGACCCGGCATCAATCAAAGGCCTCACGGAAAATGAGGCCGCTCTCAGACTGAAGCAGGACGGACCCAACGAACTGCCCGCCGCGAAATACGGCGGAATGCTCAAGATTTTTCTGGAAATGTTCCGGGACCCCATTTTCATATTGCTGGCGGTGAGCAGTCTCCTTTATTTTATTCTTGGAGACAAGCAGGAAGCCCTGATGCTCGCGGGCTTCGTTCTTTTCATCATGGCGATCACCCTTTATCAGGAACACAAAACCGACCGAGCCGTGGAAGCGCTCCGGGACATGACGAGCCCGAGGGCCCTGGTGATCCGAGACGGCGAACAGCGAAGAATTCCTGGGCGCGAAGTGGTGCGGGGCGACGCAATCATTTTGTCGGAAGGCGACAGAGTGCCCGCCGATTCCGCAATTTTATGGTCCACTCACCTGCGCACTGACGAATCTCTTCTCACGGGAGAATCGGTCCCCGTCAGCAAATCCATTTGGGACAATCGCCAGGAAATCGGCAGGCCCGGAGGCGAAGACTTGCCGTTCGTTTTCTCAGGCACTCTCGTTGTGCAGGGCAAGGCCGTCGCCCAGGTGATGGACATCGGAGCCCGAACCCAAATCGGCCTCATCGGGAAAGCCCTCGAGAGCGTCGCCCACGAAGAAACACCTCTGCAGGGAGAAATGCGCAAACTCGTGAAAACGCTCGCGATCATCGGACTCTCCCTCTGCGCGCTTGTGGTGGTGGCCTATGGTTTAACCTGGGGCAACTGGCTGAACGGATTTTTGGCAGGCATCACGCTCGCCATGGCGATTTTGCCCAACGAGTTTCCGGTGGTGCTCAGCATTTTTCTGGCTCTCGGAGCCTGGAGAATCTCCAAGAAACATGTGCTGACCCGGCGCGTGCCTGCGGTTGAAACCCTGGGATCTGCCACGGTGCTGTGCGTGGACAAGACGGGAACCCTCACACAAAATAAAATGACGCCGAAAAAACTTTTTGTGGAGGGAGATTTTTTAAACCTTGAGCTCAAGAGCCAGGATTTGCCGGAAAAATTTCATCCTCTGGTGGAGTTTGGCATTTTGGCGAGCCAGCCGGAACCGTTTGACCCCATGGAGAAGGCCCTCAAAAAGCTTGGGGAAGACCTCCTCTCAAACACTGAACACCTGCACGAAGACTGGCGCCTGGTCAAAGAATATCCCCTCACTCGGGAACTCCTGGCTCTCTCGCATGTCTGGCAATCTCCCGACGGAAAAAACTGGATGATCGGAGCAAAAGGCGCGCCTGAAGCCATCGCAGACCTCTGCCATTATTCGCCCGAACAGACGCAGGAACTCCTCTCAAATGTAAAAAAAATGGCTTCTGAAGGGCTCCGCGTGATAGCAGTCGCGCAATCTCATTTCACCCAAAATGTTTTGCCGGACATTCAGCATGACTTCACTTTCAATTTTTTGGGCCTCGTGGGTTTTGCAGATCCCATCCGGCCTCAAGTGCCGGCCGCCGTCAAAGAATGTTACAGCGCCGGCATACGGGTCATCATGATCACGGGGGATTATCCTGAAACGGCAAGGGCGATTGCGAGAGACATCGGGCTCGCCAACCCGCAAGACTGCATCAACGGCGAAGAACTTTCAAAAATGACTGATGAACAGCTTCGCGACCGCATCCGATCCGTCAACCTGTTTGCCCGCGTCGTCCCTGAACAGAAACTCCGTCTCGTGAACGCCCTCAAAGGAATCGGAGAAATCGTCGCGATGACGGGAGACGGGGTCAATGACGCGCCCGCTCTCAAATCCGCCCACATCGGGATTGCCATGGGAGAACGGGGAACGGATGTTGCGCGCGAAGCCGCCTCTCTGGTTTTGACGGATGACAATTTTTCGTCGATCGTGGAGTCGGTGAGGTTGGGCCGGCGTATTTTTGATAATTTAAAAAAAGCGATTGCCTATCTTCTCGCCGTTCACATCCCGATCGCGGGAATCTCTCTGTTCCCCGTGCTTTTCAAATGGCCCCTCGTGCTTTTGCCCGTGCACATCGCGTTCCTGCACCTCATTATCGATCCAGCCTGCTCTGTCGTGTTTGAAGCGGAACCTGAAGAGAAGGGGATCATGAGCCGAAAACCCAGGGACGCGAGCAAACCTCTCTTCGACAGGAAACTTCTGGGCTGGAGTTCCATGCAGGGGATCGGCATCCTCATCATTCTGCTCTCCATGTTTGGAATCGCGCTCTACAGAGGCCAGGGAGAAACCGAAGCCCGGGCTCTCACCTTCACCACTCTCGTGATCGCGAACCTCGCCCTCATCCTCACGAACCGATCCTGGGAAGACACCATCCTGGGCACGCTCCATTCCGCAAACCCCGCTCTCTGGTGGGTGATGGGAGGAGGACTCTCCTTGCTCGGCCTGATTTTGTTCAACCCCATGCTCCAGAAACTGTTTCACTTTTCCCAACTCCATTTCGACGACATGATTTTATGTTTCACCGCCGGAGGATTGAGCGTGATCTGGTTTGAATTCCTGAAATATTTCAAGAAGCGGCAAAATAAAAATCAGACCATTTCATAAACATGCCCAAGAAATCCCCATGGTTTGTTTATCTCCTCAAATGCCGCGACGGTTCTCTTTATACCGGCATCACCACAGACCTCAAACGCCGGATGAAACAGCATTCCCAGGGCAAAGCGTCAAAATATACCCGAGCGAAGCTCCCGATCAAATGCGTTTATAACGAACCCCAACCTGATGAGAGTTCCGCAAAAAAACGCGAATGCGAAATCAAATCCTGGCCGAGAGATAAGAAGAGAAAGTTAATTGGAAAAAAGAAATTAGTTTGAGCGGAAAGCGTGGAAATCGGTGATGCCGATATACACCTGGGACGATTCGCGGAAACCGCTGGCCAGGGCCACGCCTTTGGGGACGAGAGCTGTGATTGATTTTTGTTCGCCGATGTCCAGAGTCAATTCAATGAGCGGCCCTCTGAAACGCATCTTGGAAATTTTTCCCTTCACCTGAAGCGTTTCCGGATTTGAGCTGACATAGACGTCGTTCGGGCGAAAATAAATTCGAATTTTGTCGCCCAACTTAAATCCGTTGACGGAAAATTTGAAAGGTCCCCAGCAGACCAGCTCCGGCTCGCAGAGGTCCGACTCGATATAGTTCGTTTCCCCCACAAACTGCGCCACAAAATGAGTCGCGGGTTTGTCGAAAATTTCCAAAGCCGTCCCTTCCTGCTCGATCGCGCCTTTGTTCATCACCAATATGCTGTCGGCAATCTCAAGCGCTTCGTGCTGGTCATGCGTCACAAAAAGCGTGGTCACTTCCGTTTCTTCGTGGAGACGCGTGATCCAGGCGCGGAGCTCATCGCGAACTTTCGCGTCGAGCGCGCCAAAAGGCTCATCCAAAAGCAGAACGCGGGGACGCGGAGCCAAAGCTCTTGCCAATGCCACGCGCTGTCTTTGTCCGCCGGAAAGCTGGGACGGAAATCTTTTCCCGAGCCCGTTCAGCTGAATCAACTTCAGGAGCTCAGAAACTCTCTGGTCAATTAAATCTTTGGGCATCTTGCGGACTTTGAGGCCGAAGGCGATGTTTTGCTCAACCGTCATGTGCTTGAAAAGCGCATAGTGCTGAAAAACGAACCCGACATTCCTGTCACGCGCGGAAAGAAACGTCGCTTCCTCTCCGGTGAGCTTCACGTCGCCGGAATCCGGGGTTTCAAGGCCGGCAATGATTCTCAAAAGAGTGCTTTTCCCTGAACCGCTCGGCCCAAGGATCGCGACAAGAGACCCCGTCTCCACTTGAAAACTGACATCACGGACGGCGGTGAAATTGTTAAATTTTTTGGTTAAGTGCGAAACTTCAATGCTCATCCGTTATCTTCCGTCCAGTGGCTTTCTGCCAGTTCTCTGTCCTTTCTCCATTCGACCAGACTCTTTGCCGCGAGCGTCACCAAAGCCAGCAGGGCCAGGATGGACGCGACAGCGAAAGCCGCGACATAATTATACTCATTGTAGAGAATTTCCACATGGAGGGGAATGGTGTTGGTGAGCCCGCGGATGTGTCCTGAGACGACAGAAACGGCCCCAAATTCCCCCATCGCGCGCGCGTTGGTGAGAATCACGCCATAAAGCAGTCCCCACTTGATGTTGGGGAGCGTCACATGCCAGAAAGTCTGCCAGCCGCTTGCGCCCAAAACCACAGACGCTTCTTCCTCGTCGGTCCCTTGCGCCTGCATCAAAGGAATCAATTCCCGGGCCACGAAGGGAAACGTCACAAAAACCGTGGCCAAAACAATTCCGGGGATCGCGAAAATAATTTTCAGATTATGCTCGTCCAGCCAGGGGCCCAAAAAGCCCTGCAGTCCGAAAAGCAAAACATAAATGAGACCGGAAACCACGGGAGACACGGCAAAGGGAAGATCAATCAATGTGATCAAAACATTCCTGCCGAAAAAATCAAATTTGCCGATAGCCCAGGCCGCAGCCAAACCGAAAAGAACATTCGCGCAAACGGAGATTCCGGCCGTGGTCAAGGTCAGCTTGATTGCAGAAATCGCGTCCGGGTCCTTCAAAGCTTGAGAATATGTTCCCAGACCCTTTTCCAACGCGCGGACGAAAACAGAAACAAGCGGAATGAATAAAAAAAGACCTAAAAAAATGAGGGCCGCGGAAATCAAGATCCAGCGGACCCATGCGGGTTCTGTGACGGCCAAATTCGGTTTCGTCCTGGGGTTATTGGAGGACATAACTGGTTTCTCCATGGTCAGGCGCGTTTCTCCGTCGGCTCCACCATTGGAGGAGGTTGATCGACAACAGCAAAGCAAAAGAAATCACGAGCATGACGAGGGCGATGGCCGTGGCTCCGAGATAATCATACTGTTCCAATTTGGTGACGATCAAAAGTGTGGTGATCTCCGTTTTCATGGGCATGTTGCCGGAAATAAAAATCACTGAACCGTATTCTCCGATGGCGCGGGCAAAAGCAAGCGTGAACCCCGTGAGCAATGCGGGCCAGATGCTGGGCAAAATCACCGTCCGGAATGTTCGCCACCGGCTCGCCCCCAAACTCACGGCGGCTTCTTCTTCCCCCCGGTCCATTTCTTCCAGCACCGGCTGAACGGTCCGCACGACGAAAGGGAGACCGATGAATGTGAGCGCCACCAAAACTCCCAGCGGCGTGAACGCCACCTTGATTCCAACTTTCGCCAGGACGCTCCCGATCCAGCCCGTCTGCGTATAAAGATCCGTGAGAGCGATGCCCGCGACCGCCGTTGGAAGAGCGAAAGGAAGGTCAACCAAAGCGTCCACAATCCGTTTGCCTGGAAACTGATACCGAACCAAAACCCAGGCAACCAAGAGACCGAAAACTGCGTTGATGAGGGCCCCCGCCAGAGACATCCCGAACGACAATCGATAAGAGGCCATCACCCTCGGATCAGTCACGATTTTCCAAAACTCTGAAAAGCTCAGCTGAGAGGTTCGGATAAAAATGCCCGCAAGCGGGACGAGCACGATGAGGGTCACATAAATCAATGTGAACCCCATCGTGAGCCCGAAACCCGGAATGACGCTGTATTTCTTAAGGCTTGTAGATTTGATCGAAAACTCCCCCGTCTGAAAAATGTTTCTTCTGCGCGCTCTGCCAGCCGCCGAAAACTTCATCAATCGTGAAAAGTTTTATGTCGGGGAATTTCACTTCCGCGCTCGCTAAAGCCGTTTTATCAACGGGCCGATAATAATTCTTGACGGCGATCTTCTGGCCTTCCGGAGTGTATAAATATTCCAGATAGGCCTTTGCGATCGCTTCGGTCCCGTGCTTTTTAGCGACTTTCTCGACGACAGCCACGGGCGGCTCCGCCAGAATGCTGACAGACGGCGCCACGATTTCAAACTGGCCTTCCCCCAACTCTTTCACAGCCAGGAACGCTTCATTTTCCCAGGCGATCAAAACATCTCCGATGCCGCGCTGTGCAAAAGTCGTGGTCGCTCCGCGCGCGCCGGAATCCAGCACGGGCACATTTTTATAAAGCTGACCCACAAACTCTTTGGCGTGAGATTCGTTGACAAACTTTTTCAATGCGTATCCCCACGCCGCGAGATAATTCCATCTCGCTCCGCCTGAAGTTTTGGGGTTCGGCGTGATCACGGAAACTCCGGGCTTGATGAGGTCTCCCCAATCCTTGATGCCTTTGGGGTTTCCTTTGCGAACCACGAAAAGGATCGTGGAAGTATAGGGCGTGCTGTTGTGCGGAAGTTTCTTCTGCCAGTCCGCAGGAAGCAGTTTGGATTTCTCGGCGATCGCGTCGATGTCATAGGCGAGGGCCAGAGTCACCACATCGGCTTCAAGTCCGTCGATGACGGAGCGCGCCTGTTTGCCTGAGCCGCCGTGAGATTGCTGGATCGTCACATCCTGCCCGCTCTTGGTTTTCCAATAAGCCGCGAAGGCCTTGTTAAAATCCTGATACAGCTCGCGCGTCGGATCATAGGACACATTGAGCAAGGTCAGTTTGTCTTTGGCCTGCGCCTGAACTCCTGAAATGAGCACGGAAACAGCCGCAACGGCTATGATAAAAAGTTTATTGAGGTTCATTTTAATTCTCCTTATTATAATTGATTAGAACGCAACCTGAAACCGCGTGATGACGACTTTCTCCGTTTCGCGGTCTTTCCCGCCGGTCGCGCCGTTCAGGAAACTGGTTTCTTCATAGTTCGCGGCGATCTTGAACGCCTTGTTCAGATACCAGTTTATTCCAGCGGCCCAGGCCTGTGCCAAGCTTGCAGAAGTCGCCTTGCTCGCGAAAGCGTTCCTCGCGCTGAAAGCGTCCTGATCAATCTTCAGCTCGCCATATCGTCCGGCAATTTCCCATGCACCCCACTGACCCGCCTTGGGCTCGAAAGGTTTTTTCGGGGAGACGCCTTTGAAGGTTGCTTTGTCGTTGGTGAGGAGGATGGATGCAGAAACCTGCCACGACTCATGGGAGATGTTGTCCAGAATGTTGGCGCGGCGGACTTCCTGAGAAGAAACGGCATATTCGGAAAGAAGGCCGAAGCGGTTCACATAATAATAGAGCTGAGGAGAAATGCGCGAGCGTGTTCCGTCTGCGGTCACATTGGCGGCATAACTGAAAAAGGTCGCCTGGCCTGTGGTGCGATAAGACGGCAGCGCGCCCACGAAAGTTCCATAAGTTCCGCCCACGCCCACGCCGAAATCGCGGAGCCAATCGGAATAAGCATTCTTAAATGGAAGCGCGAAAATTCTTGCCGCGGTCTCTTTGGTGTCGTTGGTGTCCGTGTCCAGAGATCCGCCGTCGGTCACACCGTCAAAAATGGCGAGAGCATAGCTGAGAGTTCCGCCGGCAATGTCTCCGTGGATCTGGAGCCCCACATCGCGGTTGGGAACCAGAGCGGTGGGCAAACCCGCTTCGACGAAACGGGTCACGGGGTCTGACTGAAGCCGTTCGAGGCCCACAGGAGACTTAAATTTTCCGGCACGGATCTTAAAATAAGGCAGGGGATGATAATCCAAATATCCGTCTTGGAGGACTGCGGTGCCGCCGCCGAAATCCGGCACGATGACCGCGTCAAAATCTCCGGAAAGCGTCGCGTCCGCGATGGGCCGCACGCGCCTCAAGAGGACCGTGTTCGTGAGAGGAACCCTCTGGTCATCCAAATAAAACCGAGCGTCCGCCTGCACAACCCCGCGCAGCCTGAATGAAAACTTCCCGTCGCCGGACTTGATAGCGATGCCGTCCGGATTCGCCTGAACGGAAGCTCCGGTCTTCTTTTTCTCTTCCGCCGCTTCCGCGTCCAGCTCCAATTTTCTTTCCAGCACTTTTATTTTCTGGTCCAGCGTTTCAAGCGAAACCGCAGGATCTTCCGCGCGCCCAACTGCCGTTCCAAACACTCCTGATCCCACCACTGCGCCTGCGATTAACAGCCATTTTATCTTGTTCACTTTATGTCTCCTTTATAAATCCACTTTTCAAATCCGGCGGCGGGTTTCCATAAAATAAAAAAACCCACTGTCCGTTTTGGAAGTGGGTTTGCTTTATTTTTTACTGCCTGATGATTACAAAGCGGTGTCGCCCTCTCCCAAAGAGAAGTTGCACATACACATCATCTCGCAGCAATTTATTTTAAGCATTATCTCGACATGATATCAAAAATAAAAATCTTGTCAAGAAGTTTCTTGAAAATGTTTTTATCTGAGTTCGAACTGGATTGGGAGGGTTACTTTGCACGCAACAGGCTGTCCGTCGGAATTATAGGCCGGGGAGAAAACGGCTTCGCGGACTTTTCGGAGAGCGGCTTCGTTGAGAGCGCCATAGCTTCCCTGCAAAAGCCGAGCGTCCTGCACGCGGCCTTCGGAATCGATCCATACGGAAATGACCACGCGGCCGTCTTTGCCTTCTTGTCTTGCAACAGCGGGATAATCCTGAGGAGCGATGAAGTTTTTTATCCATCTGGGCTTCCGCGCCGCCTGCGAGGCGGGAATAAAAACCCCTCCAGCAATGCCCGCTCCGTTTTGAGGACAAGGGTCTGCGCAAGGGACCTCTTGATTTTCTTGCTTCAAGACTTCTTCTTTGGTTTCCTGAACGGGAACTGGAGAAGGGAGAGGAGCGTTACCCTTTTTGGGGAGCGTCCAGGATTCCGCGGGCTTAAAGCTTCGATGACCTCCCTGATTGACTGCCGCTGAAACCAACGGAGCCATGGACAAATCCAGTTCTGCGATGATCGGCGCGCCCTTTCGGGAGGCGAATCCTAAATAAGCTGAGCCGGCCATCGCCGCATGAATGACGCAAGACGCGAGCATCCCCATTCCTGTTCCGCCGATGATTTTATCCGTCCTTGTCATTTCACCGCTCCGCCGCAAGGGCGACGCGCGTGACGCCTGACTGCTTGATCGCGTCCAACACGGAAACGATTTGACGATAAGGCAAAGAGCCGTCCGCCGCGAGAGTCACTCTCACTCCGGGGTTAAGTTTCGACTCGCGGTTCAGGTTCGCTTTGAGCCCGTTCACGTCGATCTCATTATCCAAAAGCCGCAACTTCCCTCCCGCATCCAGCGTCACAGTCAGCGATGCCGTCACGGATGCTTCTCCTGCGGCCGCCTTGGGCAGGTTTATTTTTATTCCGCTGTCCGAAACGAAATGCGCCGTCACCATAAAGATGATGAGGAGGACCAGCATGATGTCCACCAGAGGGGTAACATTGATCCCTGTGACCGTTCCGTCCAGTTCTGAATCTGAATGAGCCATATTTCCCCTGCTTTATGAAATGGATGGGCTGGCCATGCGAGGTTCGAGGCGCTGGCCTTCCGGGACATGAGCTTGGACCCTGTCGATCAAACTGCTGCAGTTCGACGCGATCCTCCGCAACCGCGAATGAAAATAATTATTGGCGGCAACCGCAGGAATAGCGACGAAGATGCCAAAAGCCGTCGCGATGAGCGCGGACGATATCCCGGACATCACAACGGAAACCCCTGAAGCGCCGCTCATGGCAAGATCGTTGAAAGCCTTGATGATTCCAAGCACCGTGCCGAAAAGCCCAATGAACGGCGCATTGTTCCCCAAAGTGCCCAAGACGATCAAATTTTTTTCCAAACGGGCGCGCTCCATCGTGAGAGTTGCGGTCATTGTTTTCTCCATGGCCTTCAGCCCATTGGAATGGTTGGAAAGGCCGGCCAAAACGACGCGAGATTCCGCGCTGTCATGAGAACGGGCCAGGGTTCGGGCGCCGGAAAAATCGCCCGCTTCAAGTCTGTGAACCAGCTGATCAGAGAATTCACCGAAATGCAGCCGATTGGAACGGAACGCGAGCCACCGCTCGATCATAACGCCGATGGAAACCACGCTCGCAACGACCAGAATCCAAAGCACCCAGACATCTCCGACCAGGGCTAGTTTCTTAAAAATTTCATTCATGTTTATTCTCCAATTGACGCGCAAATATTTTCGAAGCGATCCCCTCGATGAGAAGGACTGCGACCAGAGAAATTCCTGCGATGGGCACCATCACGCAAAAAAGCGCGATGAGCGCGACGAGGGAAATGGGAAGCTTGCTGTCCGAAGGCGCCTTTGGAGCCGCAAGGAGCGAACCTCTCGGGCGGCGTTTCCACCACAAAACAATTCCGGTCAAAGCCAGCCCCAAAACGCCCAGGGCCACGAGGCTGTTGAGGACCTGGTTCCAGATGCCGAACCAGGTGCCTTCGTGCAGGGCCACGGCCATCAGAACAAATTTTCCGATGACGCCGAAATCTTTCCAGCGGTAATCCGCCAAAACTTTTCCGCTATAGATGTCCACATGGATATAAGCGCGGTCCTGGGGCCGGGGCGCTTTCCAGCGGATCACTGCGGCGCCGCCCGGGTCTTTGGGCAGAGTGATTTGAGGTTTCGCGCCCGGAAGCTGCTCCTTTGAAATTGCGTCCAGCACATCCAGCGGCACGGGGTTCCGGCCTTCTGCCGATTCGGACTTGAAAGGCGAAGAACCGAACCCCGGAGGCGATCCTGTTCCCGTGGCGTTGGCGAAGTTGGAGAGCATCTTCCCCGTGATCCCGGTCCACGGGACCCCCGTGACCAGGAAAAGGAGGATCAGGATGGAAAGATAAAACGCAGGGACAGCGTGAATATCCTTCCACCATGAGCGCCCGGAGATATTCAGTCTCGGCCAAAAAACTCCTCCGAAACTTTTGTCTTTCGGCCACCACAGAAAAAGCCCGGTTGCAACCAGGATGAAAGCCCAACCTGCCGTCAGTTCCATGATGATTTCGCCGGGTTTTCCGATGAGCAATGAACCGTGGATGTCGTGGGCCAACTGCATCAGGGTCCTGTCAGAACGCTGGCTCCCAACCAGTTCACCCGTGTGCGGGTTCACATAAACCGCCGTCGGTTCTCCGGTTTTTGTCTTGAGGAAAACCTGCATGGATTTGCCAGGGCCCGGGCTCGTGATTACATATTGCAGTTTCGCGCCGGGAAACTCTTTCAATGCCGCGTCCAGTTGGGACTGAGCGGACACCTGCTGAGCAGAAGCAGGGACTTCGAGCCAACGCCGATAAAGCGCGGGTTCCGCCTGGGGCTTGAAGAGATAGATCAGTCCCGTGACGGCAAGGGTTGCCAGAGTCGGGCTCAGAAAAAGGCCGGCGAAGAAATGCCACCGCCATATCCGAGGATATGACGGCGGCATCGTTTCAGCGGTTTGAATCGTGTTATCATTCATTAGAATGAGATTTTAACTCCGGCATTGAACGACAGAGGCTGGCCCGCGAAAAAAGCCTGCTTCGTGGAAGACAGGCTCGAGAGAGTGTCCGTCGTCGCGTCCGCCACCACGACCGCGGAGCCGATGTATTTTTGGTCGAACACGTTGCGGACGTCGGAGAACAAGGTGATTTTGCTCACCCATCCCCATTTCACTTCTTTCGTGTAATGCACATTGAGGTTGAACAAGGTTGAGGCGGGAACCTCAAGCGTATTATTGTTGTTGATGTAATACGGCTCGATGCGCACCAGCTCAATCCACCCGCCCGTGCGGCCTGCAGTTTCATATCCAAGACGGGAATTGATCACATGCCTTTCCACGCCGGGGACCTGTTTGCCAGAACGGTCCAGAGTCACAACGGATGACCCGGAACCGATGGACTCCATGAATTCCTTATAAACATGATCGTTGAACGAATACGAAACGCTTGTGAACAGCCCTTTCCAGGGATTGAAGTCGAGTGAAGCTTCCACTCCGCGGTGTTCCGCACGGGGCGCGTTGCTGGTGAAGCTCGAAAGCCCTGAGGCAGGGGACTGGGTCACATATTCATCATAGAAAAATTCGTAATATCCTGTAATGTCGAATTTGAGCCTATCAAAAACCTTTCCGTTGGAACCCAGCTCAAACCCCAAATTCCTCTGAGCGTCAAGGCTGGTGTTGTTGCCGGTGATGCCGGCAGGCGTGGTCGTGAGCTGGCTGATGCTGGGTGTCCCGTAAGCCATGCCGACGCGGCCGTGGAATTTGAGATCTTGTCTGGGAGAATAAATGAGGCTCCCTTCGGGCGCGGTGTTGAAGAACCTTCTGTCAGCGCTCACCCTCGAATATGTTTCCGATGCGGTGCGGGTCTGGACATCCGCTCTGATAAGCGAAGATTCCACGCCCAGCCCGGCAATGGCGGTCCAACGGTCGTTGAAGGCAAGTTCTTCGCGGATCCTTCCGCCCACATTCTGATGATATCCCCGCGTGTTGGATTGCAGAGCGCCCCGCGTCCCGTTATAGTCCGCAAGGTTTCTGTATCCTGACGCCTCCTGTTCCATGTAGTTGAAAAACATCCCGGCATAATGTTTCGCCGAAATCCCTGCGATCGCGTTCTCGTGAGTGACGTCCATGCTCTGCTGGAAGTTCGGATTAATATTGTCGCCGATCGTCCCGAAAGTCTGGTTGATGTCCTTGACGTCATATTCGCCCATAAACCTGAAACCCGTTTGCGGAGAAACAGCATATTCATAACGGCCGCCGATGATGGTGCGCCGGTCGTCTCTCTGCTGCTGCGTGCGGTCCGCGGAAACATTTCCGATGCCGGTCACGTTCGTGATCCCCTGGGTGCTGGGGTTCTGGTTAAATTGGTCCAGCGTGAGCCTGCTCGGGACATCGGCCTTGAGGTCGTTGTTCAGATATTTGAATATGAAAGTCCGCTTCTGGTCCGGCGTGAAGCTGAGGGTGATGTTTTCTGTGACGGTTCGGAAAACGCTGTGGTCGATGTATCCGTCGCCGCGGACATAGCTCACGAAAGCGGAATATTCGAAATGGTCATATCGGTTTCCCGCGTGAACGTAATTGTTGGAATATCCGAAACTGCCTGCATCCGCGCCGACGTCGACGCCATGGATGTCCCGGCCTTTACGCGAGCGAAAATTGATCACGCCGCCCTGGGCGTAATTGTCATAAAGTGAAGACGACGGCCCGCGGATCGCGTCCACGCCTTCGTAAGCGTTGGGATCGTGCAAGTCTGTCCGGGAAAGCCCGTCCGACTGAGTCACGGGGAACCAGTCCTCATACATCTTGATGTTCCGCACTCCGAACCCGACTTTCCCTCCTGAACCGCGGAGCGAAATCGTGGCGTCTCTCGGGCCGTTGGACTGCCGCGCCGTCACGCCCGGCAAAGTGATCAGAAGATCTCTCAGAGTGAACGCGTCCGTGCTTTCCAATTTGTTCCTCTCGAGTTTCCCGATGGTCCTGCCCGCCGGGTTATGCTCGATCCTGCTCCCCAAAACGACGATGGGTTCCATCTGAATGGCGTCCGCGTCGCTTTGCGCCGCAAAGACGTTTCCTGCCTGCAACAATAAAACTGCCGTCAATAAAAACGAAATCATGTATCCTCCTTGACCTGTGAAAATAAAGCCAAACAAAAACAGCGTCTGCTGTTTTATAGCCGGGGAACCTTAATTATGAAGGAAAGAGATGATTTAGGCGGAAGGAGGGTGATCGATGAACGGACGAAATCCTGCGTGAGGAACTGCGCTTTTGCAAATATCGGACGCATCAGTTTTAAAAGTTTGGGAAATGCCGTCAAACACAGGGGGCAGATACCGCATGCCTTCGGCGAGCAGCGACGCGCCGCTGGGCTGAGCGCACTTGTGGCCCATGGAAGAGCGTTCGGAATTTTGGGATTTCTTCTTATGATGCGAGCACTCGTGCTGTTCGGTTTCGCAAAGTTTGTGTCCGTCCGCTTCGCAGACAGCGCAAACGAGTTCCGGCAGAGGTGCGGCGGCCCGAAAAAGCGGCAACGCGAGGTTTAAAGCCCAAAGCAGGACCAAAAATTTTCTCATTGAAATCACATATTACCATTTTTTTAAAATATTGCCCGCCGCATTGCGGAAATTCTACAATGTGCCTCATGACCCTCACGACCATCGGGCTCGGCACCTGGAACATGGAGTCCGCCCCCAAAGCGTCCGTCGATGCTCTTCGCAAAGGCATTGAAGCCGGAGCCAACCACATCGACACGGCGGAAATGTATGGCGACGGAAAAGTTGAAGAAATCGTGGCGGAAGCCGTTTCAGGAATACGCAAAAACATTTTCATCATCTCCAAAGTCCTTCCTTCCAACGCAACCTATGCGGGCACAATCGAAGCTTGCGAAAGAAGTCTCAGGCGCCTCAAAACCGATTATCTCGATGGATATTTACTGCACTGGCGTCAAAAAAACACGCGGATCGAAGAAGCGTTCAAGGCTTTTGAAAAATTAAAAGAGCAGGGCAAAATACGCCAATGGGGAGTCAGCAATTTTTCCGCTTCCGACATGGAGGAATCCATAAAGATAATGGGAAAAGGAAAAATCATCTGGAACCAGGTGCTTTATCATCCTGAAGAGCGCGCCATCGAATTTGATCTAATCCCCTGGTGCAAACAGAACGGTGTCACAGTCGTCGCTTACAGTCCCTTCGGCCAGGGAAAGATTGCCAAGCATCCTGACCTCTCCAAAATCGCCAACGGACACGGCGCCGCGCCCGCGCAAATCATTCTGTCTTATTTAACCCGCGACCCCGCCGTCATCGCGATCCCCAAATCTTCCGACGCCAAACGGACTCAGGAAAATGTTCAGGCCATGCGTATCAAACTCTCCAAAGAAGAAATCGAAGTGTTGGACCGAGCGTTCCCGGCCCGCCGCCGCTCCTCGCTTCCCACGCTTTAATTCAATAGACTCCCTCCTCGCGCAATATGACATAGATCATATTGCCCCATTTCTTCCTTAAGTATAATTTCGCGAATTATGATCTCATTTACATTTTTGCCTTTCTGGCAGGAGTTCGGGATCATCATCGGAGGAACGATCCTCCTGTTTATTTTTATACTGCGCCTTGAAAAAAAGATCCGCACCAAAGGAGACAGCAATGACCGAAACAAATAAAATTCCCCTCGTCGATGAGCCGCTGGTCCGGGCCCATTTCATCGCGGGATTCGCCTGCCTGCTTTTTTCCGTCACGGGAGGCTTGCTTTATTCCCTCCAGCTCCTGGGGATGTATCCTTTCCCCGGGACCGAAATGCTCTCTCCGGGCCGCGTGCGCATGTTCCACACCAACATGATCGCCTATGGCTGGATCGTAAACGCCTTCATCGGCGGTCTTTGTTATGTCGTCCCCAAACTGACGGACCGGCCTCTGGCTTCCAAGGCCCTCTCCTGGACCATCTTCGTCGCCTGGCAAGCCATCGTCCTCCTGACCGCGTTTGGAATTCTGCTCGGACACGCGCAGGGCGTGGAATGGGGCGAAACTCCGATCTTCGTGGATCCCCTCGTGATCCTGGGCGTCGTTCTGCTCGGAATCAATTTATTGGTCCCAATCCTGAAAGCGAAAAATGAGCCCTATTATGTCTCGATATGGTATTTCGTGGCGGCCATCATCTGGACCGCGCTCAACTATATCATGGGAAATTATCTGCCCCAATATGTCGTCCCGGGGACAGGCGGCGCCGCCATTTCTTCCGCCTTCATCCACAACCTCGTGGGCCTTCTGGTCACGCCCATCGGCTGGGGATTGCTTTATTATTTCGTGCCGGCAGAAATCAAAAAGCCCATTTATAGCCACGCGCTTTCCCTCATCGGTTTTTGGAGCCTCGCGTTCTTTTATCCTCTGAACAGCGTGCACCATTATCTTTATTCCCCCATCCCCATGTTCATCCAATACGCCTCCGTCGTGGCCTCTGTCGGAATCCATGTGGTGGTTTACACCGTGGCATACAACTTCGTGGCCACGCTCCGGGGCAACGGATCCAAACTTCTCTCCAGCATCCCGCTCCGCTTCTTTTATCTCGGGATCTTCAATTATCTGCTCACCTGCATGCAGTGCGCCATCCAGGTGACCATGAGCGCCCAGCAGATCATCCACTTCTCAGACTGGGTGGTGGGCCACGCTCACCTCGTGATGTTCGGCGTTTTCGGGTTTTGGATTTTGGGATACATGGCTTATCTCTGGCCCAAAATGTATGGGCGGCCCCTCCCGTGGAAACTTGCTTCCTGGGCATTTTGGCTCTGCGGAGCAGGAAACTTCATCATGTGGGTGGACCTTTTGGCCGGCGGTCTTGTCCAGGGATATCTCTGGCGGCTCCCGCAAGTGCCTTGGATTGAGAGTGTGATCGCTTCCAGGCCTTTCTGGCTCACGCGGACTTTCACGGGCATCGCGATTTATACCGGACTGGTCCTTTTCATCATCGCCATTTACAGGACCGCACATCCCGCCTCCAACGAGGTTTCGGGTTTAGCCCAGGCGGAAGGAGCGTAATCCGATGAAAATAGAAAAATTCAGCACGGTCTTTTTGGTCGCAGGAATCTTTTTCTTCTTCTTCGCCTTCGCCACGCTCGTGGCCAGTCCCTGGTGGATGCTCAAAAATGTCCCCATCGCATCGGTTGAAGAGCTCGCCGAAATCCCGGACGAATATTTCGTCAAGATGTCGGAAAGATATCCCGCGAAGTTCAAGAATTATTTCGGCGAAGTGAACCCGAAAAGCTATGCCAAAGCGCTCCGTTTGGGACGCGATGTGTATGTCGCCGAAGGGTGCTGGCACTGCCACTCGCAGTTCGTCCGGCCCATTTCGAATGAGGACCAGCGTTTCGGGCCCGTCTCCACTCCGACGGAATATCAGAACGAGCTCCAGATGCCCCAGATGTTCGGCACCCGCCGCATTGGTCCGGACCTGATCCGCGTGGGCGGGAAATATGACAACGCGTGGCATTTCAACCATTTCATGAATCCGCCCGCCGTAGTTGAAGGTTCCATCATGCCGAAATATCCCTGGCTCTTTGATTCTGAAGGGGACCCCAACGAAAAATGCATGGCGTTGACCGCGTACATCCAGTGGCTCGGCACCTGGCCTCCCACCAAAGGCATGAAAGAAGATTGGGACGCTGACGCCGACGACAAGGGAACGGCCGCGAAATGAACAAGATCATTTTAGGGGTCATGACGGCCCTGGGAGTCTTCGCGACAGCGGCGACATTGATCGGAGTGATCACAGAGAAGCGCCTGGAGGCTTACGGCACCGCGGCCGCTTTGGGATATCTTTGTGCCACGATCGGATTCCTCTTCCTGATCGGCTGGACTTATATGAAAGGCCACATGAAAGATGTGGAGGCGCCCAAACACAAAGTCCTTGAGGCCGAATCTGAAACGCGTTAAACAATTCTGGAAACAGTTCGGCGCGGCGCACTTCTGTTTTTATTGCGGCGTCGACAGCAAACCCTTGATCTTCCTGTTCCTGGGAACGATGGGCATTGCCGTTTTGGGCTCCGTTCTCATTTTTCTCTGGAGCCTGGCGTCAGGCCAATGGGCAAGCGAAAAAGCGAAATACAAAATATTGGAGGCAGAATCAGATGAGCCAAGAAAAAATTGATCCCAACGCTTCAGCAGTTCCCGCGGCAGGACACGGAAAAATGCCCACATGGCTTTTCTGGGCCTGGGTTATCTTCCTTGCCTGGGGCATGTTTTATACCGTGAAATATGCCCTCCCCAACCTCAAGGAGTGGTCCGCAAAACCTCTCCCGACAGAAGCCGAACGCGCGAAATAAGGTAAACTTTATGGCGTGGGCGATAAAAAAGCCTTTGCGCTGACAGCCGCCGTCTTCGTCCTCTGCGTTTTAGCGGCGGGTTCCGTTGTCTTTTGGGCAGAACACAAACTCTCCAAACTTGTTCTCAACGGCCTCGGAGAATCCTTTTCAACCAAAGTTTATTCCGCCCCGCTCGTCCTCTTCCCCGAGGCTAAAAAGGCCCCAAGCTCCGTCCTTCGCCGTTTGCTCCGGCTAAAATATGTCCCAGTTCAGGACAAACCCTCCGTTCCCGGCCAGTTTCGCGGCCTCGCCCCGGACATAGAAATTTTTCTCCGCGGCTTTCAAAGCCCGTCCTTCGTCCAGGAACCCAAACTCGTAAAAATCATTTTCAGCAGTAAGGGCGTTGAAAAAATTGAAGGGGAAGACGGATCTCTCCTGGACAGCGCCGCGGCAGAACCTGAACTCATCGCAGAACTTTCCGGAACAAACAGGGTGCGGCGGGAACCGACGCGCTGGGAAGAAATTCCGCCTCTTTTGTCCGCCGCGGTGGTGGCCGCAGAAGACAAACGATTTTATACCCATCACGGCATTGATGTCCGTTCCATCGGGCGAGCGGTCCTTCACAACCTCAAGCGCGGAGGGAAACTCGAAGGCGGAAGCACCCTTTCCCAACAGCTTGCAAAGAACCTGCTTTTAACGCCAAGAAGGAATCTGACCCGCAAATTGTTGGACGCCTGTTTCGGGATATATCTGGATTTTCGTCTCGGAAAAGAAAAGCTTCTGACGATTTATTTAAACCAGGTTTATATGGGGCAGGACGGATATGTCAGCGTGGCCGGTGTCGAAGCCGGAGCTGAATTTTATTTCGGAAAAAAGCTCGGCGATCTCACTTTGTCCGAATGCGCAACCCTTGCCGCGTTGATCAAATCGCCCCTTTTTTATAATCCCGCGACAAAATCCGCAAGAGCCATTGCCCGGAGGGATTATGTCCTCAAGCGGATGCTGGATGATAGGCAAATCAGCCCCGCTGACTATGAGAAAGCCCTTAAAGAACCTCTTTCCATTCGGGCCGGAATGTCCGCGGCTCCGCAAAGCGATTCGGATTATTTTATAAGCGAAGTCATCCGGCAGATTTCGCCGCGTTATGACGAAACCGTTTTGTTCCGCTCCGGGCTCACCATCCACACAACGATGGACCCCCTGATGCAGAAGGCGGCTCAGGACGAAATATCCGCCCAAAAACATGAAGGCGCGCTCATTGCGGTCAATCCCCAAAGCGGCCAGGTCCTCGCCCTCTCAGGCGGCAGAAACTTCAAAGAAAGCCAGTTCAACCGCGCCACCCAGGCCCTGCGTCAGCCCGGAAGCGCGTTCAAGCCGTTTGTGACAGGCGCCGCGCTCGAGAACGGATATACGCTCGCGACTCTCCTTTCCGATAAAAAACGAAACATAAAAAACGGCGGGAATTCATTTTGGGCTCCCAGAAACTTCGACGGAATTTATCACGGGACCGTCACGGTGCGGGACGCTCTGGCCCATTCT